>CAXRCG010000137.1:0-4774 GCA_964228885.1 Pseudomonadales bacterium | reverse complement strand
GTTCGTTTTGGATTCGCGCTGCATCAATTGCATATCTAACGTCATGCCCTGGCCTGTCTCTCACGAAGGTAATCAGGTCAGCAAAACAATCGAGGTTTTCTGGTTTTGCCGTCACTTTCTTGTCGAGGATCGCGCAAATCTGTTTAACAACATCAATGTTTTTTATTTCGTTGTGGCCGCCAATATTGTAGGTTGAGCCTGATTTGCCATGCTGCACGGCTGTCAGCAGAGCGCTTGCATGGTCCTCGACAAACAACCAATCACGAATCTGTGATCCATCTCCGTAAACCGGTAGCGGTTTTCCCTCGAGTGCATTAAGGATCACAAGCGGAATCAGTTTTTCTGGAAAGTGGTATGGGCCATAGTTGTTTGAGCAATTGGTGACGATGGTTGGTAAACCATAAGTGTGGTGCCAAGCTCTGACGAAATGATCAGAAGAAGCTTTGCTGGCGGAGTAAGGGGAGGTTGGGGCATAGGGTGTGTCTTCGGTAAACAAACCCTTTTCGCCCAGACTGCCGAATACCTCATCAGTTGAAATATGGTGGAAGCGAAATAATGCTTGCTTTTCGGTGGAGAGTTTTTGGAAAAGGTTTAACGAACAGTTGAGTAGATTGCAGGTACCAAAGACATTTGTCTTGAGGAAGGCACTAGGATCGTCAATTGATCTATCTACATGCGATTCTGCTGCGAGATGCATGATGATCTGGGGCGAAAAATCATCGAAAGATTTTTGTAAGCTGTCGATATCGCAAATATCGACCTGCAAAAAAGTGTACCGGTCGCTGTTACTGACGCTGGAGAGATTCTCGAGGTTACCTGCGTATGTAAGGCAATCAATGTTGAGTACCTGATGGTGTGTGTTTCGGATAATTTCACGGATCACAGCCGACCCAATAAAACCCGCTCCCCCTGTCACTAGTATTCGCATATCAGCCGTGCTCTTGAGATAAGGTAAAGATCATGTGTGCGAGGCCGTCCTGCCAGTCATTGATGTCGATTTCAGGAAATGTGGTAAAAAACAGAGATGTATCTAACGACGGATAGCAGGGGCGAAGTGCGGGTGTTGGATAATCAGCTGTTGAAATAGGATTTATGATGGGCAATGTTTTAATGAGACTGTGTTCGTGCCCACAGGAAATGATTTGTTTCGCGAAGCTGTGCCATGTTGTCGTGCCTCTGTCACTAAAATGATAAGTGCCCCATTTAAGATCACCTTTTTCGCTGTATTGGGCTGCAAGGCAAAGCAATGCGTTGGCGATAGAGCCAGCAAAGGTTGGATTACCTAGTTGGTCGGCGACAACGCGCAATCCATCATTTTCTTCGCCGAGTCGTAGTATGGTTTTGACGAAATTATTGCCTTCTATCCCAAAGACCCAGCTGGTTCTTAGAATGATATGCGCCGCCAATGTTTCTTTGAGTCGCTGCTCTCCCTCAAGTTTTGATGCGCCGTATACCGTTTGGGGATTCGTCTTGGCTGTCTCTTGGTAAGCGACGGTGGTTTCTCCATCAAAAACATAGTCTGTTGATACATGAAACAAGGGAATAGCATGCTGCTTTGCCAATCTCGCCAGATGTTCTACGCCGGCAGCATTTACCTGAAAGGCAACCTCTTTGTCTGATTCAGCGTTGTCCACTGCTGTATAAGCGGCGGTGTTAATGATGAGGTCAAAGTGCTCATGTTCAAAGATCGCAGACACCTGGTTCTTGTCGCCAATATCCAAAGTCGCTCGACTTGTGTGGATGACAGTAAGGCCTAATTTCGCAGATCGGCGTTGGATCTCATTGCCTACTTGGCCTTGGGCGCCGGTTAATAGAATTTTCATAGGTAATGTAGGGTCTACCAAGTCAATGTACTTGAGTCATGTTAGTTCGCGTTGTGATTGTCGGTACTGGCTTCGAATAGATCTCAGGAAGGAGGGAGCGACGTAGGAAATAACAATCGTACTGTGAATGGCGATGCTGCTCTTAGTTTCTTAGTTCTGAAATAGCAATCGACGTGCCAATGATTGAGATGCGATTAGGAAGAAAAAAACGAATTAAAACAATGAGTTAAAATATTTTTACATTGGAGGCCGGTTTCATTGCAAAAAGCGTTTCTCATTTTGCATTGAGGTCTGGACTACGCGTTGCATATCGCGATTTAACAGAAAGTGTGCTGCGGGACATCGGGACATCGGGACATTTGCTCCGATTGGCGATGCCATCAGAATTATTGAGGTACTACGATCGTGTCTGTCTTTAAGCGGTATCCTGCTTGTTGCATGGAAAAGACGTAGAATTGCGGATTCGTTTGGGCCGGAGTAGACAGCAATGTTTATGCTGCGGTCGAAATAGCCACGGAACTATCTGACGAATGAGCCTAATTCAGTTTTCAAAAAATGTATCGGTTTTCTGTCTCGAAGCATTGCATCCCGGGGGAAACAAGTACTACAAGTTGAAGCACAATCTTGCTGAAGCGCGTCGATTAGGGAAAGCCCGACTGTTGAGTTTTGGTGGTGCTTGGTCTAATCATATTCATGCACTTTCGCTGATGGGTCAGTCAGAGGCGATTGAAACGATCGGCGTCATTAGGGGAGAACGGCCACTAAAGCTCTCAGCAACATTACAAGACGCCGAGTCGCTGGGCATGAAGCTTCATTTTATCTCTCGACAAGACTATCGATCAAAAACAGAGCAGACATTGTTGTCCGCATTGCGTGAGCGGTTCGGAGATTTTTATTTACTGCCGGAAGGAGGCACGAATGAACTCGCGGTGCAGGGCGCAGGCGAAATTGTTAATGAACTTCGCAGCGTACTAGCGTCGTTCAACAAAATCATCTTGCCTTTTGCAACGGGGGGCACACTTGCCGGTGTCGCGCGGTCCTTAAAAGACGGCGAGTCCGTTACCGGAATATCTGTGCTAAAGGGGAACGCGCGGGTGCAAGGAGATACTGAACAGTCAGTTTTTCACTTAATCGAATCGGCAGCTGAGATACGGAAAAGGCGTCGCCAAAACTGGTCGATAGACCACCGGTTTCATTGCGGTGGTTATGCTAAGTGCCCGGCGTATCTGCGAGATTTTATTCTGCAGACGGAAGAGAAATTGGGTTATCCACTGGAACCCGTTTATTCCGGTAAACTGTTTTGGGCGATATCACAGATGTTGGAAGCCGGCGAGATCAGTGATGAGGACAAAGTTGTCGCGATACACACCGGCGGATTGCAGGGAAGGCGAGGCTTCCCTGAGCTTGCAGTAGCTGGTGACTAAATGTCCTGTTCCATATCCTTGGCAGGGCAGTCGCAGTTAGGGGTGCCGACAACTTTGGCGGGAACCCCTGCCACAGTGACGTGTGGGTCAACATCTTTCATGACAACACTGCCTGCGCCAACCTTGGCACCTGTGCCAATTTCAAGGTTGCCGATAATCGAGGCATTGGCGCCAATAAGAACGCCTTGTCTAACCTTTGGATGACGATCTCCAGATTCTTTGCCGGTACCACCCAGTGTTACGCCGTGAAGCATTGAGACATCGTCTTCCACCACGGCAGTTTCGCCAATGACAACGCCGGTTGCGTGGTCGAGCATGATGCCGCAGCCAATCTGTGCCGCTGGGTGAATATCGACGTTATATATGACATTCACTTGGCTCTGCAGGAAAAAAGCGAGGGAATGGCGTTCTTGATGCCAAAGCCAATGTGCGACTCGGTGCACCTGTAGCGCTTGAAAGCCCTTATAAAACAAGAACGGCGTTGAGTAACTGTTACACGCTGGGTCCCTAGCCCTGATGGCTTTAATGTCTATTTCAGCGGCACGAATCACCGCAGGCTCGGCCTGATAAGCTTCTTGCATGATTTCTCGAATTGCCATACTCGAGACAACTGAACTGTCGAGTTCGCTGGCGAGCAAATAGCTGAGTGCATCCTCGAAGGTATCATGGTTCAGAACGGTGGCATGAAAAAATGTGGCCATGATGGGCTCAAAATCCGCCCGCGCCTGAACTTCGCGTCGCATTGCCTGCCAGAGTGAACCAGCCTCGGCTATTTCAGCAATTTTGTTTTCTTCTGCTAATTCCAGAGCGTATCGTTTGTTGATCGACGAATGCATGTTTCTCTCCCCAACAGCCAACGGTTAAATATCGAATGCGCTAATTTTCAGGATTTCAGCGCGGTATTCAAGGGCTTATTTGTTCAGAAATGGTATCGTCTTCGCGGAGAAGCCAATATCAGCAGATTTTCACAAAGGTTTAAGCAGATTTACATGTTGAAATGCAGGTTTCTTGCGAAGCTCAAAAGATCCACAGCGTGACGTCGAAATAACAGGCCGAGCAGTATTAAGAAAGCTCAATTGGCTTCTATATCTGATGGTCGATCAACGTCTTTCAATATCCCGTGGTCGTTTACCTCGATGCGAATGACATGCGCTTTGTGGCGAGTAATGACGCGTTTGGCGCCGCTGTCTCCGCTTAATTGTATCAGCTCGGTAAAGTAAGCGGCGCTAAATATCACGGGGTGCCCCGGTAATTGGGTCGTAGCACCTGTGGCCGTTGTCTGTTGAATGATCGGAACAACAATCGGGTCTCGTGAACGATGGTCCTTGAACACGGTTAACAGTTCTTCAATTGTTGCGCCGTTTAAATAGGGCATATCACCCAGAAATATCACGCAGCCTTCGACAGGACGCTGATTCCCTGTAAGGTTGCTAATTGCATTTGCCAGGCTATGCGCCATGCCCTTGTCAGCATCCGGCGCGAGGAAGTAGCTGATTGAGGGATCGTTAAATTGACTTGCTAGCTCTC
>CAXRCG010000136.1:0-12262 GCA_964228885.1 Pseudomonadales bacterium | reverse complement strand
CGCGCTTTGTGGGCTTGCCAAGGGTTACTGGACACTTTTTTTTGCGCTCATGGGGGTTGGAGTTGGTGAAGCCACATTAGGACCCGCTGCATACTCAATGATCGCTGACTACTTTCCAAAGAACCTACTGGCACGCGCACTCTCTGTCTATATGGTCGGCGTGACACTCGGTTCGGGTTTCGCATACATGTTGGGGGGTGCAGTTGTTGGATATGTTGAAGGCATGGACCGAATCATTGTGCCGATATTCGGCGAGATGGAGGGCTGGCAGCTGACCTTCTTTATCGTCGGCTTACCAGGAATTTTAGTGGCAGTTCTCATGTACTATACGGTTCGCGAACCAACTCGCAAGGGCGTAGGACAGGATCTTGCCGAGATTCCACTGCCAAATGTTCTCTCTTATCTCCTGCTGCGCAAGCAGGCATATCTTGGTCACATACTCGGCATTTCCATCTTCATTATGGTTGTGTATGCACTGAATCTATGGGGCCCCACCTATTTTATTCGCACCTTTGAATACTCTCGTCCAGAGGCAGGATGGGTATTTGGCCTAGTCATGATCTCGGCGGGCACCCTTGGTTTAGTCACCGCAGGCTTACTTTCGGACAAGCTGATGGCCCGAGGCATACACGATGCCTATATCAGAATGATACTATTTAGTATGCTCGCCATTATGCCCTGCGCTATCGCCCTTGGCTTTATTGAAAACGACAAGTTAGCGATTGTTGCGATGTCATTTGCGATTTATTTTTCTGCATTTCAGGGCGGCATTTCTGGCGGCGCTCTGCAATTGATGACACCCAATAGAATGCGTGGTCAGGTAACTGCGCTTTTTTTACTCGCCGCCAACCTGATTGGTCTTGGACTGGGCCCGACGGTGATAGCCATGGTCACCGATTACATATTTATGGATGAAGCAGCAATCGGTAAATCTATCGCGCTTTGTACGCTATTGCTTTGCCCTACGGGCGCATTCATTCTCTGGAAAAGTATGCCAGCGATTCAAAAGCAATTGAATGAACAAGGGTAGCCGGCTACGTCAGCGCGGGCTCGTTATCGCCCTCGCTGCTCAAGCGAATGTACCAGCGCAGTGAGCGTTTGATTGACTGGAGCGCTCAACGCAAGTTTTTGGGCTTCTATTGGAATTGCGCCATTAATCATACCAACCTCACTCAATCGCCCCGCTTCTAAATCGAGTAAAACCGATGGTTTAGCGTTGGGCATTCTCGCCGCGAAGCGCCTAACCATTTCAACAGGATCGTCGACCTGAAGGTTAACGCCCTTTACTTTTGCAATCTCCCAGGCCTCGATTGCTGCCTGCTGGCTCACTGGTCCAACCTGCGGGTCATCCATAATCTCGCCGACGGTAAAGCCCGTGAGCGCAGACAAAGCACTGTAAGCCACATTGCAAATGAGCTTTTCCCATTGCATCGCCTCAATATCGACGACCGGCTTAGCGTCAAACCCAGCACTCGCAAAACAAGTTGCCACCTTACCGACATCTTCTGGATCTAGATCGTCATACGCGCCCATACGTATCGCTTTCATATCATTATGATATGCATGACCCGACTCTAGCAGTGATGCACCAAACCCCTGCGCAATCCCAACAATGAGTCTCTCTTTACCGAATACATTGGCAACAGCATCAGAACTTCCCAGCCCATTTTGAATAGTGAGTATCAGCGTTTGCTGGTTTACGATAGCGTGCGCACTTGAAATCGCAGCATGCACATGCGCCCCCTTTACCGCAACGACTAACAGTTCGACCTCGTCAACGGGAACACTCTTGTATGCTGGAATCTTGACAATTCGGTCACCACTCGCCCCGGACACTCTCAATCCGAACTCATTGATCGCATCAATGTGTGCATCATTGGTATCAATGACTAAAACCTGATTCCCTGATGAAGCCAACAATGCAGCATATATAGAACCCATCGCTCCACAACCGAGTACCGCTATTTTCATATTTCACCCACATCTTTATGGTTTTACGAAAGTACCCACAAGTGATCTTTTAACTCTGCTTTCTGTTCTAGTCCAAACCCAGGAGCATCTGTTGGCGAGACATGTCCGTCTTCGAGCGCACACTCAGGGCCGTAGCCGCCAAATGGCTGGAAAACGCCTGGGTATGCTTCACAACCACCAAGACCCAACCCTATCGCGATATGAAGGTTAATCAGATGGCCACCGTGAGGGTGGCACTGTTTGCGATCGTAACCGAGCTCTTCCAATGCCTGTACCATACTGACATATTCCGTCAGTCCATAACTCAAACCTGCATCCATCTGGAAAACATCTTTTTCTTTCCTCATACCACCAAAATGTACCAGGTTGATCATGTCTCTTCGACTGAACAAGTTTTCCCCGGTGGCGATCGCACCTTCGTAATACTGTGTTAGCTCTCGGTTTAATTTGTAATCAAGTGGATCACCTGGTTCTTCATACCAACGCAATCCAAGCGGTGCTATCGCCTCGCCATACTCAAGCGCAGAATCGAGATCAAATCTGCCGTTCGCATCCACAGCGAGATTCAGGCCCGAGCCAGCGACCATTAGTGCGGTATCAATACGATCAAGGTCTTCAGTGAGGGTGGCGCCACCGATCTTCATCTTAAAAGCCCTGTAACCCAGCGTCTGATAAGCGACAAGTTCTTTGCGCAGTCGACTCACAGAATCCTCAGCATAATAATAGCCGCCCGCTGCGTAAACCTTCGCCGAACTAGCTTCTACGCTGTGACTAAAATTTCTAGCAATTGTCATCCACGCGGGTTCATCAGCGAGTTTTGCATTTAAATCCCATATTGCGAGCTCCAATGCACCAATGGCACCTGCTCTGTCACCGTGACCGCCTGGCTTTTCATTTTTCATTGCTATTCTGGCAACAGCCGCGGCATCAAATTCAGAACCATTCGTTGTTAACAGCGATTCCGGCTGACAATTTAATATACGGGGAATTATGCGATCCCTTAAGATCCCTGATTGCGCGTAACGACCAATAGAATTAAAACCGAATCCAACCACCACTTTGCCATTTCTCATTTGATCACTGACCACAGCAACCAGCGAAACTGTGTGATCGTTGAAGCTTACGATCGCGTTGGAAATATTTCCTTCTAGCGAAACAGTAATGTCTCGAATGTTAGTGATACGCATGACGATGAAATTTCACCTGGATCAGATTGATATGCCACATCTCTTACCCTTAAAGTAAATCGTAAACGGCAATTCGTCAATTTGTATTACAATCATTTAGACAAAGCGTTCGCGATACCGACCTAAATGAACCGCGTGTTTGCAATTCAGACCTAATTTGCATGGATAAAAAAATACACTCAGGAGATGGTTTCTATGAACGATAATTTTATTGTCGTTGTCACTTTCGACACAAAAAAATCAAATCACGCAACCGCAAGAACACAAATAGATGATTACATCAGGGACTTTCTCAGCCAACAACCCGGCTTTATTGAGAGTCGATTGCATGAGCTTGAGGCAGGATCAGGTTTGTTGCACTACGCAAGTTGGCAATCGGAGAATGATTTCAAGTCGTTTGCTCTCAAGGCAAGAAATCACCCTGCCCTACCAGCCATCCGCGAATACGCCCCAAGCGCCAACTTCTATCATATCTTTGCGGAATACTAAGATTCAGCGCAGGTAATATCGATCAAGCAGCAAAAGAATATGGACCCCGCTCATAAACACCGCAGTAAAACATTATCTAAAGTGACCCCTTGGTTTTCACTCTCCTTGGTTTTCACTCTCCTTGAGTGACATTCTCCACAGACAAAAATGTGCCGTTAGAAGATCTAATTACTTCGTGAACTTCAAGCACTGCCTCGGGATGAATACCACCGAGAATATGAGGGAATAGTTCGTTATCTGTGCCCTCGAAGTTTGGCTCTTTGTCTCCGACAGGGGCAGTCCCTTCAAATACGACTTTGGTACCAGCGGCTGCAAGGCTTTCTGTCGTCATTTGTAAACAAAGCCATTTACCCGGGACGTCCAAATAAAAATGGTTCGCTACATTCATCAAGAGATCTGGGTTCGCAGTCGCGTGGGTAAAACCATCCTGCTGATACGTGGGAGGAAAGTAGGCTTCTCCGCTATTAACGGCGGCTTGCCATAGATCTGACTGGACTAAATGGAATAAATAGGGATGCTGCAGGTGGGTATCTGTATTTTTAATATTAGGCATTACGCTATCCTCAGGAGTACAACCCAGCAACATGGAAAATAAGATCAGGATAAGAAATTGCTTTGGAGCATGCATCAATTTTACCTCGAGGTTGTTGTTAGCTGTTGGGTCGAAATAGTTATTACATATTACCGATTACAGGTCGGTATGCACACCACAAAAACTGTGTGTGAACAGCTTTAAGTATTTCTTCATCTTTTCACCTACTCTGTTGGCCAATGAAAAGCAAATAAAAACGCCTTCGAAAAATAGATACGGCATTGTAGGAGGCAGACGAGCATTCGCATTGCGACTACACGACGATATAAATAGCGACCGAGAAATTCTTTAATGAAAAGACTCACCCTGAGCGTGATAGAATTCGCGCTTTAAATTTTACCAGTAAACGGAAACAGCTTATGAGCAACGCATATAAGGTCGCCATACTCGAAGGTGATGCCATTGGACCCGAGATAATGGCGCAGGCAGTCAGGGTGTTTGAAACAGTAACAAGGCACAGAGACGTCGAGTTTGAACTCATCCGCGCACCGTTCGGTGCTGCTGCATATTTCAATACGGGTAAGGCATTCCCTGAAGAAACCAAAGCCATTTGCGATGCTGCCGATGCCATTCTCAAAGGCCCAGTGGGACTGAGTCATGAGGAATCTCAAAAGATACCGGTTGACGAACAGCCGGAACGCGGCGCCATATTACCCCTGCGGGCTCGTTTCAATACGTATGCAAACGTGCGCCCTATTTACCTGAGTGCCGATATGGCGCATTTTTCTCCGCTGAAGAAAGAAGTGATACCTGAGGGTATTGATATTATCTTAATAAGAGAACTTGTCGGAGGCCTGTATTTCGGCGAGAAAGAACGCGGTGTCAACGAGGCAGGCAAGCGTTACGTCAAAGAGGTGCTGGAGTATGACGAAGACCAAGTGCGACAGATCCTGAAAATTGGTTTCGAAACCGCTCAAGGACGGAAAAAGGTCCTCCATAATATTCATAAGAGCAACGTATTGAAATCCAGCGTGTTCTGGAATGAAATTCTAGAAGAAGTTCGAGTCGATTATCCCGATGTAGATGTCATACACCTGTTAGTTGATGCTGCGGCTACTGCACTCTGCCTGAATCCAGGGCAATTCGATGTCATGGTCATGGAAAATATGTTTGGCGATATTCTCAGCGATCAAGGCGGTGGCATACTGGGAAGTCTTGGGTTGATGCCCTCCGCCTGTATAGGACCCGATAAAGCTTATTATGAACCGTCTCACGGCAGTGCCCCCGACATTGCCGGTAAGAACATTGCTAATCCCTATTCCATGATTGGCTCGGTCGCGATGATGCTGGAGACCAGCTTTAACATGGGTGCCGAGGCGAAACTTGTATGGGAGGCTATGAAGTCAGTCTTCGAGGACGGATATACCACCGCGGACTTAAAAAGCATGGGGGAGACGCAATTGCTTTCAACTGCGGAATTTGGAGACAAAGTGATGGAGAAGTTAGACGCGTTGTTAACCTTATAGATAAGGCTTTTGTGATAGCTGTGCATACGGGCACAATGCCCGTATGTGGAAATTTTCTCTTCAGTAAATTGCTGTTACGCGCAAAAAATGCGCCAGCTTGGACAATTTACAAATTTGGGATTTGCGTCACTAATCCAGTAATCATTGCCAAGATTGATAACCAGCCCCAACCGATGAAAGCCCACATGATCAGCGGCTGCTCAAACAGATCACCGAGGATGTTGACCGTAGAATCAACGAATACAAACTTTAATGTGCCCAAGATCGCTTTCGAAATCATTTTGATTGTGCCCTTCTCATGACTAATAAATACAAGTGATACTTATGAAATATCAAGCTGCTTGATCGAATGCAGCGCCGGCCGCATTCTATCGTGTATCGGCATTACATGTGAATCTAAATAACAAAAGTTTTCGCCAAGCCTATGATTTATTTCAAATTAAACGGCGGGGAGAGCATTACTAGCGCTTCATAACTTTTAAAGGTGCAGACATGACCATAAATTCCCGAATTTTCAGCGAAAGAAGTATCCTGAACATCGATCGTGAAACGGTCAATGCAAACCTGAGTATGGATAAGTGCATTGCCATCATGAGGCAAGCTCAAATTGATCAGTATTCACAAACCGCACATTGCCCGGCCCGCAGTTTTGTTCAACTTGCGAATGACAGCCAGTTACTTATTATGCCGGCTGCAAGTACCGAGATTGTCGGTACGAAAATCTTGACGCTGTTCCCGACAAATTCCTCCAGTGAGACCCCCGTGATACAAGGCACCATTGTATTATTTGATGTTAACACTGGGTCACCTCTGGCAACGATCGACGCGGCATCGGTGACTGCTATTAGGACCGCCGCAGCAAGCGCTGCAGCTACCGATGCACTTGCGCGGCAGAGCGCAAAAAACCTAGCCATTATTGGCTCAGGGGTACAGGCAAAATCACACATTGAAGCCATGATGCAGGTTCGAGCAATCGAAGCCATCAAGATTTACTCTCGCAACTCAAACAGCGCGTCTCAACTCGCAGAGGAAACCCGAGCTGTATTTGGCGTTGAATGTCATACTGAAACCTCACCGCGAAGCGCTGTTGCCGGCGCTCATATCGTTTGTACGGTGACCAGCAGTCGAGACCCTGTCATTTATGCCGAGTGGCTCCCGCCGGGATGCCATCTGAACCTTGTCGGTGCACACAGTCCGGAACAGCGGGAAGTAGATACAGCAACCATAAAGCTTGCTTCAGTTTTTGTGGAGGATACCAAAATGGCACTAAAGGAAGCCGGTGACATTGTGATGCCCATAGCTCAGGGTGAACTTACGCTTGACCATATCAAAGGTGATATAGCAGAGGTTTATCTTGGCACTGAGCTTGGAAGATCTTCGAGTTCAGAGATCACCCTGTACAAATCCTTGGGCAATGCCATTCAGGATATTGCCGCAGCGCACGCGGTATATAAGTCCCTCACGTAGCTCATTGGTTTATATCGATACTGTAGGCAAGAGGCGCCGCCTCGCCAAAGCTTTATGTCTGCAGGTCTCAAATGAACCGGTCGATGATGCGTTAACATTGTCGAGACACTACACAATTTAAGATATTTATCGACTGGAACCCATCAAACAATACCTGCACCTACCAAGAACAAGAGACTAACAGGCACAACAAAACGCAGCAGAAATATCCAAGTTTTCAGCAACACTGTAGGCGTACCAGCAAGCTCTTCCTTAATTGACTCATAAGGAATACACCAACCGACAAAGAGTGCAGCCCCCGCCCCGGCCAGCGGCAGCATGAGGTTAGCCGTAAAATGATCGATCAGATCGAACATGGTTTTGGTTTCCCATGCACTCACAAATGCAAGTGGATAGAATTCGCTTAAACTGTTGAAAGAGAAAACGCTTGCCAAGCCGACTAGCCATGCCAAACCACCCCAGCAAATTGCAGCCTTTACTCGGCTCATCTTTAACCTATCGATGCTGAATGAAACGATAGGTTCAAGTATCGCAATTGCTGAAGTAACCGCCGCAAAAACCACGAGGGAAAAGAAAACTGTGCCCAGGATCGCACCCCCTTCCATTTGACCAAATGCGATCGGCAGCGTCACTAGCAACAAACCTGCACCATCGGTGGGATCAAGATTGTTGACAAAAACCAACGGAAAAATTGCAAGTCCGGCGAGAATCGCAACGCCAGTATCGGCCAAAGCGATCAAAATTGCCGAACGAGGCAAAGAGATATCATTCGACAGGTAAGCGCCATAGGTCATCATAATCGCCATACCCACGCCGAGAGAAAAGAAGGCTTGCCCCACCGCTATCAGCAACACCTGTGGCGTGATCACACTAAAATCAGAACTAAACATAAAATTAATCGCCGCAACCATATCTCCACGCAGCAGTGCATATACGATCATAGCCAGTAGCATCAAAAACAGAAGTGGCATCAGGACCTTAACCGCCGCTTCAATGCCGCCCTCTAGCCCGCGGGCGATAATAAGCGTTGTTCCCCCAATAAAACCCGTATGCCATAGCGTCAGGGTGACTGGATCAGCCAGCAGTGCAGCGAATGTCGCTTCAGCCTGAGACGGCAGTAGCTCAGCAAAATCGCCTGATACGGCCTTCGGTATGTAAGCTAGCATCCAACCGCCGATCACGCTGTAATATGAAAGAATCAAAAAACCCGCAATCACGCCAAACCAAGCAACAATCGTCCAGCCATGGTTGCTACCGGTCGCCGCCGCTAGTTTAGCCATCGCCGTGGGCGGACTTAGACGTCCTCTGCGACCTATCATTAATTCAGCAATAAGAATCGGTATCGCCACAAGAATAGCGGCCAAGAAATACATGGTGACAAATGCACCGCCGCCGTTTGCGCCTGTCACATAAGGAAACTTCCAGATGTTTCCCAACCCTACCGACGCGCCAACCGCCGCCATTAAAAACACAAGTCTTGACGACCAACCGACGCCTACTGATTCAGTTTGCAAGGCAACTCCAAATTTCTATTTATTGAGTGGATTGATTTTACTTTTACGACACTTTTTTTATTTGTTCCTAACCGGTGAAAGCATCGCGGCGCGCTTGAACCTCTCAACCTCGAATTCAAGTTTGCGATAGATGTCTTCCATTACAATTTTTTCGTTAAAGTGATTCCTTTTGGAAAACAATGTGACCGGAAACACATAGTTCTCTGTCGAACGCCACCGCAACGCCTTGCTAATGCCCAGTTTATCTTCGTATACGACCCAATGTAACCCAAATTCTCTGACAAGAATATCGCCGAAATACACGCCAATTGCCTGCCATTCTTTAACCTCCCTTGTATGTATTAAACGCCTGTCGACCAATTGTTGAAGAATCGGCAGGTCTCGCTTATCACCCTTGAGCGACAAAATGCCCAATTTGCGAACAAGCAGTTCACGCACAGAACGACGTTGGGCATTCATGATTTCCATTTGACCAACATTTAACGCTTTAATTATCTCCTTCTCTTCATCCGGTGGAGAGGCAAACTGATAGTTCTCAAGCTCCTCGGGTGTGAGGGTTGGAACAGGCGGTTCACTGGCACCAAGAGCGATGCCACTTAGACAGCTTAGTATTGTGAGCACCAGATACAGTTTAAAAGTCTTAATCATAACGGGAGTTTCTTAGCTTGAAAGTCGAATTGATTCTATCAAAACGAGGAACTGACTAATTTGAGTTTATTGTACCGATTTTTACTGGTCACGGCAGACCAAAAAACGCATAACGATGTAAACCCTTTCCTATCGCCATCGTGCGAGACAGCGGCGAGCTGATGAAGCATATATACGGTGACTGGTTATGTCGTCTCTCAAAGGTCAGTCTCGGTCAGTTCCATCAATCACCTATGTTTTTCCCCTGATAGCAAAACAGAACGCTTTCGATTAGGAATGTCTCTCGCCTGTTTGCTAAACTCAAAATCAAGATTTTTTATTAAGAATGTCAACCGCTGGGCCACCGAGATGCAGACAAAGATTGTTGAGGAACTCCACCATGCTCCTGGACACTGGGTGCTCGCGGTTACAGGAGGCGGTAGCAGCGCAATCTCTTCGATTCTCGCCGTACCAGGCGCCTCAAAGACGCTGGTTGAAGCCATCGTGCCTTACGACACCAATTCCCTGCATCACTATTTAGGAGGGGCTGTTGATCAGGCTTGTAGCGCACAAACAGCACAGGCAATGGCGATGGCCTCATTTATCCGATGTCAGAAGCTGCTGCCCGATGCACCGGCCGACTCACTGTTTGGCTTAGGCTGCTCTGCAGCTATCGCAACGGACAGAACCAGGCGAGGCACTAATCGCTGTCACGTTAGCGTGCAATCGTGCAACAGCACCACATCTGTATCATTAGAATTTCAGGAAGACAGATCTAGACAAGAAGAAGAGCAACTGTGTCGCGATCTGATTCTGATGCTCATGGCCGAGGCTTCAGGCCTGCAAGTTAACTTGAAGGACGTGACAAAAAAGGATTTACTCAAGAAAGAACAACAGCTAGCTGAATCGCATTGGGCTGATCTCCACACGGGGCAGCTATCATCAACTTGGCAAAGTAGCGAGCCACCCCAAGTCATTTTTCCAGGCGCTTTTAACCCCATCCATGAGGGGCATCAGCAAATTATCGACACAGCCAAAGAGCACTATGGATGCGATGTTGTGCTAGAAATATCAGTCACCAACGTTGAAAAACATCCATTAAATTTTATCGAGATTGAACGCAGGTGCCATGACATTGCCCCACGAACCTATGTTCTAACGAACGCGCCCACTTTTTTGGAAAAGTCCAGTTTATTTCCGGGTTGTAAGTTCGTTGTTGGAACAGACACGCTCATTCGGATCGCTGATCCCGCATTTTACAACAACAGCAAGGAAGCGCGGAATGCTGCTCTTAGTCAGCTAAAAGAACGGAGACATGAATTTTTGGTGTTCGGACGGGAAATCAACAGCAAGTTTACAACGCTAAGCGAACTTGAAATTCCAGCGGCGTTGCGCGGGATGAGCATCGGTATTCCTGAAGTAGAATTTAGAGTCGATCAATCCTCCAGCGACATTCGTCGGGGCTAGCTGCCCAGCCCCAGAATATCAAATAGAAAAGCGTACTCCAGTGCATCGGTTTTGTAACGTTCATAACGACCCGAGGCACCGCTGTGTCCACTCCCCATGTCGATATCCAGCAGCAATTTATTATTGTCCGTTTTCATTTTCCGAAGTTTGCTAACCCATTTTACAGGTTCAAAGTACTGTACCTGTGAGTCATGGAGTCCGGTTGTCACAAACATATGAGGATAATCTTGTGCCTTGATCTGGTCGTAAGGTGAATACGACAACATGTAGTCAAAATAGGTTTTGTCCGCAGGATCTCCCCACTCAGTATATTCTCCAGTCGTCAATGGTATCGTTGGATCGTTCATCGTCGTGATCACATCAACAAAAGGCACATGGGCAATAACGGCGAGATATTTTTCTGGGGCCTCATTAGCTATGACTCCCATCAAAAGACCACCGGCGGATCCTCCCATGGCAATGACTTTATCTTTTGCTCCATAACCTGCCTCAACCAGCGCATCGGTTGCATCGATGAAGTCTTGAAATGTATTTTTCTTTCGAAGCAACTTACCGTCTTCGTACCACTGTCGCCCGAGCTCCTCTCCACCGCGAACATGCACAATGCCGTAAACGATACCCCTGTTCAGAAGAGACAATCGAAGTGACTGAAAGCTGGCATCAGAAGAATAACCATAGGAACCATATGCGTTCAGGTAAAGTGGGTTCTCACCCGGTTTCCACATGTCTTTACGGTAGACCAGCGATACCGGCACGCGTTTGCCGTCCCGAGCGTCAATAAACACGCGTTTTGAGACATAACTGGCGCTGTTAAAAGCACCAAGCACCTCGTCCTGTTTAAGCAGCTTACTGCTACTATTCACCATGTCATACTCATAAACCGACGCAGGCGTTGTCAGACTCGAATAGAAGTATCGAAGTTTTGTACTCGCTGGATCAGGATTGGAGGCGAGGAAGATAGAGTAGGTTGGATCAGGAAACTCGATGGTTGTATCTAAGCTCTCACCTAACGCGTTGGGTGTAAAATCGAAGTCCGAGCTGCCGTTGCGAGACTGAACCCGCAACATTGACAGCCCTTGCGAGCTTTCCTGGGTGACTAGAAACTGATCGAATACTTCGACATCCTGAATAAGTGTTGATGCTCTGTGAGCCATCACATTGATCCAGCGCTGTTTGTCACCAATCAGATCCTCACGAACTTTCATGAGCCTGAAATTCTTTGCCTGCCAATTAGTGAGGATGTAAAACGTATCATCTATATGACGAATTCTATACTCATGATCCGCTTCCCGAGCAAGGAATATAATGGGAGGCGCCATCGGGGTTGATACGGGTATAAGTCTGATTTCCGAAGAGCCCGTGCTCGATAACGAGATCGCAATGTAGTCTTCTGATCGAGTCTGATAAACCGATGTATAGAACTCTGGGTCTGCTTCCTCATAGACAAGTACGTCTTCGGCCATGCTTGTCCCAAGGGTATGA
>CAXRCG010000135.1:0-14520 GCA_964228885.1 Pseudomonadales bacterium | reverse complement strand
GAGTGATTGAACGGTGCCGCTATCTTCCGCATAGACCGGTATTCTTTCGAGGAGCTCTCGTTTCTCTCTAAGAGATGCAATTGCAGTTCGTTGCATGCCTAGTGATCTTAATCTTTGCTCAGTTGCGTTGATTCTGTTTTTGTTGCCGATATTAAGGGACGCTAAAAAGTCTTTTTGTGCAGCAACGAGTTCAGGACTGTAAATTTGATAAAGGAGCTGACCACGGGCGACTGTATCCCCCTCTGCTGTGACGGCGAGATTTTCAATCCAGCCTTCAAGACGGGATGCCGAAACAACTTCCCTTCGGGTGTTCGCCTGCACATTGCCGAAGGCTCGGATCTTGCGACTAAGTGCGGTTTTCTTTACCTCTGCAACTCTCACACCCATTGTCTGTAGCATACCTTCAGATACCTGAATAACCTCCGGTATTGAGGGCGGTGCTTGGGATAATCTCGCTGTTACTAAATCCATACCACATACTGGGCAGATGCCATCAGCGTCAACGGAGATGTAATGTGGGTGCATGGGGCAGGTATATTCTGCTACTTTCTGTGACAGCGAAGGTTGACTAAAATAAAGACTGAAAATTAATATTGTTGTACTAAGTATTCCTCGTTTCATATCAGCACCAGCTGGCTGTTTGCCCTTATCGTCATCATGTTACGTCTGGCTTTTTCACGAGATATTTTTGACTTAAATTGAAGTCGTGTTATTTCCCCGTCGACAATCGGTGCATAGTCACCAGTGCCAGATTCATAGGTGGTGAGCGACGCAGCTATTTGTTCATCCAAAGCCTGCAGTTGCTTCTCAAGCAATACGATGTTCGCATCCGCAGCTTTTCGCTCTGCTACGAAGCGGCGCCATTCAAATTCTACTTCCCTGGCGATAGATGACACATCCATTTTTGCGGCAGCTTTTTCTGCTATCGCTGCTTGAAGCGCTGGCGCTTGTTTTTTACTCGCCCATATCGGTACCGTGAATGTAACCTGTCCGGAGAACCAATCGTCTCCGCTGAAGGGCAACCCTGTTTGTCCCGTTCCTGCCTGACGTTGTTGATACATCAGGCTTAATCCCCAGCTCGGTCCATTTTCGGCTTGAACTTCACTCACTCTTGTTTCCGCGATGGAGATATTTGCCATCGCTAATCTGACTCTGTGAAATGAAAGGGGGTCTCCATCCCATTCGGTCAGTGGCAGAGTAGGAGGATGGATGTCAGTTTCCATTTCGATAAGACTGTTAATCTTAGCTTTGACCGCGGAGAGCTGAGCCTGCAAATTTACGACTTCCTGTGCGACATCAGCGCGTTCGATATCTATCCTGGCTAAGCGGAATACCATGGCTCTGCCTGCATTTATTTCGTTTCGAACGACCTGTTTCAATTCTGAATATTTGCGATCCCGCTGACGTGCAAGAGAGATTTCCTGCGCTAGGTTCACCTGATCGATAAGTCCGATAATCAAAGAAGCGCGCAATAGACTGAGTTCATATTCGAATGCCAAATCCAGCGATGCGGATTTTGTTCTCGCTTTTTGTAGCCGTGCCCGTCTGATACCACTGTTAGGAATCGATTGCTGGATACCAATAGATTTGTGAGTGGGTAAGAAGTCATCGAATGCAAAGGTCTTGATTGGCACATTATTAAGGCCTAGCGAGATTACTGGGTCTGGCAGGGCGCTGTCCGCCTTCGAGAACGCTTGCATGGCAGCAGATCGGAGTTTGAGATGCTGAAGCGTGGGGTGCTTTAACAAACGCGCTTCGATCGCTGAAAAACTTTGCGGCTGAAACTCTATCGCATCTGAACTGATCGCTAAAGGTGCGTAGATAGCCAATAGTTGCGCGCAAACACTAGGGAAAAAGCGTGCCAAGAGCCGCGCAATAGGCTGGGTCTTAAGTTTGAGATTTGGGTTCATCTTATCTTTTCCATCAGGAACCAAGAAGTAGCCACGGCGAGACAAGCCGTGACGCAGCCGAAGGAACCGTTAGGTCTAGATAGTCAGAATCTGATGTAAGGTGATAGGGGTAAAAGCCAATATCGGAGGATTGTCGGGCGGCCTTTCTGAAAATAATGCTTTTCGTTGGAAAGCGGAAAAATCGAGCAACACAAAGAAATAAAGCGCTTCGAAGTCGGTATCATCTATTAAGGACGAGACAAGGACAGGCGCGGTCTCTCGAGCCATAGTCGTGACACAATTTGCGCAGGAATCACAGTGCCCTGAATCGTGTGAGGGTTCGTCTTGAAGTGGCAAATCAATTTCAGCATTCGTGGCCATATCATGGCAGGGCATCTGTGTATCATTTGTCACAAGGTGATGTTCTGAGGCGGATAAATCGATTACCGGGGTAAGCAATGATTGTCCCGTGTTGGATGGCATTGGCGTGGCTGAGCAACAGCCAAGAACTGGCGCGACGATGAAAACAATCGAGGCAATTAGGGCAATACTGAAATGCTTTAAGGTGTACATGGGCCTAGATTCTACCAGTATTTTCTTCTTGACATAGCTGTTTTCACTGCTCTTGTGCCTAATTGATTCAAATCGAGACCGAAAAGCTAGTGTTGACCCCATGCTTCATAATAAGTTTTGTTTGCCGCAGGCTTCCTGCGCACTGGGCCGAATTTCCCCATTGGATAGCCAATAGGAATCGTAACTACCACGCCATATTCATTCGGAATCGCAAAATGCTCGCATAGTGCTTCTTCAAACACCTGATGCATTGTAGTTAGCGCAGCGCCCAGCTTTAGGGATCTGCACGCGAGTAATATGTTTTGTACGCAGGGGTAAACAGCACCGAAGTTGGGTGGTGCGAGACCAATTCTATCTGCTTCGGCGACCTTGAATGGCCAATCACGCAGTCCGCAGACGATCAGAAGTACAGGAAACTCGTGCATGTGGTTGACTTGATACTGCATTGCCTTTATCTGTCGTGTCAGTGGAGTATCTTTTTCGGTCGACATTGACATCATGCCGGTGAACCTGGATTCAATTGCTGCCTTATATTGCTTGGCAAACCAGGCTTTACTTTCAGGCTTTTGTAGAACAAGAAATGACCAGGGTTGTGTGTTCTGACCAGATGGAGCTTGCACGCCAGCTTCGAGTATCTTATTCAGTATTGACGGTGGCACGGGGTCAGGTTTAAGCCTTCTCATGGCACGCATCGAGCTAGCAAGCTCGAAAAAACGCTCGTATAGCCGGTATTCACTCATATTGCAGACCTCGTTGCAGCTTTATCCCTTGAGATAATACCCCAACCCGTTTGATCTAGGAAAACGGCAAAGCTTTTTAGTGATTTACTGAACAATATCAGTACAATGCGCCGCTTTTATCGCTTCTTCTGAGCGTGTGTTGATTACATCACGCAGCGTCCAAGAGGTAGTATGTTTACAAGGAAACCAAATTGTTCAATTTTATCGCATGGGCCGCGCATTGCCTTTCAACGCAACCGGGTCATATTGATCCCTATATTGCCAACTTTTTGAACCAAGGGTTGGAAGATTGCGTTTCAAAATCGAACAATCTTGTCCAGTTGAATGCTGATCTGATCGAGCCTGAAGCTCGAAAAGCCGCTTGATCTATCTTTTTTGTCTAATTTTTCTGGCAAAATTGTCAACTCACAGTTAACGGAAGCTTTAACCCTCTTTTCTAGCTAGGCTAGCAAACGCTCTAGCGTTGTCGTGTATCTCGAAGTTTGTCAAGATTCTTCCTTCGATAGAGGAATGGCCATGAGAATTATTCTCCAATAAGCGTCGCCATGGGCAATATATTCCCATTAAAAACTATAACCTTAGAGAGGATAACCAATGACGGAAAAAACGAGGTTGGCAGAAAGGGTGGTCATGGTCACGGGCGGTGGCAGTGGCATTGGAAAAGGTGCCTGTGAACGTATTGCCGCAGAAGGCGGAAAGGTGGGTGTGTTGGATATTCGGTTGCCTCTCGCGATCGCTGTTGCTGAGAAAATTAATGCATCGGGCGGTTCCGCTTTGGCGATACAGTGTGACGTCGCAAAAGAAGAGGATGTCGCCCATGCCGTGGCGACCCTAGTGAATGAATATGGCGGTCTTTATGGCATGGTAGCGAATGCAGGTACGGCCGGTTCCGGGTGGATTCACGAGACGACTCTCGATGACTGGCATTCTGTGCTGGGCGTGAATTTAACTGGGCCATTCTTGTGTGCCAAATATGCGATACCTCATATGCTTGCAGGGGGTGGGGGTTCCTATGTGGTGACCTCCTCGATTGCGGGTTCTGTCATCGGTGCCGGTGGTGCAGCAGCGTCCTACGCTGTTTCGAAGGCAGGAGTTATTCAGCTAGCAAAACAGATAGCTGTTGACTATGGCAACCGGGGAATAAGAGCTAACGCTATTCAACCTGGTCCCGTTGCAGAATCCAATCTTGGTAAACATGTCGGTGAGGATAGAGAGACACATGAAACGCCAATAGCAGTATTACCACGTCCCAAACCTTGGATGCTGGTGCGACGAGCTGGCCATATCTATGAAGAATATGGCGCGACAATAGCCTTCTTACTTTCCGATGACTCAGGATATATTACGGGCACATCAATTCCTGTCGACGGAGGGTATCTTGCAACATGAATGAAATAGCGATGTCTAATTCTGATTGGTCGGCACCTCTACTTGAAGACCTGATTCAGTATTCCAACGATCAGGGTACGACGGAGTTGGTTGTGGAGTACAATCAGCAGCGCCTAATTAGTCCTGTCGGCGCAGTGATTGAGACGGATGTTTTTGCGATTCAAAAAGGGATCCTCTCGTTGTTAATTGGAATCGCGGAAGAGAAATATTTGCTAGAAACCTGTGATGCTATCAATCACCATCTTGACCCAGAATGGACTGGGCTTTCTCCTTGGCACGAAGCGAGTGTCACGATAGAAACATTGCTTGCGATGACAACCGGAATGGACGAGCAACTTCAGCCTTTAGGCGAGGTTGGCGCTGGATGGCGATACAACAACACGGCTTATAACTATCTCAAGAAAATACTTTGTCTCCACACGGGATTAAGCCTTAACGAATTAAGCCGCGAATGGTTATTTAACCCTTTGGGAATGACAAATACTTACTGGGAGGATCGTGAGCAGAAGTTACCCGATGGGACAGCGATCACTGGGTTGCAATCGACGGCAGATGATTTAGCCAGGATTGGTGAGCTTGTCTTGAAAGAGGGAGTTTGGAACGACATGCAACTCGTGCCCAAGCATTATCTCACCCAGATGACACAGGGTGCTTCTGCAGACAACCCCTCATGGGGGTTTTGTTGGTGGAATAATAGCGCTGATCAATTTATGTTGCCGATGAGAGAAAAAATTTATTCAGGCAACATAGTGCCCACGGCTCCTGAGGATTTGATCTCCGTGCGAGGCGCGTTTGGCAATTTGCTGTACATCCTGCCGCGTTATTCATTGGTAGTGGCCAGAACTCGAAAAATTGAGGCGGGTAAAAGTACACCAGATTTTGAATCAGAGTTCTGGCGACGTTTGTTGCTTGCGAAATTTGAATAAGGCAGTCTGGTAGTGGGTCAGTTTTTTGTACGTGAATATTGTGAGGACGATGAGGATGAGTTGATCGCTATCCATGACCTCGCTCGTCCTGTTGAGTTGCGGGGTTCGTGTGATCCTAGAGCTTTTGTTCCACTTCGTAATGATGCCAAAGACCTCAATGAGTTTCGCGCCTGCAGGAAACTGGTTGCATTTGATCACGGCAGGATTCACGGCTTTGTTGGAATTGGTAATCTTGAAATCGGTTGGCTCTACGTGCGGCCAGATTCGAGCCGCCAGGGTATTGGTCGACGACTACTCAGTCGCGCAATGGCATTGATTCAAAAAGATAACGTCTCAGGAACCGCGGTTAGTGTTTTTGTGCTCGAGGCAAATAAACCCGCAATCACACTTTACGAGAGTCAAGGGTTTAAGATTATCGAAACATTCAAGAGTAAGAATAACGGCTACCCGTGTAAAGTGCACAAAATGCTATCAAATCATAATTTTAATTGTGCTATCACAGATTGAGTGTTTTCCGCGGAAAGCCCTGTGGCGAGAAAAGCTGATCTGTCGATCAGGTCGCCGTATCGGCGTTTGAATTCCGGTGCGATTTTATCGTGTTCGCCGACGATGGCAAATGTGTGCAAAATTTCATCGTCTATAAGTTCTGCCATTTCAGAGGTTCTATGCTCCCGCATGAGTCGGTTCAGTTCGCTCTGCAGTTCTCCCCAACCGTGAAGCTCCAGTACCATTCGGTAGCCCGGTGTTGATCCGTAAAACGCGATTCTGTCTCTTACCTGAGAGATTGACTCTTTTATCTCTTCCTCTGTTTGCCCTGTTGCGATCATGGGTGCGTAGTCAATCTCGAAGTCCTCGGGTGCAACTTCAGCCTTCTTTCTTCCCTCCGCAATCGCGGGTAGATTAACTTCTCTGATATATTTCTCTGTCGAGAAGGGATGCATGATTAAGCCATCAGCAGTTTCAGCAGCAACTTTTGTCATCAGTGGTCCGGTGGCTGAGAGATATATCTTGGGTCTGCCATAAGCAGTGTTCGTTGGTTGAAATGTATTTGGCATCAGGGTGTGCCTATAGTATTCACCTTCGAAATTTAGCTTGTCTCCCTCATACCAACAATCAAATATCGCGTGCATGGCGTTGATAAACTCTCTCATTTGTCTTGGCGCCTTGTACCAAGGCATACCAAATCTTTTTACAACGTGGGGTTGCACTTGAGTGCCCAGGCCGAGGATAAACCGGCCCTTCGAAAATGCGTTGAGGTCATGCGCCAGATGAGCCATAGACATCGGGTTGCGCGCAAACGCCACGGCTACGGATGTCATTAAATCAATGTCTTCAGAGAATTCTGCCGCCAAAGTCAGCGGTAGAAATGGATCGTGAGTTAACTCTGCGACGCGAGCGCCATCGTAACCGAGGCTACCAAGACGACTGACGTCTCCTTTGACTTTTGCTAGGTCCGGATTGATTGAACAATCAATTTTCATTTCTCTCTCGTTCTTTTTGTTTGACTGTTTGTGCTGTAGGCGCTGATGATACTATGTGTAACATTTGAACGGCGAATAATCATGACGCAATTTTCTATTCTTGACCTTGCGCCAATCAAGCAAGGAAGCAATGCGACCGAAGCCTTACAGAACTGTCTTGATCTGGCACAACATGCTGAAGTTTATGGCTTCAGACGTTTTTGGGTTGCTGAACACCATAATATGCAAGGTATTGCCAGCGCTGCAACGGCTGTCGTTATCGGTCACGTGGCGAATGGTACAAGCCGCATTCGTGTAGGCTCTGGCGGTATTATGTTGCCCAACCATTCGCCATTGGTCATTGCAGAGCAATTTGGCACGCTAGCTTCGCTATACCCTGATCGTATCGACCTCGGTCTAGGGCGAGCGCCGGGCACTGACCAGATCACTTCTCACGCATTGCGTAGAACCCTGCACGGCAGTGCAGAAGACTTTCCTCGCGATGTCATTGAACTACAGCAATATTTTGCGGAGCCCGAAGAAGGTCAAAAGGTGACAGCTGTACCCGGGGCCGGTACCCATGTTCCTCTCTGGATCTTGGGCTCAAGCTTATTTGGCGCGCAACTTGCGGCCATGCTCGGTCTGCCTTTTGCTTTCGCTTCGCATTTCGCTCCGGCGCAGATGCTACAGGCGATTGAATTGTACAGAGAGGGCTTCAAACCCTCAGCGCAATTAGCACAACCCTACCTGATGATGGGGTACAACATTTGTGCCGGAGAATCACTCGAGGAAGCTGAATATCTGCGTACATCTTCCCTTCAGTCTTTCTTAAACCTGCGGCGTGGTAAACCCAGCCAGCTGCCGCCACCGATAAAGAATTTCGAAAAACAACTGACCCAAGAAGACCATATGTTACTGTCGCAGATGGGCCGATGTTCTGCCATTGGTGCTTTACC
Organism: Pseudomonadales bacterium; assembly: GCA_964228885.1. Taxonomy (GTDB): domain Bacteria; phylum Pseudomonadota; class Gammaproteobacteria; order Pseudomonadales; family Azotimanducaceae; genus UBA4582. The sequence continues at coordinate 6,587 of CAXRCG010000135.1, read as the reverse complement.
AGAGATTAAATCAGAAATGGCTGAGTTCATTTCGCTCACCGGAGCGGACGAGCTAATTCTCACCAGCTCTATTTACGATCATTCGAAACGTTTGCGTTCATTCGAAATTGCCGCAGAAGCTGGGCATAGCATCAAATGACTGTCGTTTTGGTTTGAATGTCAGCATAATTTGCGTCGCAAACGTATTTGAAAACGACACACCAAGAGAGCTTTTATGAACGAAAATATGATCGCAGTGATAGGCGCCGGTACGATGGGACAAGGAATAGCACAATTGGCTGCCGAATCAGGTTTTAGTGTGCAGATGATTGATGTAAGTGCTACCGCACTTGAGCGCGGGTTGGCGAGTATTAACAACTCAGTTGAACGAGCTCTCAGTCGTGAGAAAGTCACGCAGGCCCATGCGAGAGAGACCCTATCTCGTTTGTCTACAGCAAATGATTTCAAGCAAATCGATCAGGCCCGCCTTGTGATCGAGGCAGCCTCAGAGAATCCGGAAATCAAGCGCAGTATCTTTCGCGAGCTCAATGACGCAGCAAATCCAGATGCGATCCTAGCTTCTAATACCTCCTCTATTTCTCTGACCGAGATTGCTGCAGGTAGTATGCGTCCAGAGCAGGTGATTGGCATGCACTTTTTCAATCCGGCGCCAGTGATGGCATTAGTTGAAATAATTCGCGCTTTACAGACGTCGGATGAAACATTTGCATCCACCAAAGAGATAGCAATACGAATGGGGAAGTCACCTGTCGAAGTCAAAGATAGTCCGGGATTTGTTGTAAACAGAATGCTTGTCCCGATGATCAATGAGGCCGTTTTTGTCTACGCTGAGGGCGTGGCCTCGGTTGAAGATATCGATACGGCGATGAAATTGGGCTCAAATCATCCTATGGGCCCCTTGGCGCTAGCCGATCTGATAGGTCTCGATATTTGCCTCTCTGTAATGGATGTGTTGTTCGATGAATTTGCCGATTCGAAATACAGGCCTTGTCCGTTGTTAAAGAAAATGGTGGCTGCAGGTTACCTCGGTCGCAAATCTGGCCGGGGATTTTATTCCTACGGAAAATAATTCGTCTGATCGTAGTAGTTTGTATCCATACCCTGTAAGCTGCCCAGCGCCGAGCGCGTTGCGGCGCACTCTCAACCATTAAAAAGACCCGTTTTATGACTTTCGCCAGTTTGGGATTATCCCAGCCTATTCTTGAAGCCGTGGAATCCCATGGTTACAAAACACCTTCCCCTATTCAGCTCAAAGCTATTCCTGCGGTAATTGAAGGAAGAGATGTAATGGCTGCCGCGCAGACGGGCACTGGCAAGACGGCAGGCTTCACGTTGCCAATACTGGAAAAGTTGTCGAAAGGGCAATCTGCGAGCGCGAATCAAGTGCGTGCCTTGGTGATTACGCCAACGAGAGAACTTGCTGCTCAGGTTGCCGAGAGTGTGGTTACCTACGGGAAAAACTTGCCCATTCGCTCAACTGTTGTCTTTGGTGGTGTGAAAATCAATCCCCAGATGATGAAATTGCGACGGGGCGTGGATGTTCTTGTTGCAACACCGGGGCGTTTGCTCGATTTATATAGTCAAAGAGCGGTCAGATTTGATGAGCTCGAAGTGCTGGTGCTCGATGAAGCTGACAGAATGTTGGATATGGGTTTCATTCACGATATTCGTAAAATTTTGAACCTGTTACCACCGGTGCGACAAAACTTGATGTTCTCGGCGACATTCTCAGCTGACATTCGTCAGCTTGCCAAGGGGATGATAAACAATCCTGTTGAGATATCTGTCACGCCTCGAAACACCGCCGCACCTTCAGTCAAGCAGTGGATCTGCCCGGTAGATAAAAAGCAAAAAACCGCATTGTTGACCCGTCTGATTCTCGATAATGAGTGGGACCAGGTGCTGGTATTTTCACGGACCAAACACGGAGCAAACAAATTAACCAAGCAACTCGGACAGAAAGGCATCAACGCAGCGGCGATTCACGGCAACAAAGGGCAGGGTGCTCGTACTAAAGCATTGGCGGATTTTAAGCAGGGTGCCGTCAGGGTCTTGGTTGCGACAGATATTGCTGCCCGGGGCCTGGACATTGACCAGTTACCTCATGTTGTTAATTTTGATTTGCCCAATGTGCCAGAAGATTATGTGCACCGAATCGGGCGCACAGGTCGCGCTGGGTCGACGGGCGAAGCGGTTTCGTTAGTCAGTGCCGATGAGTTTAAACAACTGAGTGATATAGAACGACTGATCCAAAAGTTGCTGCCCCGAGAGATTGTCGATGACTTCGATCCCGAGCATGTGCTGCCAGAGTCTCGTCTAGACCACAGGCCGATCAAAGCCCGCAAACCCAAGAAGCCAAGGGCAGAACATCAAGATGGCCAAAAGCCGAGTGGTCAGCGATCCGAGCAAAAAGCGCGCGGGCGCAATCGTCATGCTGGTGATACATCAACGGGGCAGGATCGTCGGTCTCGGCGAAGACGTAAATCCGGTAATGGCGCTGGAAATACCGGTAGTAGTGCAGGTAACAACGTTGGTAACAGTCCAGGTAATTATCGCGGTAGTCGTGAGTCAGGTAATCGAGCGGACAGCAATTTTGGAAATAGTTCCTTTCAAACTGCGGCCAAGAGTTCTGGTGCCGGAGGTGGAAACCGTCGATCAGGTAACCGGGATGTTAATGGTAACGTAGCGCCTAGTCGTGGGCGCAGGGGTGGCACTCAACGTCGCCCGGTAAATGGAAATCGTTAACTTACCGTGAATCGAATAGCGATCTTTGTTGATGTCCAAAATATCTATTACACAACTCAGAGCGCATTTAAACGCCAGTTCAATTATCGAGCGCTCTGGAACAAAATCGACTCTGAGGGTGAGATCGTTTCTGCAACTGCTTATGCCATTCATCGCGGTGACGCAAAGCAACTAAAATTCCAAAATGCGCTGAAGCACATTGGGTTTACGGTACGTCTAAAGCCCTTCATCCAAAGAAGCGATGGGTCTGCCAAGGGGGATTGGGATGTGGGCATAGCGATTGATGTCATGGATGCAGCAAGATCAGTCGATACAATCGTCCTGCTATCTGGCGACGGTGATTTTGATCTGCTAATCGAGAAAATCAAGAGAAGTTACAATGTCACCGCCGAAGTCTATGGTGTCAAAAAGCTCAGTGCTAATTCTCTTATCGACTCTGCCAGCTTATTCCATAGTATCGACGAGTCATTGTTGCTTTAAGCTACGTAATAGCCTTTGTAGAAAATCTATCCGGGGATGCGGCGTTATTCTGTTTTAACTGTCTGTTGTCGTGTAGTCTCGTCGATAAATTCAGGATTATTGAGAGGTAGAACAATGGCACTGGAGTGGCAAAGCTGGTCGGGTCGGCAAAGGCACAATGCGTTAGCGTTGGCAACACCAAATTCTGAGGATGAGATTATTTCTCTGCTCGCCAAAGCTGAAAGTGAAAACAGAACTGTTAGAACGATTGGGTCAGCGCATTCTTTTGTCCCGTTTTGGACAGACGATTATCTCGTGTCGCTAGATAACTATCGCGGACTAATTTCGAGTAACAGTGCTACAGGAGAAGTCACATTTCGCGCTGGTACCAAGCTTCATGAACTGGGTGAACCACTTTGGGAGCTGGGGCTGTCCATGGAAAATATGGGTGACATAGACCGTCAATCGATTGCTGGGGCAATCAGCACAGGGACTCATGGCACTGGCAGCGCCTTCCAGAATATTCCGAGTCAAGTCAGCAGAATACGTATGGTCATGGCTTCGGGTGACATTTTAACAATTGATGAATCTTCTAGACCTGAATATCTTCAGGCAGCTAGAGTCTCTATGGGGACGCTTGGGTTAATCACTGAAGTTACACTAAAAGGCATCCCAGCCTATTATCTGCATGAGCGTAACTGGTTGGCAAGTGTTGATGAGTGCGCGGAGCAACGAGAAACACTTATCGCTAGCAATCGCAATTGGGAGTTTTTCTGGCTACCAGGCTCAGACAGATGTTCTATGAAAAGTCTCAACCTTACCGAGGAAACAAAATCATACAAGCCTAGTAAGTGGGAGGAGGTAGGGCCTAGTTATCACATTATTCCTTCCACTCGCGAAGATAAGTTTAATGAAATGGAGTTTTCAGTTCCGGCGGAAGCAGGGTGGGCTTGCTTCCTAGCAATTCGTCAGATGATGAAAACTGACTTCCCGGAAGTCGTATGGCCGGTGGAATATCGAACCTTGAAGGGAGACGATATGCTGATCAGCTCGGCTTCAGGTAGAGATACGGTAACCATTTCAGTCCATCAGGATGCCTCAGTTGACCCATCGCCACTGTTTGATGCTGCAGAATCTGTTTTTAGAGCCCATCAGGGGCGTCCTCACTGGGGGAAAGTCCATCGCTATGAAGCTGCAGAATTGTCAGATTCTTTACCTGGTTTTAATCGCTTTTGTGAGATTCGACAGAACCTTGATCCAAAGGGTCGGTTCTTGAATTCTTTCTTATCTAAAATCTTCGGAGTACGTTGATTTTACTCGATAAATTGAGGCTGCCTGGTTGATATCGGGATGTATTTTAAAGCGTATGTGGTAGAGTACGCTCACAGCTTTACTGTCTTGATTTGGAGATTCTAACTTGTGTTTGAATTAGTTCAGGCGGGTGGTTGGCTTATGGTGCCAATCCTTTTATGTTCTATTATTTCCGCTGCAATTTGCATCGAGCGATTCTGGACGTTGCGAGCAACCCAAATTGTCCCCAAAAACCTGCTCGTTCAGGTGTGGAACTGGATTCGTAGTAATGAAATGGACAATAAAAAGCTTCGTGAACTCAGAGCTGGGTCACCACTCGGACAAATTCTTGCCGCCGGTATTAGCAACCATAAACGAGGCCGTGAGCAGATGAAAGAGAGCATCGAGGAAGTTGCCGGGCATGTCGTACACGAGATGGAGCGCTACTTGAATACACTTGGCACTGTTGCTGCCGTTACACCTTTATTGGGACTGTTGGGCACAGTCATTGGTATGATCAAGGTGTTTACCGCCATCAAGCTCGAAGGAACCGGCAATGCAGCAGTGCTAGCCGGTGGTATCTCGGAAGCGCTGATTACAACTGCAGCAGGCTTATCTGTTGCAATCCCCAGTCTGTTTTTCTTCAGGTTTTTTCAGCGCAGGGTGGATGAGCTTGTGATTACGATGGAACAGGAAGCCTTAAAGTTGGTTGAAGTGTTAAATGGTGACAGGACAAATGCAGAGAAAGCTGAAACCCGCTCACCAAAACGTGAATTGGCGCGTTAGATAAAAGGCTCGTAACTTTGAAATTTGCCAGACATACACGCAATGAAGTTGAGGTAAATCTGACACCACTGATTGATGTGGTTTTCCTGCTGCTTATTTTTTTTATGGTTTCTACAACTTTTACGAAGGATACCCAGTTATCGATCGATCTTCCGGAGGCTTCCGGTAGTCCTAGTTCGCTGGTAGAGCGAACCCTAGAAATTTCTATCACCCGCTCTGGTGAGATTGCAATCAACGAAGTGGCTCTTGTTAATAATCAACTTAAAACGCTGATGAATGCACTTCAGAAAGTTAGTGATGGAGACAACACATTGCCTATCATCATTACGGCAGATTCGGCGACTCCCCACCAGTCAGTTGTTACTGCAATGGATGCCGCGGGTCAGCTTGGTTTCAGTCATCTTCGCATCACGACCAAAAATTTCCGTGAGCAAAATTAGTAGCTTCGAGATGAAGGAACCAAACTCATCAATTGAAGACGTTACTGAGCCTGAAACTGATCGGGCAAGCGAAGACGCACCACCTCGCACAAAGCCAAAATCAGATGTACAGGTCTACGGCAGGCTGCTCAAGTACGTGAGCATCTACTGGGCTGCGTTTTTGCTCAGTATGTTTGGATTCTTTATTTATTCTGCAGCTAACGTTGGTTTCGTACAACTGATTGCCTACATTATCGATTTTCTCGAAGGACGAAGTGTTGTTCCCGACAGTTTCGCCGGGTCATTTATTCGCCAGTACTTTGGTGAGCCGGAAACCTTGAATCGTACACTCATTCCGATTTTTATTGTGTTGGTTGTGCTTGGCAGAGGCTTGGGCACCTTTATTGGAAACTACTTCATTACTTATATAGGGACAAACCTTGTCCATACGCTCAGATGTGAGCTATTTGATCATCTGCTCAAGCTACCCAGTCGCTTTTACGACAAGAGTGCAATGGGGCATCTGGTTGCCAAAGTGACTTTCCATGTAACGCAGGTCACTGGCGCAGCCACCGACGCTGTGCGGGTTGTCATCCGGGAAGGGTTTACGGTGATAGGTTATATGGCTTATCTCTTCTATCTGAACTGGAAGCTGACACTGATCTTCATTTTCGTCGGACCATTCATTGCGTTTATTGTCAATTTTGCGGGGAAACGTTTTCGAAAGATCAGCGGCAGAATTCAGGACTCGATGGGCGATGTCACCCATGTTGCCTCCGAGGCAGTGCAAGGTTATCGGGTTGTAAGAACGTTCGGCGGCATAGATTATGAAAGGGAGCGTTTCAACCATGTGAGTCATGACAACAGACGCCAGTCAATGAAGATGGT
>CAXRCG010000134.1:0-12350 GCA_964228885.1 Pseudomonadales bacterium | reverse complement strand
CGGCTAAACGACATGGGCTTGGATACTGTGCAAGCGCTACTCTTTGCATGTGGTCCAGAAGACAAAGTGACGGGGGAACCCGAATAAAGATCAAAAATTGTGGTTTGCTGGTCGTCGTATTATTTGCTTAATGCCGAGGCGGTTTGTGTAAGGACGCTGACGCAATCGCCATTCACCTTTAAACTGAGTAAATCATCTGCTCGTGTTTTGCCGTTATTTATAGAGACGATGGGTATCTTAAGAGCGCTTGCGCGTTTGCAGAATCGAAAGCCGGAAAAGACCATCATAGATGAGCCGACAACCAGCAGGCCATCGATATTATCCATTGCACTATAGATTGATTCCACGGTTTCTCGCGGTACCGTGCCGCCAAAGAAAACAACGTTGGGTTTTAGCATGCCGTTACAGGTTTCGCATGCAGGGATGATCAAGCTACTCGTGATTTCTGTCTCGACATTGTGGTCCAATGAAGCGTCCCCATCGGGTTGCAGTGTTTCATAGTTGGTGGACAGGTTGCTATTTAATTCAGAGAATCTACGCTGTAGCCTTTCTCGCGCGCTTAATGCGCCGCACTGTGTGCAAACAACTTCGGAGAGGCGTCCATGCAGATCAACGACGTTTTTATGTCCTGCTGCCTGGTGCAGGCCATCAACGTTCTGTGTCACAAGTTGTTGGATATAGCCCATTGCCTCGAGCGACTTCAGGCTATGGTGAGCATTATTAGGCGTCGCACCACGAATCGACGGCCAACCACTGTAACTTCGCGCCCAATATCTTTTCCGAACGGACTCTTGTTCCAAGAACTCCTTGTGCTGAATAGGCGTGCTCCTTTGCCACGCGCCTTCCTCGTCGCGATAGGTTGGAATGCCTGAGGGTTGGCTACAGCCCGCGCCTGTGATGACGAGCAAGCGCGGGTGTTGCTGTATGAAGGTCAGCAGTTCATCGACGATTGGCATGGATTATTGTCCCTCGGTTGCAAGCGGTTCGATAGTTTTGTGTTTGCTTGAGTCGAGTTTCCAAAGTGTTGAAGTTAGCGAAACATAGGTCACGACGGTGAGCATACCGATACAAGAAATAATTAGAGCGATCGCTGGCCCATACCATTCGACGAGATAACCGCATAACAACGCGCCAATCGGACCGGAGCCCATTAACGAAAAAGAATAGAAAGCCATCATCCTTGCGCGCTGATCGGGAGGAGCCAATTCCTGCATCACAGTGCGGGACATTGTCATCGCCAAGCCGCCGCAGACACCCCAAAGAAAAATACAGACCGACAAACTGGCTAGGCCCAGTTCAAGGCCGCCACCAGCAAGAATGATTGCGCCGATTCCCTGAGCACTTAGCAGTGCTCTGCCTTGACGATGAATGTTGCCTATTCGCAATAGCAAAAAAATGGTCAATATGAAACCAAATGAGTTGAGCGCGTTGATCAGCGACAACTCCCGTGCAGAGCCACCGTAGGTTTCGCGAATTAACAGTGGTACGGTCACGATGTATGAACCCATAAAAAACACACCCATGGCCAAGTTTTGAATGACAACGCCCGTGAGGTATGTTGATGATCTCACTGTACGATAGCCTGTCTGCACAGAGCGAAAAATATGCTGAGCCATGCTATTGCTGACATTGGGTGAAGGTATGTGTTCCACCTCAAGACGAAAATAAAAGAAGGCGCCGGCCATCAATACAGATGCCTGAATCAACAGAATACGTATAGGGCCAACCTCGTCTGCAAACGAGGCAACCAGAAACCCGGTCATCTGAACACCAAACTGAATCATACTTACCTGGACAACACGGCGTTGAATGTTTCCCCCGGCGAGATTTGCCAACAACCCGTCCCTGGCTGGTGTGACAAGTGCTTGGGCACAACCCATCACCACAGCAAAAATAATTACTGTGTTGTAGCTCATACCACCTAACCAAGTTGCTACCGTAAGAAATAGCGGCGCTGTGGCTGCCACAATGTGGCCAATGATGGCGAGACGTTTACCACCGAAGTGATCTGCCAGGCTGCCGCCTAGCAACATCAGTAGCGTGGCAGGTAGCAGAAATGCCATTTGTGCGAGACCGACCTTTTCTGCGGACTCCTGCAGCACCATGGTCACCAACCAGGCGAAGATCACCGATTGGAGTCCATAGGCAAAAAACCAGGTGCCCGTACCTATGAAATAGTAATGCAGTGGTTTCATCGGCAGCAACGCGTTGCGCAATGTATAGTAAGGTCAAGCATATCCAGAGTGAACCAACAAAAAGAAGAGAATGAGTATATTACATTGGCAGAATGATAGTCGTTATCGAAAGACGATTTTCGGTATGATATTGTCACTGCTTGCGTTGTGGCATGCATTGACACCACCAAATGCTTATTAAATGAGGAGTCAGAAATGAAATCACCCATATGTGATCAGTTAGGTATAGAGTTTCCACTCGTCGCCTTTACCCATTGCCGAGATGTTGTTTGTGAAGTGTCGAAGGCCGGTGGCATGGGGGTGCTGGGTGCTGCAGGGTATAGCCCCGAGCAGCTAGAGGTTGAGCTGAAGTGGATCGATGAGCATATTGACGGTATGCCATACGGCGTGGACCTTATCGTGCCAACCAGTATGGCTAATAAAGATGAATCTGCTTCGGCTGACGAAATCGAAGACCTCGTACCTGATGAGCATAAACAGTTTGCATCGAGTATTCTCGCGCGTCATCAGATAGATACCGGCGACCTGTACCAGGCTCACAAGAGCACGGTCGGGCGCGGCTTTTTAGGCGAAACTGGTGCGGCGAGTATTTTGGATGTGGCGTTTGCCCATCCTATCAAACTTATCGCCAACGCTTTAGGTGTGCCTCCACGTTATATGCTTGAACTGGGCAAACAACACAATGTGCCAGTTGCCGCGCTGGTTGGTGCCAAATCGCATGCAGTAAAGCAGGCCGAAGCGGGGGTGGATATATTAGTTGTTGCGGGTACTGAGGCAGGTGGACATTGCGGTGAAGTATCTACCATGGTGCTGGTACCGGAAGTATGCGATGCGGTGAAACACATTGAAGGTGTCTCGGTACTTGCTGCCGGAGGTATTGTCACCGGACGGCAAATGGCGGCTTCAATGGCGATGGGCGCACATGGTGTTTGGACGGGTTCAGTCTGGCTAACAACCAAGGAAGCTGAAACCTCGCCGGTCATTATTGATAAATTACTATCCGCTGCTTCCAATCAAACGGTCCGATCGAAAAGCCGGACCGGTAAGTATTCGCGCCAGATTCGTTCGCCTTGGACCGACGCCTGGGAATCCGGTGATGCGCCGGAGCCATTGCCCATGCCTTTGCAGTCGCAAATCAGCGAACCAGCGCTGGGAAAGGTGACTAAATTGGCTGAAGGAGGCCATGTTGGGGCGAAACAACTCGCTACCTTCTGGGTTGGTCAGGGTGTTGGGTTGATGAATCAATCCTTGTCATCGAAACAGGTAGTTTACGACTTCATGGAAGATTTTCTCGCCGCAAACGAGCGCTTAAAGGGGTTTGTTGGCGAGTAGTTGTATAGTGTCTATTGATTTCATCACCGGTATTTGCTCGGGGCTAGCAAACACCAGTGATGACACCTTCCGATGACAATCGCTTACTTAATGGCAAGTAATTCGATGTCAAAAACGAGCGTGGCGTTGGGAGGAATAGGTCCCACACCTCGTTCTCCGTAGGCAAGCTCAGAAGGGATATACAGCTTCCATTTGTCTCCCTCTTGCATCAGTTGTAGGGCTTCGGTCCAGCCCGCAATAACTCCGGTTACAGGGAATGTAAGTGGTTGTCCCCGGGTGACAGAACTGTCAAATTCCGTGCCGTCCATGAATCTGCCGGTGTAGTGTGTCTCGACGGTATCACTCAAGGTTGGTGTTGCACCCGATCCACTGGCAATAATCTCATAATGCAGTCCTGATGCCGTCACGGTGACACCTTCCTTTTTTGCATTTTCTGCGAGAAATGCTTCGCCTCTCAGTTTGTTGTCGTCCATCGTTGTTTTCGCCTCATCGGTTATTGTGTTGGTTGAACCTAAGCCGCCACCATCGCAGGAGATGAGTAGTGTCATTAGGGGTACAAGCAGTAAATTGCGTGATAAATACATGTGTTAGCGCTTCTTTGGTCGGCGATTAATCTGTTTTCTTCGCGTCGGTCATAGGCAGGCTTTCATCTGCGGACCACTCCATTAAGCTTGCATCATAAACTGATACGTTTTTGTGTCCCAACCGAAGAAGCGTGAATGCACCGACTGTTGCCGCGATAGCGCCGCCGCAGTAGGTGATGATTTTGGGATTGCTTAGGGTATCTGAAAACTGTTCCCGTGCCGTATTGAGGTCAACAAAATTAGCAGTTTCGTTTGTGATGAGTGATCTGAACGGGACATTGACCGCTCCATCAATATGACCACTGCGCGGACCATAGCCTGGTTCGGTGCCATCGAAGCTACCCGGCGTCAAATTGTCGATCAGGCAGATATGATTATCCGAGAGGGTCTCAATAACATCCGCCTTATTTGCTGTGCCGGCAGAATAATCTCCGTACACTGAAAAGTTACCCGGCGAAACGGTAGTTTCCTCGGCGCTCATGGGTTTTTTTTCGGCTTCCCATTTTTCAACGCCCCCTTCAAGAATTGAGCAGTGAACACCAAAATGAAACATGGTCCACCAGGCACGTGTGCACCACATCGTGCCTGAGTCGATTTCAGGTCGCGGCGTTCGCGCAACGATAATGACATGGCTGTGGTTGCTGATACCATATTTGGACATGGTAGCTTCAAAGGCAGCTTTGCTGGGCGACATCCAGGGTAGTTGCGCCTGCTGGTCGCTAAGCACGCCTTTTCCTGCTGCGACGTCAAAGAATTGGGAACCCGGAATATGGGCCTCGTCAAAGAAAGCTGTTTGTGCTCGATTAATGAGTTTTGATGTTAGCATGCCAGTGACATCAAGCACCCGAACATCGGGGTTATTTAAGTTGTTTGCTAGCCAATCCGTCGATACGACGAACTCGGTGCCGGTAGTATCTGGGTTCATTATATTTCTCCTTAACGCCTCAAGTTATTCGCTTGTTTTCGCAGCATCATGACAATCTAATTCTAACAACTTTCATGACTTCAAATTCCATACCGGCAACGACCTCTGTTACTGGATAGTAGGTGACGTTGACATAGGCGTTTTTTAGCGTGCGATATTTTTGCTTCCTACGATATTTAAATGGCACGTCATAACCGTCAATCATGATTGCATTCAGAAACCACCCGTCGTCGGTTCGTTGCTTGTGGGATACGACCTTGACACCATCGAGGTGATTTAGTTTTTCCCTTTTCTGCAGTAATTTTTCTGTGTCTGATTTCAAATTTGCGTCAGCGAGACTTAATGCTCTTTGAGGTTATATGTCGGTCAGTGTGTCTGACATTCTCCGGGCTTAGGTTGTAGCGTTTCCTTCACACCAAATATCACGAGGCATATACCAACCAAACCAAACGCTGATGATACAGGAAAGGCAGCGGCTAACATAAAGCTGCTCGCGATATAACCGGTAATCAGCGGGCCTGTAAATGAACCGGCATCACTCATCAATCTCCAGACGCCAAGGAACTCCCCTCGGATTGAAGAAGGCGCGAAGTCAGCGCCCATCGTCATATTGATGCCGCTGCCCAACCCGTTGCCAAAACCCGCCAGCATTGCGCACCCTAGCAACGTGATATAGCTGTTGCTGAACGGTATTAAAAATATGCCAAGTGATAAAAAGGCCAGGCAGGACACAAGGGTTGTCTTTCTGCCTTTATTGTCCATAAGGTAACCGGCAAGCGGGAACATCACCATATCCATCGCTGCGGCACAACCAACAATGTACCCGATTTCATTGGTATCAAGACCGATGGATTCTCCCCAGAGCGGGATCAGTAATTGTCTGCTTGCGCGTAAGAGAGTGCAACAGGAAACAGCAATGCCTGCTGTCAAGAATGTGTGTTGATGGTTGCTGAGAATGTGGGGAATAATGTGCAGTAGATTAGGGGACTCGGGATTACCAACCTTGACATTCTTACGCACAAAAACGAGTGTCAGGATGAGCGCGACGCAAGCAAATGCTGCAATACATAAAAATGCAATTTCGAAACTAAACGCGGTTGCGATAACCCCGGTAGAAACCGGTCCTGCAAGCCCGCCAAAACGCTGTAGGCCTGCCATGGTTGAAACAGCTTTGCCCCGTTGCACTACTGCAATTGTTTCGCTAATAAAGGTGAGTCGAGCCAGAAGCCAGATAGCCATCGCCGCGCCAAACAAGAAAGCGATGAGCGATAATAAAACAGCCGATTGAGTGAACGAGGCTGCAAATGCCGTTACGATCATCGTGCCAATGCCGATCAACATCGTGAACTTGTCGCCTAACTTTGAAGCAGCGTAACCGGCAGGTACGTCAACGACCATGTTGCCAAGTCCTCGAATCGCGAAGATAACTGCGGCAACACCAGGATGAGCGCCGAGTTCCAGGGCAAACAATGGAATCAGCAACATCACACTGCTTTGACACGCAGACATGATAAAAGTCGGAGCAAATACCGGCAGTGCCAGTGAACGATACAAGGCGATCGTGCCAGGGATTTCAGGGGGCGAAGCTGACTCGTCTGATTGTGTTGGGGGTTGCATTACAAGTTGGGTGGTCCTTCTGTGAATTTTTCCTGGCGTAACTCGATGAGGGTTGGAGCAGCAGTGTTACGTGCGTTGATCAGTGCTTGTTTGAGTGTTTCTAAATCATTGGGGCTGGCAACATGACAGCCCATGGCTTTGCCAATTGTCATGAAGTCGGGTGTATGAATGTCTACACCAATAGGCGTAATATCACCGTTCTCCATAAAACGTTTTATCTCGCCGTACCCGTTATTATGCCAGAGCAAAAATATGACCCCGGTTTTAATTTCTGCGGCACACGCTAATTCGCCAAGTGTAAATTGGGCGGCACCGTCACCGATCAGACCAATAACGGGTACATCGGTATTACCAAGGCTAGCCCCGATCGCGGCGGGAATAGCATAACCCAGCGTGCCATAGCCGCTGGCGGAATGAAAATATCTTCGAGGATGTTCAGTTTCATAATTTAACCATGCGTAGTAAGTCGCTTGAGTCGAATCTCCGACAATGATTACCTCAGGCAGTGCCTCGCGTATGGTGGCGAACACCGCTTGATAGTCTGCGTCCTGATTTGACCTGAGTGCTTTCCGGAGGGATTCGGCGCGGGTAATTCCCATACCATTAAGCGGTACCTCAGACTGGTTCAGTGCAGCGGTGAGTGCGGACAGAGCCAGCGCAGCATCGCTGTTAATCGGAAAATCCGGTCTAATGTTACGGGTGAGTTGGCGAGGATCTATGTCAACGCGTATTAGCTTGCCGTCTATCTTCAAAGCGCCGTGATAGAAAAAGTCATAATCTGTTTCGCCGAACTCGGTACCGACCGCGAGCACAACATCTGCATCTGAAAACGCGTCGCGAATAGCGTCCTGAGAACCGGAACCGCCGACGGCGAGTGGATGACTATAGGGAATCACGCCCTTGGCGTTGACGGTATTGACGACCGGCGCATTCATTTGTTCAGCCAAAGCAATCAGCGCTTTTGACGCATTTTTTGCCCCTCCGCCAATCGCTATCAGAGGGCGTGATGCCTGCCTGAGTATCCGCGCAGCGGCATTGATTGATGCAGGGTCAGGCGCGGGAGGTGCGGCAAGCGGGTAGGGTGCTAAATCCAGATGATCAGCATCGGAGGTAATGACATCAAGGGGTATTTCTATGTGCACGGGGCCAGGCCTTTCGCTTGAGAAAACCGTAAAGGCTCTCGCCAGTATCTGTGGTAATTCATTGGCGCGCAGCAGCGTATGGCTCCATACGGATACGCCGGCTATTGTTTGTTGTTGATTGGGTAATTCATGAAGGCGCCCTTCACCTAGTGAGAGTTGATGGCTATTGTTTACCGATGAGATGACAAGCATTGGAATGGAGTCTGCCAGTGCCTGCGCCATCGCCGTTGCAATATTTGTCATCCCCGGACCGGTGATGATCAGGCATACACCTGGTTTCCCCGTGACTCGCGCATACCCGTCTGCCATAAAACCAGCACCTTGCTCATGACGAGGCGTCACGTGACGAATGTTGGTCTCTGGAAGGCCCCGATACAACTCAATCGTATGGACACCAGGAATTCCGAAGACTGTATCGACTGAATAGTTTTCCAGTAGTCTTACAAGCATTTCTCCACAGGTTGTCATCGGTGACCCTTTTTAAGCGAAATATTCAAGCGACTATTTTTGGATATGATGCAAAATATGTTGTTGCCGCTATTCATGGCTATTGACGTTGGGGCGCTTCAGACGATATTTGTCTGAAGCGTGAAGAGACGAGTGCGGAGCGCAGCTACTGCATAAGCTCAAGAAACCTAGTTGCCTTGCTTTCTAACTTATCTGTGTTGTTAGCGAAAATAGGCAAAATGATCTGTTCAGCCCCGAGTTCTTCAAAGCGTTTTAAACTTTCATGGTTAATGTGTTTCCGGTCCGGCGAAACAGAGATTGAAATGTCAGAGATGGCACGCCCTCGTTCTTCCAGCATGGGTCGCAGTATATCAATCCCCAAAGCCAGAGATTCGGGGGTGACGTTAAAGGTAAACCAACCCTGGCCAAGGGTGGCCACTCTTTTCAACGCGGCTCGACTCTCACCCCCAAATATCAGTGGCGGGTGCGGGCGCTGAACGGGCTTGGGGTTTTGATATGCGGCTTCGAAAGAAAAATACTTGCCTTGATAACTGGAGAGTTCGTCACACCAGAGCGTTTTCATGACGCCGATACATTCTTCAGTGCGTCCGGCACGATCGGTCCAGGGGACACCCAACGCGTTAAATTCTTCTTTTAACCATCCGATACCGATACCGAAATCTACCCGCCCACCGGAAAGATAATCAAGGTCAGCGACCTGTTTTGCAGTATAGACAGGGTTACGCTGGGGCACTAGGCAGATGCCTGTGCCAAGTCGTATCTTGCTGGTGTTGGCGGCGACGTATGTAAGTGCGGTCAAAGGGTCGAGCAGACTGCGTGGGTCTCCTTGTATTCTGCCATCTTCAGAGTAGGGGTATTTCGACTCGTACTCTGGAAAAAACAATACGTGCTCCGGCACCCAGAATGAGTCGTATCCAAGTTTCTCGACCATTGCAGCAGCGGCGGCAATATATTCAGGTGAGGTATGTTCATTGAATGCCATCTGGCAACCTAGTTTCAGCATAATCAGATCCTTGAACCTATTTATCGGTGAGCTGGCTAGATTACACCTGAAACAAACTGACAAATAGTGCTTCTGCAGGTTTTTTTATTCAGGGACCTTTAGCACGTGAGTCACTTCGTGCCCTTACATTTCGACAGCTTATTGGACATAAAACAAGAGATAGTTGATGGCTATTTCCCGCACATTAAATCAAGTTAAATGCGATAGCGCTCAGGTTGTTAGGCTCGATTAATGTATTGGTTGCCTTACGCGCATTCTATAGAAAACTGTTGCTGTGCCGCACCCAACCTTTAGGGATTGATTGAAGCGGGCATCGATTAGCTGTTCTTTTTTTAGTCGGAACTCGGTATTGTTGGTGAAAGCCCCGCGTGCTTCAGGCTAGCAGGGTTATCCGAGTGATCGCGTGCTTACAAGTTGGTGAGGAAAAGCCTATGAAAGTGACTACAATAGCGCTTGTTATATGTTTACTACTGGTTGGCTGCAGCGATCCTGAACAGCCGGCGCCATTACCCGCGCCAGTTGACCCGAGGCCCAACATCGTTCTGATTGTGGCTGATGATCTTGGCTTTGGCGATCTTGGTGCCTTTGGCGGAGAGATTAGTACGCCCAATCTTGATGCGCTTGCGAACGAAGGCATTCGATTAACCGCTTTTCATACCTTATCAACCTGCTCACCTACGCGCTCAATCCTCTTAACCGGCGTTGATAATCACCTTAACGGCATGGGGACAATGCTCGAAGATCGTCTGCCGCACCATGAAGATTTACCGGGTTATGCCGGTGTTCTGGGTGATAAGGTGGAGACAGTGGCGCGTTTGTTGCAAAAAGCGGGTTACGACACCTTCATGAGCGGTAAATGGCATCTGGGTTATGAAAACCATCAGACGCCACATGCCCGCGGCTTCGAACAGACATTTGCACTGTTGAACGGCGGCGGAAATCACTTTAGTGACGACGGCAATAATTCACGTAATCCGAAATCCAGTTACCGTCGGAATGGTGTGCCGACAGAGCGACCCGACGGTTATTCCAGTGACGTATTTACCGATCAGTTGTTAAACAACCTTGCTGCATCAGAAGGAACCAATAAACCATTCTTTGCCTATCTTGCTTTCACTGCGCCACATTGGCCCCTGCAGGCGCCTCGCGAGACCATCAACCAATATGTTGGAACTTATGATGAGGGCTGGGATGCGATACGAGAACATCGATATGCACGAATGAAATCGATGGGCTTGATTCCCGCGCATGCGCCGTTGCCCCCGCGCATTGCGGAAGTGCCGGCGTGGGAATCATTGTCCGCGACGGAACGGCAGAACGAAGCGCGAAAAATGGCGATATACGCGGCGATGATCGATAACCTCGACACGAATGTTGGTCGCCTTCTGCAATATTTGAAAGCTGCAGAACAATATGACAACAGCATCATTATATTTATGTCTGACAATGGAGCTGATCCTTATGATCGCAGTCAAAGACCCGCTTATCGCTCTTTTTTCGCTGAAAAGTCTTATGACAATAGTCTGGAAAACATGGGTGCCGGGAACTCTTACACCTTTGCGGGACTTGGCTGGGCGCAGGTAAGTTCAGTCCACCAGAGTTATTATAAATTTCTGCCATCCGAAGGCGGCACGCGAAGTCCAACGATCGTACGGATGCCCAATACAGGAAATGGTCAAAGGCAGCGTGGTGCAATCCTCGATGATTTTGCCTCAATACTCGACATCACGCCGACATTTCTGGATGTCGCGGGTGCAGACGCTGAACCCAGTGACGATTCCTTATACAAACCCGGTGGTAGAAGTATGCTGGCTTATCTAAACGGAGACGAAACACAGGTTTACGGTGCGACGGAACCTGTTGCATTTGAACTGTTTGGTCATGCCTCTGTTTATATGGGCCACTGGAAAGCGATGCGAATACGCGCGCCGTGGCAAGACGGCAGTTGGTCTTTGTATAACCTGCAGCAAGACCCTGGTGAGCAGGTTAACCTTGCGCAGGTGGAGCCTGAAATACTAGACACGTTATTGCAGGCGTTCGCCGAATATAAAGTCAGTAACGGCGTCATTACTGAGCCCGAAGATGCAACTGCATACCCATCAAAGCCGGATTATGTCGAATTAAAAAATGATTCTGAGACAGGCCGTTGAAGGTTGTACCTGCAGGCGAGGCGCTATCGGTAAAGCCGAGTAGAACGAGATAGAGATGTCACGGGATAAGGATGGTTATTCTCATCGGTTTGAGTCGAATAGCTGCTGCGGTTAATTGTGTTTCAACCCATTAAACTCGCCGCTGTTAATCCTCCGATCCCTATAATTGTGTGATAAATTTCTTCTCAACATTACTAACTATCGGTATGTCAGCATATGAATGATATCGAATCGCACTACTGCGCAACCTTGCGCCACACGACGCATTATCTTGCCGCCGGCCCTAAAGCTGGGCCGCTGATTATTTTCATCCACGGCTGGCCTGAGCTATCCATCAGCTGGCGTCACCAGTTGCCATTTTTTGCCGCTATGGGGTTCAGAGCGATTGCGCCGGATATGCGCGGCTACGGTAATTCAAGCGTATATGACAAACATAGCGATTATCAATTGTCACTGGCTGTGCAAGACATGATGGAGTTGTTGGCGCATCTGAACAGAGCGTCTGCTGTTTGGGTCGGGCATGACTGGGGAAGTCCCGTGGCCTGGAGTATTGCCGCTCACCATCCCGACAAATGTCTGGCGGTAGCTAATCTATGTGTACCTTATGCAGCGTTAGAACAGGGTCTTGATTTTGTCATCGATAAGGTCGACCGAAATATCTACCCCGAGGCCGAATATCCGGCCGGGCAGTGGGAATATATGCGCTTTTATCAGGAGAATTTTTCCAGCGCGACCGGGTCAATGGATGCCAATCCCTTCAATTTTATTCAGCTGATCTTTCGCAAAGGGGACCCTGCTTCCGTGGGGCAACCCTCGGCGACCGCAATGACAAGGAAAATGGGTGGCTGGTTTGGGGGCGAAAAGTCTGCGCCAGTGGTGCCTCGAGACGAAGATGTGATTACTGAAGACGACCTCATGCGCTATGCTGAGGCGT
>CAXRCG010000133.1:0-8851 GCA_964228885.1 Pseudomonadales bacterium | reverse complement strand
AAACCTTGCGCTTCATTTCGGGATCACGCATGCGCTCAACTCGCTCAGCCAAAGGCAATGAAGCGAGTTCGTCTATGTAGACTCCGCGATTCATAAACCCGTGATAGCCCACGAGGCCAGACAGTAAACCGATTTGTCGTGACGCAACTTGTGGACGCAGGCAAGCGCCCTTGGTGTTTTGCTGACTGGCAAACTGCAAGACCTTTCGCCAGTCATCGGGATGATCTGGTGTCTGGATGGTTGTGAAGGTCACCGGTAACCCGCTCTTCTTTGAAAGTGTTGCCAACATATCCATTTCCTGTTCGGCAGTGAAGCGCTCGCCGCCAAAAATTGTCATGTCGCCAATGGAGGAAGATGATATTGCTTCGATAACGGCCCCACCACCCTTAGCGATGCTTTGTGCAATTGCGATGAGCTCTTCAGCACTGGCGTAGGTGCCAGGAATAGCCGCGCCATCAATGCTGCGGTGAAAGATGGTGCGCGATGTCGAAAACCCAAGTGCCCCTGCACGTGCAGCCGATTCAGCCATGACCTGCATCTTCGCGATATCCTCGGCTGTTGCATCCTCGTGATTCATCGCGCGCTCGCCCATTACCTGCAATCGCAGCGCGCTGTGTGGTAGCTGGGCACCAAAATCCATGGAGTAACTTCGTTCGCCAATGTAATCCAGATATTGCTCAAACGTGTTCCACGCACCCCAGGGCACACCTTCTGCCAAAGCTGTACCCGGGATATCCTCAACGCCTTCCATGACATCCATCAGGGCTTGTTCGTCACCGTCGCGATAAGGGGCAAAACCAACACCGCAATTACCCATGACAAAAGTTGTGACGCCGTTACTGAATGAGGGGTCCAGGGTGTCGTCCCAGGCGACCTGGCCATCATAGTGCGTGTGAATATCGACCCAGCCCGGAGCTACAACGGCGCCGTCTGCGTCGATAACCTCAGCGCCTGACGCCTCGATTTTGCCACCTACCTCAACGATTTTGTTTCCTGCAATCGCAACGTCTCCCGACACGGGTCGTGAGCCTGTTCCATCAACCAGCGTGCCCCCACGTATCAGTACGTCAATCCTCGTTGAGTTTTCCGTCATTAGTCTACTCCAGTTTTTTGCTTGTTTTTCCAAGGGGTTAATTTTTCTTTGGGTCTTTCAACATGAAATTACCCCAGTTGAATCGATGGTCAGGGGTAAACACAGTCCAGCAGAAGGTTAGTTGCCAGTAAATTTGGGTTGCCGCTTTTCGAAGATTGCACGAACCGCTTCTTTGCCATCATCGCTTGCTAGGCCACGACCGGTGTAGCGAAGTTCATCACGTATCAGTTGTTCCAGGTTGTCAGGCAGGCCAATGCGCGCGACCTGCTTTTTCGTTTGTCGGGCGGCAAGTGGTGCAATGGTTGCAATTTTTTGGCAATAGTTCTCAAAAGATTGCAGAAATTGGTGATCAGCAACCACCTCGCCAACCAAGCCGATTTCCAGCGCCCTGGTTGCTTTAACAAATTCAATCTCCAGCAGAAAACGCATTGCCTGCTCGTGTCCCAACGCCTGTGGCAGCGTCCAAGTGAGACCACAATCAGGAGAAGTACCCACTCTGGCGTAACCCGGGTGGAAGGTTGCTTTGTCGCTAGCAATACGTATGTCACAACACATCGCAAGAGACAGTCCTGCACCAATAGCGAGACCGTTGACCCCGCAAACCACTGGCTTTTCACAATCGATGCGTATGCCTGTGACGAGCCTCACCACGCGCTCGATGGTGTTAGCCGTACTGTCACTTTGACGCCTATTCTTTGGTCTACTCAAATCCGCACCTGCGCAAAATGTGTCGCCGTTACCTGTGATGCCGATAACGCGTACGGAGTCATCTTTAGTCGCCTGTTCAACAGCTTCCACGATGATGCTTGTCAACTCTCCCGACAGGGCGTTTTTTTTCTCAGGTCGATTAAGGCGGAGGATTAACACATGATCTTGTTGCTCTTTCAGGAGCGCAGGTTCGCTCATTGGTTTGCACCTTGCATTTTCAAATTCCTATTCGCTTGTTAAGCTCGACGGTGTTGTCGTGTAGTATTTTTTGTTGCGTTGTAAGCGTGAGATCTTCAATCTCGTCGAGAATGTCCAGCGGCCTCTCTAGACCTTCCATGTGCGGCCAGTCCGAACCGACAATGACCCTGTCCTCACCCATGTGGGCAATCACTTCACGAATGTCATCTTCCCAGAACGGGTTGATCCAGACGTGCTCTTTGAATGATTCGATTGGATGTAGCCGATAGTATGTCGGTGTTCGCTCGGCACTATGCTCAAATGCCCTTAACATTTCAGGGAGGAATTCGGAACCATTTTCCACTGAAGCGATGCGTACATTGGGGAATCTCTCAAATAGTTTGTCGAACACCAGGCTTGCGAGGAAATCCATAATATTGCGCGGCCGATGAAAGTTCGTAACGCTGGGTTTTGCACCCATCGAAAGCACATCCTGGTTTTTGACGTCATAGCCGTTGCTGTCATGACGCGTCTGCCCAATGTGCACAACGACAGTGATACCCGCTTCGTTGACCCTTGCCCAGAATGGGTCGAATACCTTGTGTCCAGGATTACGTGGCCCTTCTTTAGTAAAGACCGCGCTGGGTCGCATGACGAGTATACGGGCGTCTTTCTTCAGCGCCTTCTCGAGCTCTTCGCACGCATGATTAACATTTGCAAGACTGATATAAGGCGCAGCAAACAACCGATTCTCATAGTTAAAACCCCAGTCTTCATCCAGCCATTGGTTGAACGCACTGTATAAAGTACATACTGCATCCACGTCTTTTTTTAGCAGTTCCTCGTAGAGAATGGCCAGCGTCGGAAACAACCATGCGGCCTCAAGACCTTGCGCATTTAGCCTGGCGATGCGGGCATCCCGATCCATATATTCAGGCGGCATGGGTTCGAGTGAGGAGCGACTCAACTCGGCACTGGTTGCGTTGTTGGGGTTGCCGCGAAATAGTTCTCGTAGCACACCTGGTTTTGAAACTGGGTTGAAGGTTGGGTTAGTGAACCGATCGACTTTACCGGCGATAGAGTGGTACTGCCTACTGTCTTCCATCGTCACCCATTGTACGCACCGTGGCTGCATATGTTTTGGCACATGACGAGTAAAAGCGTCCCGACCTTCGTAATAGTGGTTGTCTGCATCAAACAGCAGGCCGTTGAATCTGGGCACTAATGCCTCCCTGTCAAAGTCAAATTTTGATTAACTATGATTCTAATATGACTATTTAATATTATTAAATTAAAAAATACCTGTATTTTGATACATTATATATTTTAATAGTATACTAGTTAACAGTTTATATATCGATAGGAAGATCATGTTGAATGAGATTACGGTCCGTAGAATGCCATTTGAGTTTCCCTCTGATATCGATGCTGTGTTCATTGAAGGCGACCACAAACGTTCATTCAGTTTTATCGCGGGTTCACTGTTGCTACCTCACCTAGAGCCATATCTTATTCGGTCAATGAAGGCAGCAGAAAAACATGTGACGGATCCTGTTGTTGCGGAGGAGTTGGACAAATTTGTGCGTCAGGAGGCTCAGCATTACCAGATGCACAAAAAATTCAATGATACTGTTAGACTCGCTGGATTTCCCGAGCTGGCATCTTTTGAGAAAGAGCTGTCTGATGATTACCACCGGTTTACCAATACCAAATCATTGAAATTCAATCTGGCTTATGCTGAGGGCTTCGAAGCGCTGACAATGAATGCCGTCAAACACATGATGGAGCCGAACGGTTTTGGTGAAGATCTACCACCATTTATGCAAATGGTTGAATGGCATTTTGTGGAAGAACTTGAGCACCGCACGGTCACCTTCGATGTCTATGAGCACGTTTTCGGAGATTATCTGTATCGTCTGTTTGTAGGTGTCTGGGCCCAGTGGCACTTTAGTAATTGGATGCGTCGCGTGGCCGCATACATGCTGGAAGTAAGGCCTCAGCAAAAAATAGATAAAACAATCGATCGAAAAGAAAAACTTGCGCGAGTCCAACCGGCCAGCGTTGGCAATCTACTGCCAGGTTTGTTGCGCATCTACCTGCCAAATTATACGCCGCACGATGTCGAAATATCCCCCGGCATTCAGGCGCTTGCCGACAGGTACACAAAAATGGCGCTGGAAACCTCTTGAATGCCAAGTGCCCCTAGGCTGACCCTTTCAAGGTCTGGGCTTTATCGACAACGCTATCACCAACTGTGTTTGAGTAATAATGCCCACTGGTCTCGTCTTCAATCGGTGTAGCCTGTTACTCGCCATAACTCGAACTGCACTCAGTTTAGTTTTTTGCAGCGGTATCATTGAGCGCTCAGCAATATGAACCCGAGTCTATTTAGATCTTCAATTCCGACACATCTCTGTAATTGCCAAAACGGCCCTTAACAAAGCTGTTGAAGGCAATCGCTCGTCTCGGCTCGTTAGACCCGTTCGCTTCTATCATATGATTGATATCTGATGGAAACATAAAAAGCTCATTCACTTTTGGTGTGATCATATTGACCGGAGAATTATATAAATTTCTTCTGCTATCCTCAGGGTTTAGTTCTATCTGCCGGTACATGGTATGTCGATCGAAAAAGACTCTTGATACTGGTTCAGGAAGTTCACAGTAATACAGTGATCCCGAGACAATAGAGTTCGAATGGGCGTGCGCATGCATACCCACATTCGGTGGATTCATTAAACCCCAAGACTGGGTGATCACGATCTTTTGAGAGATACCCATCACCTCGCTGGCATAACGATTGAGCGCTTCCTGAACAGCCTCAGCCATAACACGCAGTTCAGGCTCTTCAAAAATATATAGATTTTCCGAAATTAAATTTGCTTGGTTTTTCACCATTTTCAAATTCTGAACATACTTTATTTGGTCCGGTGTGATTCCGTAACCGAGATCCGCCTTCGCATAGGGCGTAGCAAACAAAGGTTGAATTTCAAATTTTTCAAGAGGCATACCAAACTTCCTTGATCTAGTGAATCGGGTCGAAAATAATTGATGGCAAATCTTACCAAGAATAGATGGGTTCAGGGTATTTGTGCGCGCATCAATTAGCATCCTTGCTAGTTGAAAATAAACCCTATGATACTCATTGGTACAACAATCATCGCGACAAAGAAGATAAGAACCTCATTTTCCAACTGCGTAAACGCCGTGGAGTGCAATTATACTTAGTTGAATATTTAGATCGAGGACACTTTTAGATCGCTTTACTAGTGAAGGCATGGTCGAAGGGCAAGTCGGTGGGATAGAACTAGGCATCCGTTCTGAGTCATTAGGTCTAACTGTTCGGGAATCGTATCGATAGATTGGATCATAGCAACCCTTGTTACATATTTGCCAATAACGTTTAAGATGTGGCTAGCTTTGTTGGTTTAAAATTATCAAGTCTATCGTCAGCGCAAGAAGAAAGAGCATGCGTTCAAGGTTGAGCTTGGCTTTCAGGACGGTCAGTGGTTGCGGTTCAACCATCAAAAGTATGAACTTCAGCCTAAGCGGCATCCGAAGGGGTCTTATGAGAAAAAACCGATGACCCTTGACTTAGCGTGAATACCTGAGATTAAAATATGCGTTCGCCATAAGAATTAGAGGGTTTGGTTATCACGCTTTGGCAAAATTAGGTTTTGCATGAGCTGTAATACTCGCACACAGCAATCAAATTACTAAAGGGTCGCATGAATCTAAGAAAGGCCAACGCAGTCAATCGGCAAAAACTCATCGTCGCGAATGCCGCTCGACTTTTTTCTTCAACAGGTTATGACCTGACCTCAATAGAATTAGTAGCGGAGCGATCTAACGTCTCACCTGCTACTATCTATAATAATTTTGAAAATAAAATAGGACTGTTACTTGCCGTATTAATAGAAGAAGGGAAAGACGCTCAGAAGATTGGTGAGAGGATCATTGCCCAGCGCCGCCAAAATGACACCGGTATTATTCAACGTTTGATCGAGTTGTATGTTGATCATCCTATGGAGTTCATGAATAAATCCTGTTGGCGACAAGCACTTGCTGCTTCAACAGCGTCCTCAAACAAAAAATTTACCGAGGAGTATCAGAATGTAGACAATCAGTTAGGGAAACTGCTTGTTGATCTAATGCACGCCCTCCATGACGAGCAGGTTTTCAAAGCGCTGGTTGATCCGCAATCATTGGGCGAAGTTATTTGGAATAATGTCAATCAGATGTTCACGGATTTTATTTCTGACGAGGAAATGTCCCTCCATGCATTGAAAAGTACTCTAAACAGGCAAACGACGGCGCTGATGGCATTGGCTTTGAAAGTGGATTGATTTTTTTCTAATCTGCGTCGGCTATATCGGGGGCGACCCGCAGTAACTCGCGATAAACATAAAGATAAATACAAACAGCCACAGCGGAGGCTAACGCGCACATTCCCATGACCGAGCTATATCCAAGCTGATAGGCAAGCAGTGTGCCGGCGAGTGTCGGCGCCACAGCTTGCGCAACCCCCTGGCAGGCCGGCACTAGCGCTGCATAACGGCCGGAGTGGTCGATATTAGACAGAGTTCCCAACTGGAAAACGTCTATAAAGATCCAAAAGAAGCTGAAGGAGAACACGCTGAAAACAAAGGTTATATTGTCCACCTTCGCTGTCAGTATCAGCATTGTAAGCACCATAATCGTTAGCGCTACTATCAGGGGCTTCGACTGTCCGAAACGTCTTGCGAGCAATACAGCTAAGAAGGTGCCCGAGATACTGAACACTTGTCCCCAGGTCAGTGTTCCTGAGATAAATTCGGTACTGATATTCACAGCCGCTCCCGCCCGCTCGATAAAAGCCCAATAAGCTCCCACCAAGATGTAAAAACTAAAAACCGCGGCTAAGCATAGGCGTGGCAGAATCTCGGGTATGTGCGGCTGAATTGTAGGTTTACCAGTTTGACTTTGAGCTACAACCTCGTCGGTTTCTTCGACGCAATACCTAGGAAGAAGAGGTAGTATGAGTAGAATTGGAACCGCTTCCAGTAGGTAAAACATAAATAAACCATTGACGCCCCAGTGACCGTCTATAATTGGGAAAATATAGAAGATGAAAGCATTCATTATAACGAGCACAAAAAGCAGAATGCTGAATGTCCGCGCGGAATTATGGCTTCCTGCAAGGCTTGCAGTGCAGGTTGAATAACATATTCCTGCGCCTATACCCGCAAACAGTCGGCTCAGCATCAATGGCAGAAGATCTGGGCTTTGAGTTGAAGTAAAATTGGCCGCGATGACCAGAACTAAGCCCACCGCTGCGAGAAAACGGCGATTAACTTTGGTCACGAGTAGGGCGGTCGATACTGAGCCAACAAACAGTCCTCCCATGTCAGAGGATGCCAGCCAGCCCAGTTGCTGTTCGCTAAAGCCAAGAGACTCGGCCATTGAACCGACAAGTAGCGGCATGCCCATTGCAACGCCGGTGCCAGCGAAGCCGAGAATAATCGCAGCAATTATTGCCGAGGGTTTATCAAATACATTATTGTTTTCAGGCAAGACGCCCCGATGTGAATAACTGGATTTTGATATGCTTTCCAATACTCTCTCTCTTTGGCTTTTGAGGTTTGTTTTCATAAGTGTTCGATCACCGGATACTCCGGCTCTAGTGGAGATAAATTCAAAATACTGTCGGCGACTTTTTCGGAAATCATGATGGTAATGGCATTTAGGTTGCCCGTAGGGATTGACGGAATTATCGAAGCATCAACAACTCGCAAGTTGTTGACTCCGTGCACTCTGCCTTCCGCGTCGGTAACGGCCGCTTCATCACTCCCCATGCTACACGTTCCGCAGGGGTGGTAATTAGACTCTACTTGGGTGCACGCCCATTGCAAGATGTCTCTGTCGGACTTCAGTTTGTGAACACCCGACAGTTCTGATGTTAGACGGCCACTCCATGCGGGTTGCTCGAATAGTTCTTGGGCGGCCCTAACCGCAGCTATTGCTACCTTTCTGTCATAGTCAGTACTCAGATAATTGAATTTAAATTTCGGGGCTGCCGTAGGATCAGCACTATCGATCCACACCTTTCCACGGCTGGTTGGTCGCTGTACGCTTGCAAAACACTGATAACCGGGTTCAATCTTAATACCCTCTGTGGAGAATTCACCTCGCATAGCAATGCATTCCATCTGGACGTCGGGGACTGTTTCCCCCTCAAGCAGGCACAAAAAAGCGCCCACTTCGAAATGATTAGATATTCCTAATCCTCGCCTGCCTAATAGCCACTCGATGCCAATTTTTAGGCGTCCGAAATGACTCATTTTTGATGCCAATGAGTCACGAGGGTCGGTCGCACCGTAGTTAAAACACCAAGCGGGATGATCTTGTAAGTTGTTACCAACGCCTTGCACATGGTGCGTCAAAGGAATGCTAACTTCTCGAAGCGTATCCGCGTTACCAACACCTGAAAGCATTAATAGCTGCGGTGACTGTATAGCCCCTGCGGACAGAATCAATTCGCCTCCGACATCAACATGAAACTTTTCTCCCCGACGGTTCAAATGTACCCTTACCGCCTCTTGTCCTGAAAACTCTATCAGGGTGCAGCGCGTCTCTAACAAAATATGTAGGTTTTCTTTCTCAGGCTGATCGTATAAATACGCTTGAGGTGTGCTATGCCTTGTACCGCCGGAAACATTTCTTTGTGTTTCATGCGCCCCGTCTTGCCGTTCACCATTATGGTCGGGATTTAGCGCCACCCCCATCTCTCTAGAGGCATTGAGAAATGATTGAAAAAGAGGGTTGGTAATTTCGGCTTTAACGATCTTTGTCTGGCCGTTGTGCCCCCGATAAACTGGATCACCTTGCTCATAC
>CAXRCG010000132.1:0-17440 GCA_964228885.1 Pseudomonadales bacterium | reverse complement strand
TGCTTGAGGTACTCCTCAGCCGCTTGCTGCACCGTTGGGCTGAAGATTCGCTTGCCAGAGTTGAGATTGGCTTTGATAGCGAAGAATTCGTTTTCCGCTCGCTCTATGGCTGTATCCAAGCGCTTGGTTTTCAGCGTCTTGCGAACGTACTTACTTTCTTCGCTAATCCACATGCGAAAGTGCCAGTACCCGCCGCTCTGCTGGGTTCTGACGATTTCTGCTTTTCCGCCGTAGATAGGGTGCTTGTCCGTTAGGAAGGACTGGTTAGGAGCTGAGCGCTTGCTGCGCTGTTTTTGCGTTCTCGTATTGTCTACCACTAAAGCTACACGGGCTGCTGCTGTCATGCTTACCTCTCTGAGTTAACGTACTCATACATGGTAAGCCCCATCACATGTGTATCAGCGTCAAGTACGCTTAGCACTCATACATGATACTTATGATGCGCAGTAATCGCTACCGTTTGTAACTTCGCTTGTAAAAAAGCCCCAAAAACGGGGCTCTTTGTAACTTCTTTGCAACTCGCAAACCCATATAAAACAATAGGTTAGCGCCGCCCTATTACTCCCACTCAATTGTCGCTGGAGGTTTGCTCGAAATATCATAAGTCACTCGCGACACTTCACTGATCTCGTTGATAATCCTCGAGGAAACCTTTTCCAGCAAATCATAGGGCAAGTGCGCCCAGCGAGCCGTCATAAAATCAATCGTCTCTACCGCGCGAAGCGCAATCACGTGTGCGTAACGTCTGGCGTCACCAACCACGCCGACAGATTTAACTGGCAGAAAAACCGCAAAGGCTTGACTAATATCATCATAGAGGCCTGCATTTCTGATCTCTTCAATAAAGATATGATCAGCGCGACGTAACACATCTGCATGTTCTTTTTTTATTTCGCCAAGAATACGTACTCCGAGTCCCGGCCCTGGAAAAGGATGCCGGTACACAACCTCATGAGGCAAACCCAGCTCCACGCCTATTTTTCTTACCTCGTCCTTGAATAATTCTCGTAGTGGTTCGACTAATTCCATCGTCATATAATCCGGGAGTCCGCCAACATTGTGATGAGATTTAATCACATGCGCCTTCCCATCCTTGTTACCGGCAGACTCAATCACATCAGGATATATCGTACCTTGCGCAAGAAAGTCGGCATCTTTTATTTTTTTTGATTCCTCTTCAAACACATCAATAAAAGTATTACCGATAATTTTACGTTTGACTTCAGGGTCATCAGCGCCTGCCAGTCTTTCGAGAAAGAAAGACTCTGCCCGAACTGTCGTGAGGTTGACATTAAAGGAGTTGCTGGTTGCTTTGCCGAATATTTCTTCTACCTGTTCAGGCTCATTGAGCCTAAGAAGACCGTTGTCTACAAATATGCAGTGTAGTTGATCACCAATAGCGCGAGACAATAGCGCTGCGACGACAGAAGAGTCAACACCACCAGACAATCCCAAAATAACCTGCTTATCGCCTACCTGCGCGCGCACATCTTTTATAATGTCTTCGACAATGTTCGCTGAAGTCCACAGTCCCTCGCACCGACAAATGTCCAAAATAAAGCGACTTAGGATCGAATGTCCTTGCAACGTGTGGTTAACTTCTGGATGAAATTGCAAACCATAAAATTGGCGTGACTCATCACTCATGGCGGCATAGGGACAAGCATCCGTACTCGCCGTGCCGGTAAACCCTTCCGGCAACGTCACCACCTTGTCACCATGACTCATCCAGACATCGAGTTGGCTGACAGAAGAAACAACCTCATCAGCAATTCCCCGAAGTAGCTCACCGTCGCCTTTTACTCTGACCCGGGCGTAACCAAACTCGTGTTTTGCTGAGCTTTCAACCTTGCCGCCCAATTGACTTGCCATTGTTTGCATGCCGTAACAGATACCCAGTACGGGCACACCCAGCTCAAAAATATAATCAGGTGCAGTAAGGGTATTGTCAGCGGTCACAGACTCAGGACCACCAGAAAGAATAACGCCTTTTGGCGAAAAAGCCCGAGCTTCTTCTTCGCTTAAATGGATTGTACGAATCTCGCAGTAAACGCCGATTTCTCGAACTCTGCGGGCGATTAGCTGGGTGTATTGTGAGCCGAAATCGAGAATCAGGATTTTCTCAGCGTGAATGCTTAAGGCATCGTCACTGGCGGGGCTACTTGATGGTGCTGAGGTATTTGTGCTCATTGAAGTTTTGAAAGCTCCAAAGGCGCGTATTATACAGTTTCAAAGGGCTTTTGCGAGACCTCAGACGGTACCAAGTTCCTTCAACCGCTCAACCAAGTAGGCCCGCGCCGTGTAACGTTCGGAAAGTATCACTTCAGGTCTGGGGTGCAGGAACAAGGGTAAAGAGATCCGCGAGCGGGACTGGTCTGTGCCTTCGGGGTTCACCACGCGATGGGTGGTAGAGGGGAAGTAACCGCCTGATGCTTCCTGCAACATATCTCCTGTGTTGATTACCAGGGTTTCAAACTCACAAGGCACATCCATCCATTCGTTTTCTTGCGTCAGAACCTGCAGACCAGGTTCGTTGGCCGCAGGCAGTATTGTAATAAGATTAATGTCTTCATGCGCTGCTGCTCTTATCGCGCTTGGCTCCTCATCACCGGTTAAGGGCGGATAATGTAAAACGCGTAACAGTGTCTGATCACTTCCTTCGCCCTGCACCATGCCAGACAGCGGTTCGGAATATCCTGCAGCAACCGCCGCCGTGGAGTGCCTTTCGACCCAGGCAAGCAATTCAGCAGCGAAAGCCATCGTCGACGCATAATAGGTCGAGATATTTTGCTTCAACGATGCCGGACATTGCCCCCAGGGATAGTAATGAAAGTACTCTTTAATATCCTTAACCGTATGCCCTTTGGCTACCTCGGAAACCGAACAAGGAAAAAAACCGTCCTGCGTTTCACGATTGAAATGAAATGCATTTTTTTCTGAGGCATCGAAAAATGCCTGCCATTCGTTGTAGATCGTGTCTACCAACCCTTTCTGAATCGGATGATTCTTGAGCACACCGAAACCCGTCACACGCAGAGATTCAACAAATCGTTCGGCTCCATCCGGCGCGAGGTAATCAATGGGTTCCAGTTTCACAATTCAGTCTTTGCTTTTTGTTTGATCATGATCACATGATTATAAACGTGGCGCCTTGTAACAAACAGTGACAAGAATCAATATTTTCGAAGACGGGCTCTCTGACCTAGACAAATCATCCGTTGACAATCTCATAGCAAGGAATGTAAGTGCTGCCGGGGAGTTTCATACGACCTTCGCTGACGAATGATTTTAACAGCGAATCCATCGCGCGCATAAGATCGGCATCTCCGGATAACTTGAAGTTCCCATGCTCCTCAACTGCACGAATACCATTCTCCTTCACGTTACCCGCGACGATGCAGGAAAATGCGCTACGCAGATTCGCCGCGAGCTGATAGACCGGCTGGTCTCGCCTTAAATTCAGCGCGGCTACGCTCTCATGCGAGGGCGCAAAGGGAAGTTGGAATTCGTGATACATTTTTAACAACCAATTAAAAAAATAGGCGTCGCCTTTCGCTTTACGATATCTTCTAACGCTGCGAAGTCCACCATGCATAGCCTCGGCAACCGCCGCTGGATCATCGACGATAATTTCGTAACGCGCTTGCGCTTGTTCACCCAAGGTGGCACCAATGAACTGGTCAACCCTCTGAAAGTAATTGCGCGCTGATTCGGGTCCGGTAAACACAACGGGAAACGGAATAGATCTGTTATCAGGATGAAGCAAAATACCCAGCAAATAGAGAATTTCCTCCAACGTGCCCGCGCCCCCTGGGAAAACTATAATTCCATGGCCAATACGAACGAAGGCCTCCAGGCGTTTTTCAATGTCCGGTAAGATAACCAGCTCGTTGACAATCGGGTTGGGTGCCTCTGCTGCGATAATACCGGGCTCCGTGATGCCAATATAGCGACCGCTTTTTATACGCTGTTTGGAATGGCCAATGGCAGCCCCTTTCATGGGTCCTTTCATCGCCCCGGGTCCACAGCCGGTACAAATATCCATCGCCCGCAAACCAAGTTCATAACCGACTTCTTTGGTGTATTCATATTCCAGTCGTGGAATCGAATGGCCGCCCCAACAAACCACAACATTAGGAGGCGTTCTGGTTTTCAACACGCCGGCGTTTCGTAAAATATGAAAAACAGCGTCGGTAGCACCATCGGACGAGTCAAGGTCAAAGCTCGCATTGTTGGTAATCTCATCACTGACGTAAATAATGTCCCGAAGTACAGAAAACATCAGCTCTTTAATGCCGCGAATCATTTTCCCATCGACAAATGCCCCGGCAGGCGAATTACTTAATTCGAGCCGGACCCCTCGCTCCTCCTGAAGCACTTTGATATTGAAATCTTCGTAATCCAGCAGTAGCTGTCGAACATCATCTGTTGTTGAACCGCAGTTCAACACCGCCAGCGAGCATTTTCTAAACAGGTGATACAGCCCGCCTTGGCTGGTGTCCAATAGTTTGTTAACTTCACCCTGCGACAGGACATCAAGGTGCCCTTCAGGCCTAATTCTGATGCTTCTGACTTTTTGTTTTTCGCTCATACTACTTCTCTGTCACCGGCTACTGGCATCTTCATACGTCAGACCTAAGCCCTCATTAAAGTGACGACGACACATCGACACATATTGCTCGTTACCGCCTATCGCGACCTGATCACCTTCATCGATCGGCACACCGTTTTCATCCATTCGCAGCACCATCGTCGCTTTGCCACCACAGTGACAAATGGCCTTAATCTCTTTCAGATTATCAGCCCATGCGAGCAAATACTTGCTACCCTCAAAGGGCTCACCACGAAAATCCGTCCGAATACCGTAGGCAAGCACAGGGATATCCAGCTCGTCACAGATAAAACCCAGCTCTCTCACCTGTTGTTGCGTCAGAAACTGCGCCTCATCCAACATCACGCAGTCTATCGTCTTTTTGACATGTTCACCGGCAACCAGTTGATAGAGATTATCCTCATTTCTGAAGGTCTGTGCGTCGGCATCGAGGCCAATCCTAGAGGTGATTTTCCCTTTACTAAATCGGTTATCAATATCCGGTGTCAACAACATTGTGTGCATGCCACGCTCAATGTAATTGTAGCTCGACTGCAACAGCGAGGTGGATTTACCAGCATTCATAGAGGAATAATAGAAGTAAAGCTTTGCCATTTACTCTAATCCCTCAACGGCATCACTTTTGATTGCCTTCTCAAAAAATGAGCCATTGGCCCTGGAAAGTATTTCCAGAAGTTCGGGTCGGTTCTGTCGCATTTCATCAATGGTCAAACCCTCCAGTGAATGGGGAAACTTGAGCCACTGTTCAGTCTCATACAAGTAATAATCCGGCGCTCGCGCCGTCTGGTTTCGGGTCGGCTTATAAAACGGCACTGCAACCCTGATATCCTGTGGTGCATTCAGCCGCGTCTTAGCTTTGAGGTGAGATATCACTGCTTCTATACTGTTTCCAGTGTCAAATACATCATCCACTATCAACAATTTATCTTCGTGAGTAATCTTCTTAATGAGGTAACTCATGTTAAAGACCTTGACCTCATCGTCACGACCATCGATGCCATGGTAAGAAGAGGTTCTGATTGCAATGTGATCAGCATTGACACCCTGGGTTTTAAGGACTTCCTGCACAGCGATACCGATCGGCGCACCGCCCCGCCAAATAGCAATAATGAAAGTTGGCTTGAAGCCGCTCTCAAGCACCTGCACGCCTAATTGCATGCTGTCTTCGAGTAATTGTTGCGCATCAAGATAGCGTTTCTCGGTCACCCTAGGTTATTCTCCAAAATAGTGGATAAGCAGACTATGCCCTTATTTTCGCATGATCCATCACCAGTAAAACACAACCAATAGAACAGATCGAAAATTTTATGCAGCATAAAAAATATCTGAAAGAACAGGACGTCCTACTCGATGCGTATCGCCTCGGTGTCGATGTGTTCAACTCCGGATTCAGACCGTCGTTCATCGTTGGCCTCTGGCGTGGAGGCAGCACGGTAGGTATCGCTGTTCAAGAATGTTTGCAGGCATTGGGCGTCGAAACAGATCACATTTCGATACGCACTTCTTATCAGGGTATCGCTGATTATCAGCAGATGGTCAACAACCCCAGTGAAAGAATCAGGGTTCATGGCACCCAATATCTGATCGAAAACCTCAGTAAAACCGATTCTCTACTCATCGTCGATGACGTTTATAGTAGTGGTCATAATGTCGATGCTGTTTTAGAGCGTTTGCGCGGTCGCTTGAAACGCAATATGCCAGACAACGTGAAAATCGCGAGTCTGTGGCACAAGCCGGCCAAACTGGAGACCGGTCGCTGTCCAGACTTTTTTCTGCATGAAACCGAAGACTGGCTTGTACTGCCCTATGAGCTTAGTGGTCTAAGCAGAGATGAAATACGCGACAACAAGGCGTACGCTTTTGAAATTTTGAAGCCTTTAATTTGAGCAAAGCGGCACACTATTACAGCCGCGTTTGAAGTCCGCATTCTCGCGCATCATGCACTTTGGTTGGATCAAAATAATCCTGCTCATCGGGCAGATTATATGCTTGCAAATACGCTTGCAGTTGTTTCTGATTCCAATTCAGCAGCGGTGCAACTTTCAGTAAACCTTTATTGCTCCAACTAGCAATCTCTAGACTCTGACGATAGGCAGTTTGTTCTCTGCGAATACCTGTGATCCAAACCTCGGCCCCTAGATGACGCGTTGCGCGTTCGAAGGGTTCAAGTTTTACTTGGCGAGTAAATTCTTCATGTCTCGGATCTTCAACATCGGGAATACCACCCAACATGACGTTGCGTCTGGTCGAGGTCATCTCTGGCGCATAAATTTCAATATTGAGATTCAGCCGTTTGATCAGTCTATCGGCAAAACGATAGGTCGCAGATGTGTTGTAGCCAGTATCAACCCAAAGTATCTTGGCATCGGGTTTTATCCTGGTCACCATATGTAAAATTACTGCAGATTGATGACCGAAGGTTGTGCTTGTCATGACTTTTTCACTGAACCCGAAGCTTTCAGTAACAATCTCTTCAGCGCTCATTCGTCCCATGCTCAAATTCAGCTGCATCAAATCAAATCGTTCGGAAGGGAGATATTCGGTCTTGCGTTCTGAACTTGCCACCGTGAGTGCCACATTTAACTTACTTTCTTGGCTGCTGATTATAGAGAAGAAAAAAGTTAAATCAGCCTAACGCTTGGAACGATTTTTTATTAGCTTATTTTACCGCGGTGCATATGCTTATACTGCTAACGACGATAACGATAGCGATGTATACTCAACCAACCGCCAGCTACAATCATGGTCACCCTCATGACGATACCGAAAGATATTGCGATTATAAAAACACTCGAAGATCTGCGTGAGATTCACGGAGTAGCATCTTCAGGTGTAAAGGCAAAAATTCAGTACAAACTGGACGGGCATGCTAAAAACTTCCTTGCTCGCTCACCCTTTCTCATTCTCGCCACCAATAATGAAACCGGGTCCGATGCTTCACCCCGTGGAGATGCACCGGGGTTTATTAAGATCCTTGATGATGCGACCGTGCTTATGCCAGAGCACCCAGGTAATCGACTGGCAGATTCACTGACGAATATTGTCGCAAATCCAATGATGGGAATGATCCATTTTATACCGGGCATGAACGAGACACTTCGTATCAATGGCAAGGCGCGCGTTACTAACGATGAGCGATTGCTAGCCATGGTTGCTCACAAGGGCAAATCACCAAAACTTGCGATTATCGTCGATATTGAACAGGTCTACTTTCATTGCGCAAAAGCGCTCATGCGCTCACACCTTTGGGATCCTAATTTGTATATGCCGCGAGCCGATTTCCCAACCCTCGGCAAAATATTGCTCGATCAAATAAAAGGAAAAGATGTATTCGACGATGAGGTCAACGCGCTGAATGCTAACCTCGATGCGGATGCCAGAGACAACCTATATCACTAGCACCCAAAGCTGTTTCGCGGGTTAAGAAAGCGAGAGAAAAAATCCCGCCAGCGCCGCACTCATAAAGTTTGCCAATGTTGCCGCAAATACAGCCTTCAATCCCAGCCTTGCAATTTCTGAACGACGTGCCGGTGCCATGGCACCAAGACCACCCATCAAGATTGCAATACTGGAGAAATTGGCAAAGCCACACAGTGCTAGTGTCACCACCGCCTGCGTGTGACCGGAGAGTGTGTCCCGCACGCTCACAAAATCAAGATAGGCAATAAACTCATTGAGCACAAGTTTCTGGCCTATGAGCGCACCAGCCGCGTTCGCTTCATGCCAGGGAACACCCAATATCCATGCGACGGGTTGAAAAACGTAACCCAACAATAATTGCAACGTTAGGTCCGGTAGACCTAGCACACCGCCTACACCACCAAGAATCCCGTTTATTAGCGCAATCAAGGCAATAAAGGCTAGCAACATGGCACCAACATTCAGCGCGATTTGCAGTCCGAAACCGGCGCCTGATGCGGCTGCGTCAAACACATTGGCATACTCTTCATCGGGAATCTGGAGATCTTCTACTTCGTTGACCGCCTCTTCGGTCTCGGGAATGATGATTTTTGCCATCAACAAAGCCCCAGGCGCTGCCATGAAACAAGCCGCAAGCAAATAAGTCATCTCAACGCCCATTGCTGCATAACCAGCAAGCACAGCGCCTGCAATTGAGGCGAGTCCACCGACCATTACCGCAAACAATTCAGATCGAGTCATCGTTGGTATAAACGGGCGTATGACGAGCGGCGCCTCGGTTTGACCCACAAATATGTTAGCCGCTGCGGAGAGTGATTCCGGTCGACTAGTGCCTAAGACCTTTTGCAGCGCGCCGCCAATAAGCCGAACGATCCAAGTCATGATGCCAAGGTGATACAGCACTGCGATTAACGAAGAAAAGAATATGATGACGGGCAACACCTGAAAGGCAAACACAAAGCCAACCGACGGATCACCAATGCGCCCAAAAACAAAATTGATGCCTTCCTGACTGTAGCTGAGAATATTAGAGACACCCTGCGCGATGATCAGCAGTAATTGCTTTCCGATAGGAATGTAAAGTACAAACGCACCAATGCCAGCTTGAAAAGCAAACGCTCCAGCGACGGTTCGCCAGTTCACCCTGGAGCGATTAGTGGACATTAAAAAAGCGATCGCAGGCAATATCAGGATACCAAGCAGACTAACCATATTTGTTCCTTATTATTTTTTTCGAGATAGAGCCCACGGGAAACAAGTCTGCTGTTCTCAGTATTATTTTTTATTCTGCGAGGCAGGCGGTAATTGTATCAGTTCCCGCCCTAAAGGACAGTTACGGGGAACTCTATTGGTTGTTTGTCGCAGAAGATCAAAAGCTAGCCCGAACAGCGATGCGATCTTTTCTTCGTTTTCTCGCAGAGCATACGTCAATATTTTAGTGCCGACGGGTACTTATCCTCAGACTTCAAAGACGGGCAACAAATCATGCAATACTCACCACACACGAGCCAATTCTTCGCGGCCTCAGGACAGTGCGTTATTTAATTCTTCCGTATACGCTTTTGCTTTTTTTCGCGAGGCATACAATGCTATCCGCTTGTTAACACCAAACTCTCGATCCAGCGCAAGCCCCTTACCTGGATAGTTACCCCAACGGTACTTTTTACCTTTCGCATCCTCAGGCAATTCCCAAACGCCAAAACTTTTAGGCATTGTCCAATTTGGGTTGGTTGGGTGTTTTTTCAGGTCTTGCTCGGACAACATGTCGTCTATACTCATATCAAATTTACCTCTTCGATATTACATTCACCTGGCATCGCTTCTATCCAAGCTTTTATGAGTTCAACGCCCTCCCGGTGGACCGTCGCACGCCCTAATTCTGGCATCATGGCGCCTAGCTCTAGGCTCTCCATTCGATAACTCAGAATGGACTGATCTGGTTTCCCAGGCTGAATGCTGACAAATCTACCACCAGTACCCTGTCCAGCGGCAATCGGGGGTTTGCACACGCCGAGACGCAATAGATCTGTTTCCTCTATGTTTAGAAAAAGACCAGAGGTATCTCCAGCACCAGCACGATTGTGGCAATGACCGCAATTAATATCGAGATAGCTCCGGGCTCGCGCATTCAAACTAACCGCACGGTCATCCATTTTTACATTTCGCGGTAACGAGGCAAGCGGAAACTGTCTGCTTTCCACCAGCAAATCATTTTCAAAGAAGTGCGCTAACTGATTCTCTGGCTGATGCATATGCGCGTAAGCTTTGTTGATATGCCTTGGCTTTAAGCCGATCGGTCGCACTTTTTCTGTCGACAGATCTTCAATATGACAGCCTTGACACTGATTGAAATCTGGCACTGCGTAGGTGAATTGGTGAACCGGTTCCGTTGGCCGTGCGCCGCCGTTTACACCGGCCCCTGCATACAGAGCTAATTCGAAGGCACTCCCTGCTATTTCCAAACTTGCTTCCGTTTGCTGCTGGTTCCAGACATATGGCAGTCCTTGCCAACCATCAGGTCTGTGAACAAGCAATCTTGTTTCGATTAATCTCACCTTATCGAGATCTAACCCGCTTGACCCAAAGTCCAGTGTTTCATCTCTATCAAAATACAGATGCTCCCCTTCTCTGGGATAGAAAAATGTTTTGGAAATTATCGTGCCAACAGGAAACTGAATCATGCCCTCGTCGTCAAAGGTCGCTGACTTGCCCTCGGGTACCCATAGCGTTCTGAATTTATGCGCGTAGTCCGTGAAGAGCGGTGTATTAAGGTCATAGGCGACAGATCTGCTGCCGGGCACCAATTCCTGCTTCGAGACATGAAGCACACCCCAGTCAGAGAGCAGCGCAGGAAACTCGTCAGCTGACTCAGGTTTTGGTTCACTCAACAGCTGCGATGGAGGATTAGAGACGCTGTCTCTGCCTGAATCTGAGCAAGCTGTTACGACCGCCATGACAAACAAGGCAAAACATAATTGCAAAAGGTTACAAGGACCGAAAGTAATACGGGAAATACGCATATTTAGCCGAAAGGTAGCTCAACAGGTTCCAACGGCGCGAGCTCGCATCGATGATTCGTCATGTCTTCATTCGGGTTGTTATAGCCATTGGGTGCATCGACATTGAGCATTTTGCTTTGCGCATCTTGCAGGCAGATCGACAGTGCTGCTGGCAATTTACCGTCATCGGCGACAGCAGGATTGATATACCCATCCCAAATAACGTCTGGGAAACGACCATTGAGCCCATACATGGCAAGCTTGAGTGTTTTCAATTCTAGCGTATCGGGTGATTCACCTCCGCCAACGTACGAATTATCATGGATATAGATTGCCTCGGCGTAAGGATCAAATGTCTTGTTTTTAATTTCTGAGCTATCCGCGGTCGAAAAATAGCTTGAAACAATCACATTAGCTGTGTCGTTATTCTCAAACTCGTTTTCAAAGATATGGACATGATCGTTGGCATTGATCAACACGCCCGAACCTACGGGGACTCCGGCGACAATTGACCCCTCGGGCGCGAAATTATCCGTATTATTCGAAACAATCCTGTTTCTAAACACCCGGGTTCGTTCACCTCGCTGTGATAACCCCGGTAGATTGAACACCAATATACCGCCGGTATTGTTTTCGGCAACATTGTCAAACACGTCGGCATCAATTGTATTCTCGATTTCAATGCCAGCAACGTTGTATGCAGCTCTGGAGTTCTTGACTACAACATTTTTGGACTGACCCACATAAATCCCAGCATCCGAAGCGCCAATGGCAACCGCGCCGTCAACCAACACATTCTCACATTGCACTGGATACAAACCATATGCACCGTTGGCCTCATCAGGACCTGCGGTCCACTCAACACGAACCTGACGAATCACCAAGTTACGACACTCATTAATCTTGATCGCATCACCTTTGGTATCTTCGACGGCAAATCCCTCAAGCACGATGTCGTCAGCCGTCACTATTAAACCTTCTGCACCCTGGGTTTGATGCTTAAACGTGAGTACTGATTCAGCCATACCCGCGCCGCGAATGGTCACGCCATCAACTTTCAACGACAGCCCTCGGGTTATCTCGAACCTACCCTTTGGAATTTCGATAACATCACCGGTTTTCGCCATGATCAGCTGTGTTCGCAACTGCTTCTGAAAATCGGCAACCGCCACTACATTAGACCCATCAGCTGATGCAGCTTTATCGACAGGGTCGCCGCAGCCAGACAAACCCACTAACCCTGCCAAAAAAAATCCTGCAACAATAGAACCCGCGTTTGTTTTCATATTTGCTCTCTTCTCACAAACCATCTTTAGCTAAATCAACTGCCAACACTTATCGCAGCAGAGGCTCAGCGCCGAGGATATCATCACTTAGCTTTTCTGCCATCATAATCACCGGCGCATTCAAATTACCGTTCGTCACAGTTGGCATGATCGATGCGTCAACCACTCTCAGGTTTGCAATGCCATGCACCTGCCCGCGCGCGTTGACCACAGCCATTTCGTCTTCCCCCATGCGACAAGTGCAGCTTGGATGATAAGCGCTTTCCCCATGCGCTCGGACAAAAGCGTCAAGTTCACTATCTGTTGTGGCACCGGCTCCTGGCTTTAACTCGCGACCTTTGTATGCTGAAAAAGCCTTAGTACCAATGAGTTCGCGAACCCGGCGAATGCCAGCACGCATGACTTTCCGATCTTCGACCGTGGTGTGATAATTAAACAAGATGTTCGGCGCGCTGCTCGGGTCGCTGGATTTCAATTTTACGTGCCCCCGACTGGTCGGCTTCATTGGACCCACATGAACCTGAAAACCATGTCCTTTATGGCGATCCCGACCGTCATAATTCATCGCAACGGGCAGAAAATGGAACTGCAGATCAGGATAGGGCACTGATGGCGCACTTCGCAAAAAAGCCCCTGTTTCAAAGTGATTGGTTGCGCCCGCACCACTGTTCATCAAGTACCATTGAAGACCAATCATCGCCTGGTTATACCACTGCAACGACGGATAAATCGAGACAGGCTGCTCACAAGCGAACTGCACGTAGATCTCAAGGTGGTCCTGCAAATTCTCACCCACGCCGGGTAAATCAACAACAGGGTCTATTCCAACGGACTTTAGTTCGCTGGCATTGCCGATACCCGATAACATCAATAAGTGCGGAGAATTAATCGCACCACCACAGAGAATTACTTCGCTGTTTGCATAAATTTTATGTGTTTTACCCCGGCGCCGAAATTCAACCCCTTCAGCCGTCTGGTTGTTCAACAATAGCTTTTGTACCTGGGCACTGCTATGTATCGTCAGGCTACCCTCACCATCGTCATTAACCTGCGCAAGGTAGCCTCGTGCTGCACTGAAGCGCCGACCAGCCTTAATCGTGCGATCAAAAACACCAACACCCTCTTGCTGCAATCCGTTGAAGTCATCTGAATGATGGATACCGAGTTCTTCTCCAGCCGCCAACCACGCCTCAAACAAAGGGTTGTCAGCTTCTCCTCTGCTAATGTGCATAGGACCGGCACGCCCTCGATGACTATCGATACCGTAGATCGTGTTTTCAGATCGTTTGAAATAAGGCAAGCAGCGATCATAGCGCCAACTCTCCATACCAGGCGCATTCGCCCAATCGTCGAAATCACCTTTATTTCCTCGAACAAAAATCATGCCGTTTATAGAGGAAGAACCGCCAAGCACCCGACCACGAGGACAATATAATTGGCGGTTATCTAGACCAGGCTCTGGTTCAGAATTGTAAAACCAGTTGTATCGATCATTCGACAACACATGCGATAGTGCCGCAGGCATATGCAGGCGATAATCCCATGCGTGATCTTTGGGCCCGGCTTCAAGCAAAGTTACGTGGTGACTCCGGGACAATCTGCTCGCTAAAACACTGCCGGCCGAGCCTGCGCCGATAATGATGTAGTCCGTTTGGTCCTGCTTTGGGATTTTCAAACCGCTCAATTCTAATTCACTCTGATTAGCACTTATGATGATATTTGGTACGAAAGCACTCGCTGCATCATATCCCAGACGTGATAGACCTGCAGCTTGTTGGTAAGGTGCTCTTTAGTTACTGGCGATTAAACGTCAACGGTTCATCTTACGAGGCAACAAAAAATGCTGCTAAAAGGGTTCGGAATAGGACACGCAGACGATCAGCGCCTTAAAAGCGGTGCCACAGTCATTATACCAGATAGACCTGCTACTGCTGCCGTGCATGTCATGGGCGGCGCGCCCGGTACCCGTGAAACTGATCTGCTCACTCCTGAGCAATTGGTTCAAACCGTAGACGCGATTGTCCTCTCCGGAGGGTCTGCTTTTGGTCTCGATGCAGCATCAGGCGCGCAGGCCTGGCTACGCGAACAAAACAGGGGTTACCCTGTGGGCGAAATACGCATACCGATTGTTCCATCGGCTATATGTTTTGATCTGAACAATGGCGGTGAAAAATCCTGGGGACGCTACCCACCCTATCGAGAACTGGGCTATCAGGCTGCTAGTCAAACCACCAGCAGTCCTGAAGAAGGGTCTGTTGGCGCCGGTTTAGGCGCAACTACCGCGGGTGCCGCAGGCGGGTTCGGGCTCGCAGAACAAACACTCGAAGATGGAATAGTGGTTTCTGCCGCAGTCGTTTGCAATGCGGTAGGATCTGTTTATGTCGGCGACACTCACCATTATTGGGCGGCACCGTTTGAGATAAACAACGAATTCGGCGGGCGCGGATTGCCACACCCACTACCTGGCAATGCGCATATCATGAACACCAAACGCACTACTCAGCCCATGGAGAATACGACACTTGCAGTTGTCATGACCAACGCCTCCCTCTCGCAGGCCGAGTGCAAACGCATCGCTGTCAACGCACACGATGGGTTCGCAAGGGCAATTTACCCGGTACACACGCCATCAGACGGGGATTTGGTTTTTGTGATTTCGTCTAACGAGACTGATATTGCGGGCAAAAGTGTAGACACTTTACATTTGGGAACAACAGCGGCAAACGTGGTCGCACGTGCTATCGCCAAAGGTGTTCATCTGGCCAATCGCTGACGTATTTCTGAAGCCATTAACGGCATCAATCCAAAGAAAGTAGACGCCCTTTTGGCGGAAGTCGAACAGTACCTGCATTGCGCAGGTGTTGAGTCAGAACATCCGAGAACTTGACGTCCTCGCTTACTATCCTTTTACCCTCTCGAAAAGCATGATACAAATCACCACCCTGCGCCATAATTTCAACGGTGGAGACATGATAGCGGCTGTCCGGTTCGAGTTTAACGCCATTCACTGCAACCGACTGCACGCGTTCACCAAAAGGTTTTGACAATGTATATTTCACTTTTAATCCGGACACCTGAAGCATGCCCCGCTCAAGCGTCAAGGATTGTTCCAGCACCGCCAAGATCTGACTACCTGTCATTTCCAATTGCGCCACTCGATCGGTGAAGGGAAACGAGTCAATCACATCAATCAACGGTACATCACCCGCTGGCAGATCAGCTCGCAACGCCCCCGATGGCATCAATCCTATTTCAGCACCCACTTCCGCACGAATAATGTCCGCATATAAATTACCGAGATCTGACTCTTCATTGTAACGCCTACTGATTCTCTCTTCGGCAAAGCAAAGCGTCTCCTGTAATTCCGGAAACTGGGCTTTATAGGCCGCCAGTTTTTCTGCAACGACAGGATGGGCGATCAACTCATTACTCACAACAGGAATCAGCTGACCTTTGTGTGAAGTGATTTTGGTGGATGTTCCAAGAGGTTCCGGGACTCTCTCGAAACGAAGTAGAAGGGAACCCAGCCGCGTCCCCTGCCCGTAGGTTTGCATGATCAGCGTGCCCGTCTTGGGGTGAACATAGGGCGATTCAGTCCCCGAATCAGCGTGCCCGCTGAAAATAACGTCGATGCCTGGTACCGCGCCCGCCAATAGGATTTCCGATTCGATGCCACGCTGAATTTCTGGATGTGCTTCATCGTCCGTCTGCATAGGCGCCGTTTTACCTTGGTGAGTCAACACAACGATCAGGTCAACCTGCGGCTTTAGCATATCGACGTAAGGCTTTATTGTTTCAGCCGGGTCACGGATATCAATACCCTTGATGTTTGAAGGAATAATCGCTGTACCCGCATCTTGACCCATAATGCCAATGACACCGATACGAACGCCCTCTCTTTCAACAATCGTGAATGCCTGCGCATAGGGTAACCCTGATTCGGCGTAAAACAGATTTGCACCCAAAACTGGAAACGGCAGTCGATCTTTGGTCTTTGCAAAAGACTCCCAGCCATATTCAAATTCATGATTACCAATTGCCATAGCGTCGTAGTTCATGGTGATCATCATTTCCATGGGGACCATACCTTCAGTCTTTTTCGATAAGACGCCGGTAAAGATGTCACCCGCATCAAATAGGAAAACCACATCTTCACGTGCACGAATGTTGTCTATCAGCGTTGCGATGTGGGCAATGCCACCGAGCTTTTCCACCTGCGGATTCCAGTAAGCAGGGATGGGATCAAACGCGCTCTCAAAATCATTGGTAAATAGCAGCGTAACTTCCCGGGTTTCAAATAAAGTTGACGCTCCTGTCAACTCTGAATGAGCGCAACCCGAAATGGACATTGCTAGTAGCCATATCGAAAACATGCGCACTGGTTGCAAAATTACCGAGAAAAAAAGCTGAATCATCATGTAGTCTGTCGTAGGGTCTGTGAAGCAAAGGCTACGCACCCCTTACTGTTTTGTCTATTGTTCCTGAGTTATGCTGACAAAAATCAACTCGTTCTA
The DNA here is from genome assembly GCA_964228885.1 of Pseudomonadales bacterium. Classification (GTDB taxonomy): domain Bacteria; phylum Pseudomonadota; class Gammaproteobacteria; order Pseudomonadales; family Azotimanducaceae; genus UBA4582. Next base: position 609 of record CAXRCG010000132.1, on the reverse strand, counting down.
GAGGAAATCCATATTGCTTGAACCGGCTATCAACCTCGTTGCTACACAAAAAATGTTTGGAGGTCATCAATCTCAATACAAACACTTTTCGGACGCTTGCCAGTGTGAGATGACATTTTCAATTTTTTTACCCCCTCAAGCAGACACGGCGGCAGTACCGGTTCTATATTGGCTATCGGGGTTAACCTGTACTGACGAAAATTTTGTTGCCAAGGCAGGGGCGCAGCGCAGCGCTGCATTATTGGGTATGGCGATCGTCATACCGGACACGAGCCCTCGGGGAGATAATGTCAGTGATGACCCTGACGGCGCCTGGGATTTTGGTCTGGGTGCAGGATTCTACGTCAACGCAACTGAGGCGCCTTACAATCAGCACTACAAAATGTACGACTACATCGTGACGGAACTTCCCTCGCTGATTAACAGTAACTTCCCTGTAGACAGTAAAAAACAATCGATTTCCGGGCACTCCATGGGCGGGCACGGCGCGCTCACCATCGCGCTGAGGAATCCAGGCAGCTATCAATCTGTTTCTGCTTTCGCTCCGATTTGTGCTCCCAATCAATGCCCCTGGGGACAAAAAGCATTTTCTGGGTATTTTGGTCAGAA
>CAXRCG010000131.1:0-14745 GCA_964228885.1 Pseudomonadales bacterium | reverse complement strand
TGTCTGCATGAGTCCTTGGAACTTCCCCCTGGCTATTGTCATGGGTCAGGTCAGCGCCGCCCTGGTTGCCGGCAATGCAGTCGTCGCAAAACCTGCAGAGCAGACACCCCTGATTGCTTTTAAGGCAGTCAAATTATTGCATGAGGCCGGAATCCCCGAGGATATCCTGCACCTTCTCCCCGGCGGCAAAAGCGTGGGAGCTGCTCTGGTAGCTGATGATCGTATTGCGGGCGTGGCGTTTACAGGCAGCACAGAAACCGCAAAGAGCATCAATCGGCAACTCGCTGCCCGCGATGGCCCCATCATTCCACTGATCGCTGAAACCGGCGGCTTAAATGTGATGCTTGTGGATGCAACGGCGCTACCTGAACAAGTTGTCGATGACGTTATCGTTTCAGCGTTTCAAAGCGCGGGACAGCGCTGCAGTGCCCTGCGCGTACTGTATTTACAGGAGGACATCGCCGACGCGGTGATCGACATGCTACACGGGGCAACGCTGGAGCTAAGCGTTGGCGATCCAATGAAACTCCAAACCGATGTAGGACCCGTGATTGACGCCGAGGCACAGCAGCTCATCCAAGAGCACACAGACAGAATGCGCCGGGAGGGGCGACTTTTATCTGAAGCTTCGCTTGATCCCGACTTACCGAATGGTCATTTTGTTGCGCCGCAAATCTACGAAATAGATCGCCTCGACCAGTTAAAACGCGAAGTCTTCGGACCCATCTTGCATCTAATTCGCTACAAGAAATCAGAACTACGAGACGTGCTAGCCGATATCAGAGCGTCAGGCTATGGACTCACCTTGGGTATTCACAGCCGGATAGACGGCTTCGCCCAAACGGTATTTGAAAACACCCAAGTGGGTAACACCTATATCAATCGTAATACCGTGGGCGCCGTCGTCGGAGTAAACCCGTTCGGAGGCCAAGGGCTATCAGGTACAGGCCCAAAAGCTGGGGGACCTCACTATTTATATCGGTTCGTTTCGGAGAAAACCCGCACAGACAATGTGGTAGCCAAAGGCGGCAACACGGATCTGTTTACACTCTCGGAAGCTTAGGTTTAGCAGCCTCATGAGTAACTCTTTAGCCATTCTCATCTGCAGATAGCGTTTGGCCGCTTGCTTACAACTATGCTTCGAAATACGCTCAAGCAGTCGGCTTTAAGTGAGTGCTCCTCCCCCATGTTGAGACATCTGATAACCGCTTTTTTGATATCGCTTTCAGCGGGCCTTATCTCTTGTGGTGCTGGCGGCGGCAGCGACAATGAGAATATTGGGAGCGCCCAGCCTGATCCGGGTGATAGCGCGGGTCCCGGTGTCGCCAACCCCTCACCAGGCTGCAGTGCGACGACAGACTTACTGACTGAAAGCGATAACTACACTTTTCAGTTCACTAACACTGAACGTTCCTACCGAGTGTATGTGCCCGAGACCTATGCTGCGACCTCCGCCAGCCCACTCGTAATGTTGTTTCACGGTTGGGGAGGTGGTCAGAACGACTTCATTGGTGACGCGACAGTGACCAGCGAGGCAGATCAACAGGGTTTCATTCTGGTTGCGCCAGTGGGTCTCGGCTCGGGCGAACTCGACAACTCCTTCAACTCTTGGACCTTCAGCGGATCGGCCAGTGGACTTGATGGCGATGGCGGCGATGGCATTGAGGGCGCCATTTGCGATTTCAACAACACGCCTGATTACAGGTATGCCTCATGTGATGGCATAGCGGAGAACAGCTGCTCTTGGACACAGTGCCAGCAAGACGATATTGCGTTCACTGTCGCGCTGCTTGAGCACGTTAGCAACCGAATGTGCGTGGATACAGATAACGTCTTCGCCAGCGGTGGTTCAAACGGCGGCATGTTTACCTGGGAATTGGGACAGAGCCCTGTGACGGCGCCGTTATTCAGAGCGATAGCACCGATCATAGGCTTGCCACACCGGGGCTATCTGGATGGGAAAGGCAAGAACGAGGATATGCCCGTGTTGCTCATTACTGGTCTAAATGATCCCACCGTGCCACCCGGCGACTGGGAAGATGAAAATTTCACCACCACTAGCGATGGCGAGTCCTTTTACTACACCGGAGCCACTGCGATTACGCAGAGTTGGGCTCAGTCACATGGCTGTGATGTGGCGAATGGCGCTGTTGTGTTTGATGCCGGCACTAGTGAAACCGAATGCCGCAGCTATTGCTCTAGTGACGCTGACTGGCCTCGAGTTTTGGATTGTCGCTCTGATATGGGGCATACCTACCAGTTCAGCTGGTCCTGGCCACTCATCTTAGAATTTTTCAGCGCGCATTCTATTTAGGGCTTGAAGCGGCATGAGCGCAGAGGTTTCATCAGTGCATAAAGCAGAGGTCTTTGATGATGAAGTCTGCGCCTAGCATTAACCTTATTAATTTGGATGACCACGATGAGCCCGTCACTCAGGCCCTTGAGCTGGCCCTGACGGAGACAGGGTTTGTAATGATTCAGGGGCACGGCATCTCAGAAACGCTGATTGCAAAAATGAGAAGCGTTTTGGAACGCTACTTTGCTCGTCCGCTGGAAGCCAAAATGCAGGAATGCATAACGCCAGACAACTATCGCGGATACATTCCGCTCGGCTTTTTCTCACCCAACACCGGGAGCAACATCCCCGACCAATACGAGGGCTACAAGCTTCATAAGGAAACGTCGTTAGATAATCCGATTCGCCAGCAATGTGATCTATACGGCCCAAACAGGTGGCCGGCAGAGCCCGCCGATATGTCTGAGGTCATTACCGAATTTTGGCGAGCCTGTGATGCTACTGGAAGATACTTACTCAGGCTGATCAGCCGAATTATGGGTGTTAATGAAACTGCGTTTTTGAGTCTCTTCGATGACCCTCTCACCAATATGACGCTGCTGCATTATCCCCCGCAGCCCAAGCCATACAATGGCTTTGGTATTCACCCTCACAAAGACACCGATGCCCTTACACTACTCTTCCCCGACCCAGTTGGCGGTTTGTGGCTGCAGCCTCGTGCGAATGAGGACTGGATAGAAGTGGTCGCGCCACCCAATACTATGGTTGTCAACATTGGTGACTTACTCGAGCTTTGGTCCGGTGGCTACTTTGTTTCAACACCACACAAAGTCGTCAATGCCTCGGGGAAGGAGCGCTACAGCTTCCCCTTCTTCATGGTGCCTCGACACGATGTTGTTGTGGAGCCACTCATAAAGTGCCAGCAGGGGTTTAGCCGACAGCCGGTACCGGTCGGAACTGTCTCAAGGGAGGTATGGCGCACCAACTGGCAGCAGGCGTCGCCGTCCGATTCAGAGTTCGATTTAGGAACACTTTCAGACTAAGGGGAAATGCCGCTTAATCTAACTTTGGAGCCCTTAAATCAGCGTTAATCGTAAAGTCGAGACGCGTGTGATGTTGGCAATGAATGCAAGACGGCTCACCTCAGACCTGTGAGTTTCAAATTTCATTTCCGTTATGAAAGCAGGGCCGGTCACCCAGCCCTGCACCATCAATTAACCTCGTTCAAGCATCGACGTTTGAACGAATTAGATAGCCATCCCAAGCCTGAGGATCCTGACAGGTCGCTACTTCACCTAGAGATTCCATTACCGCCTGGCCCTCTTCTGAGGCCGCAAATGCAGCAGAGGATTCGCTCGCCTCTTCAGCAGTTTGCCAGTAATTGATCCAGTTAAAGTCGAAGGGGCCCGATACTCTCTCCTCAAAGTCAGGCGCGCCGATCATGAACCAATAACTCGACTCTGGATTCATCTCAGCACCCGCCGCTAGCAGCGGTAGGTATGTACCCATCACAACACCCCGCAAGTCCTGAGGAGTCTTCCCTTCGTTAAAAGAGCAGAAGGTATTAGTCAGGTAATAGGGACCTGGCTCATCGGTGCATGTCACTTTCGCGGACGAGCCACCTTAAGTTGGCTGTTAATGCTACCGCTGGCATCACCCGCCTATATCGTCGCTTATGTTTACACGGACCTGCTCGAGGTATCGGGCCCCATACAGACCACACTGCGCGCATGGCTCTCCTTGGGTATTAACGATCTCCAGTTTCCACCGATTCGCAATTTGACGGGGGCAGCGGTTTTGCTGTCGCTCGTGCTCTACCCCTACGTTTACCTACTTGCCCGAAACAGCTTTGCAGGCTGATCGGGTGCTCAGTTTGATGCTGCGCGGGTACTCGGCCATGGCCCTTTCAGCGCCTTTTTCCATGTCGCTCTGCCTGCCGCCCGCCCCGCGATTGTGGGTGGCTTGGCGTTGGTATTGATGGAAACTCTTGCTGACTTTGGCGTCGTAAGCTACTTCTCAGTGCCCACCTTCTCCACCGGCATCTTTCGTACCTGGCTAGGCTTGGGCGACCCTCAGGCAGCACTAAAACTCGCATCGATAATGCTGCTGTTTGTCATTGTTCTGATCGGACTGGAAGAGAGCAATCGACGGGGCGCGGTCGATCGCAGTGATATATCCGGAGCCTCGCAGATTAATCTGACCGGTATCAGGGCTATCGTAGCCATTGCGGTCTGTGTGCTCCCTATTGTGCTTGGCTTTGTGATCCCGGCGCTGACGCTCGCGATTTACGCCTTTGATAGCGTGAATGCAGTGACTCAGAGCAAGTTCGCCGAACTGGCGCTCAACAGCATCACGCTGGCAGCCACGGCGGGCATTGGGGTTACGCTCATTGCTTGGATCCTTGCTTACGTTAAGCGCCTCCACCCAAGCTCGCTGACGCATGGGCTTATCCGTGTATCGACCTTGGGGTATGCCCTGCCCGGCATTCTGCTGGCCGTTGCACTACTCAAGCCCATCGGCAGTTTTGATCATTGGCTGGTACAGATCTTACCGGGCGTATCCACGCCACTATTATCCGGGAGTCTGTTCCTACTGCTTTATGCCTATCTGTGTCGGTTCCTGACCGTTGCGTACCAATCGGTGGATTCCGGTTTCGCAAGCATCTCCTACGATATCGACGCAGCGGCGAGGACGCTTGGTGCCAGCACTGGCGAGATGGTCCGGAAGATTCATTTCCCGCTGCTTCGCCCGAGTATCTTTGCGGCCTGCTTGTTGGTGTTCGTCGATGTCATGAGGGAACTGCCCGCCACACTGATCTTGAGACCATTTAATTTCGATACGCTGGCGACCCAGGTTTATCGGTTGGCTAGCGATGAACGGCTTGCAGAGGCATCGGGCGCCGCACTACTGATTGTGATTCTGGGTGTTTTACCAGTATTGCTATTGCAACGCACACCCCGCCCGAGGACCCAACCCTAACCGCGGTGATTCAAATAGAGTCCCAGTACAGCCATTAAGTTACACACACCGCCTTAGCTCATGAATGGGATGGGTAGCAGATAATGGTCAAGGAGCATTAGCGGGAATATCAACAGCAAGTACATAATGGAAAACGAAAACAACTTCATTGCATCTTTGTCTTCCATGGTTCGGAGCAGTGTTAGCGCATGACGAATGAACATGGCCCCAAGGACAATCGCGCCAATCATATAAATCCAGCTACTCAGACCCGTCACTACAGGTAGAAGAGCCACCGCAAAAAGCGCCAACGAGTACAAAAAACATTGCCGCGCCGTGTATTGACTGCCGTGGGTCACGGGTAGCATTGGAATATCGACCTTGGCGTATTCATCTTTGCGTGCGATGGCAAGACCCCAAAAATGTGGCGGCGTCCAGACGAAAATGATTAGCACCAGTAACAACCCATGCACACTTATCTCGTTAGTTACCGCTGTCCAACCCAGTAGTGGCGGCATCGCGCCGGCCAGGCCACCGATGACAATGTTTTGTGATGTGGCCCGCTTCAAATAAAAGGTGTAAATAAGGGCATAGCCTATAAGAGAAGCCAGTGTTAGCACGGCAGTAAGGGTGTTGACACGCGTCAGGAGCACATACATTCCAAGGGACCCCAGAATGAAAGCAAAGATCGCCGCTCCCTGTGAATCAATCTTCCCCTTAACGATGGGTCGCCCTGAGGTTCTCGCCATGACCGCATCGATATGCTGGTCAGCGAGGTGATTAATGGCGGCGGCTGAGGCGGCACACAAGGCAATGCCCATGCTTGCAAAGATAACGATATCAACGGGTACCACTCCGGGCGTGGCCATGCACATCCCGACGATTGCGGTGACCACCATCAGCCAAACCACGTTCGGCTTGCACAGCTCGTAATAATCTCGCCAGGTGGCGCGCTCTATCAGACTTAATTTTATCATTGGGTGCACATCTTTTGAGGTAACGGGATAACACTTTTGGTCGTCAGTTCTAAGCTACGAACAACCGAAGCATCTGTGGCGATAGGCACGCCCAAAAAGAGCGTTGACGGAGACGCAACAGTGTTGTCAGACTGTTCCCATACTAACGCAGAGGTTAACTTGACCATGCGCGCAGTAATTCGAGAAAAATTGGTGGTGCCGTTGCTTGTTGTAGCTGCACTCGCAGGGATCTCGTTGGCAGTGTCGGGGTACTGGGCAACGTGGCAATCCCAAAAACCATCATCCGACGGGATAATGCCACTAGCGCTAGTAACGCTCCCAGAGAGACGGCCACTCGCCGAATTTATCTTGGTCGATGATGCAAAAGGGGTGTTTGACCTCAAATCGTTGGAATCACGTTGGTCGTTTATTTTCTTTGGTTTCATGTTCTGCCCCGATATATGTCCCACCACGCTTTACGACCTTTCTAACGTCAAAAAAGAGATTGTTGCCCGCGGCATCAGTGATACTGACCTTCAATTTGTTTTTATTTCAGTCGATCCCGCCAGAGACAAAGCTGCTCAGATCGAGCGCTACGTCAAATATTTTGACCCTACCTTCCTAGGCGCTACGGGTTCAGTAGGTCAACTCACCAATCTCACGCGCCAGTTAGGCGCGCCCTTTCGGTTAGAACCGGAGACTGCTGAACAAGTCTATTCAGTCAGTCACTCGAGCGCCGTCTATGTGGTGGACCCACTGGGCCAATACACTGCCATTATCCGCCCACCGTTTCATGCTGCGGACGTCGCCGAGCAATTTTCCCAGCTATTTCATTCCAAAGGACCATCGGCCCTAACCCAACGCCCCTGATCCTCTATTCTTGTTTGTCCGCGTGAACCGTATCAATCCGCGACGGCACCTTCTTGTTGTGATCAACCAAAATGTAAGCAAAGCCATACATAAACACTGTGAGCAGTAAAAAAATTACTGCATGCTTTCTGTAGCTCGCGCCCTCGGCTTTTTGCCCTCCCATTTTTCTTCCCCTTTCGAACTTTTTATGCGGACTGACTCAATGATGCGGCGATACCGGCGCCTCGAGAATCAGTTCTTTTAGAAAATAAACGCCGCGCTGGAAGAACGTCCAGTCGGCCTCCAAGGAACCAATCGCAACCAGTGTGAGTAATAGGGCGGGCGGTACCAAAATGAAATACACCATTGCCAGACGCTCCCACACCATATGCATAAACACCGCAATGATGAGGCCGGCTTTAAGCACCATGAACATCAAAATCAGAAACCAGCGTAGATAGCCCTGAACCTGATAGAAATCGACCGCGTACGACAAGGCACTAAGTACAAAAAGAAGAATCCAGATCTTGAAGTAAACCCCCAAGGGATGCTGGACAGACTGCTCCTCCCGAACAACCTGAGCGTGATCGTCAGCTGCGTGATCCATTATTTATCTCCTCACCACAAATAGAAAAACGCGAAAATAAATACCCAAACCAAATCCACAAAGTGCCAGTAGAGACCCAGGATTTCTATTTCCTCGTAATTACCGCCTCGCTTGGTGAACCAACCTTTCGTCTGGTTATCGAGATGTCCTCGAGCCACCTTGTAGCAAAAAATGAACAGGAAGATCACACCGATGGAGACGTGGAAACCGTGGAAGCCAGTCACCATGAAGAAGACCGATCCAAATTGGGGAGTACCCATCGGGTTACCCCACGGCCTGACTCCCTCCTCAAAAATGAGCTTGCTCCACTCGAACACCTGCATGCCAACAAAGGTTGCGCCAAGAACCGCTGTGGCTAGCAGTAGCCAAAACGTGGCCCATTTATTCTTTCGATAGCCATAGTTGACCGCCAGCGCCATGGTGCCGCTCGAGGTGATTAGCACAAATGTCATGATCGCAATCAAAATGAGCGGGATTGGGGCGCCTCCAAAACTGAGCGCAAAAACTTCACTAGCATTTGGCCATGGGTCCAACGTAGACATCCGAACAGTCATGTACGAGGCAAGAAAACATCCGAAGATGAACGTATCGCTGACTAGAAAAATCCACATCATCGCCTTGCCCCAGGGAACCCCCTTGAAGGCGAGCTGATCTGAACTCCAGTCATCGAAGAACCCGTCCATCCCGGGCTTCAATTCAAGTGAATCTGGTGCCATTGTCTCTGTCGACATGGTCTATTCCCCCGTTAAATAAATCCGCAGATCCTGAGCAGAACCTCAAAGTTGTCGCCAATGAACAGCAGACCAAATACCACCAGCCAAACACCCAACAGGTAGTGCCAGTAAAGAGCGCAGTTGGATACGCTGGCCTCCAGTGCCCGAACATCAGTCTGTCCAAAGGCGCGCTCGATGGCGCGCGTCAGCGCGAACATTCCACCCACCATGTGTAAGCCGTGGACACCGGTAATCATGAAAAAGAACCCAACCGATGGGTTGCTGAAATCACCTAACACCATTGAGGTCAGTTGCCGCCATGCAATGAGTTGTCCCACGAGAAACAGCACCGTCAGGACGCCAGCTCCCACGAGGGCAGCACGCACCCAAAAAATCTTGGCGGCTCGCGACAGAAGTAAGGCGACCTGAAGGCATAGACTGCTGAGCAGTAGCAAGCCCGTATTCGCGTAGAGCAGATCTATCTGCGGCGTAGGTCGCCAGTCCTGGTAAAGCATCCGTCCACCATAGGCAACGATCATTAGCATGAAAAACACAGTCACCACGCTCAGTAATACTTTGAGCGCCGAGCGCCGTGAATTCATCGAAATCTGAATACCAGACAAGGCCGGCGACAGTGGTTCTGTGCTTGCAATCCAAGGATGCTCAGTAAATAAGGAGCTCATGCTGCACCTCCAGCCTGCGCGCTGCGTGGAGGTACGTTCTGAGGAATGAAGTCCTCCTCAGCTCCGGGAACACTGTAGTCATAGGCCCACCGATAAACGCATGGCAACTCCTTACCAAAATTGCCGTGGCCCGGTGGCGTGGTTTCTGTTTGCCACTCAAGTGTCGTCGCATTCCACGGATTATCTGGCGCTTTCTTACCATTGATGGCACTTGCAATCAGATTGTAGAGAAAGACTATCTGCGCAAAACCAACAACCAGTGCAGCAATCGTAATGCTCTCATTAACACTCTGAGCTGAGTCGGGAAGGAACGTGGTACCGGTAATTTCAAAGTACCGACGGGGTACGCCCATAATGCCGAGGTAGTGCATGGGCAAAAATACTAAATAAGACCCTATAAAGGTCGTCCAAAAATGGAAACGAGCCATGCCCTCGTGATACCACCGGCCCGTGATTTTGGGATACCAGTGATAAATCGCACCGCACACCACCATGACTGGCGCCACCGCCATCACCATGTGGAAATGAGCAACCACAAAAAGCGTATCAGACAGCGGCATGCTGACTGTGGCGTTACCAAGGAAAAGTCCCGTCATGCCGCCATTGATAAAGAACAGCAAGAATGCGATCGAAAAGAGCATGGGTACGGTAAGGTGGATATTTCCTCGCCAAAGGGTCAAAACCCAGTTGTAAACCTTTAATGCAGTAGGTACGGCAATAATTAGCGTTGTCGTCGCAAAGAAGAAGCCAAAGTAGGGGTTCATGCCACTGACATACATATGGTGAGCCCACACCACGAAACTGAGGGCGCCAATAATGACAATTGCCCAAACCATCATGCGGTAGCCAAATATATTCTTTCGCGCATGGATGCTGATGAGGTCAGAGACGATACCAAATGCGGGCAAGGCAACAATATAGACCTCCGGGTGCCCGAAGAACCAGAACAGGTGCTGGAACAGCAGGGGGTTGCCGCCGACATGATTAGCCTCGTTACCCATCGTCATGATGGCTGGCATGAAGAAGCTCGTCCCCAATAGAATATCTAGCGCCATCATGATGGCGCTCACAAATAGTGCAGGGAAAGCGAACAAGGCAAGAATTGTTGCGACAAAAATGCCCCAAACAGTCAGCGGCATGCGCATCAAAGTCATGCCGCGGGTCCTTGCCTGAAGAACGGTCACCACATAGTTCAGGCCACCCATCGTGAAACCAATAATGAATACCGCGAGAGACGCCAACATTAAGAGAATGCCTGCCTCAGACCCCGGAGTACCCGGCAGAATCGCCTGCGGCGGGTAGAGCGTCCACCCGGCTCCCGTTGAACCACCATCAACAAAGAAGCTCACCGCCAAGAGGATCACCGCTGTGAAGTAAACCCAAAAACTCAACATGTTTAGCCACGGGAATACCATGTCCCGAGCCCCAACCATGAGTGGAATCAGGTAATTACCAAACCCTCCGAGAAAGAGCGCAGTCAGGAGGTACACCACCATAATCATGCCGTGCATGGTGACCGCCTGAAGGTAATAAGCAGGGTCAATAAAGCTGAAGGTATTTGGCCACGCGAGCTGTAATCGCATCAGCCATGATAGAACCAACGCGACCATCCCGATCGCAATAGCGGTTGCTGCGTATTGAATCGCGATCGTTTTCGCGTCCTGTGAAAAAACATATTTCCCCAGCCAAGTCTTGGCATGGTAGAGCTCCATTTCGGGGACTTCCGCGGGTCGAACAAAACTGGTTTCGTCGTGTGCTGTGTATTCCATTTTCTTGTCTCTACTATCTCTGCAGCGCCAGATCGACCGGCTCCTGTTCTTGACCTAACGTCGCGATGTAGGCCGCCATATCATTGATGGCCTGATCATCTGTCATGGTGTTGGAAACCAATCCCATCTGTAGACCATAGAGGTCATCAGCGTGACGGCCGCGAATACCGTTTCGGAAATTCTTGATCTGAGAAGCAAGGTACCAAGTCTCTAAATTAGCGAGTCCTGGCGCGTTCACGGTCCAGACACCTTCGCCCGAGTCGCCGTGGCACTGAGCACAGGTAGACGCATAAAGGGCAGCCGCCCTTTTGGGATCACTCGGGGTACTAAGATCGGATCCCTCCGTTGCATTGGTGATGCCGGAGCCGGGACTATCATCAAAATCAGCCTGACCCGACAACGTTCCGATGTAACTGACCACGTTATTAATGGCCGCTGCGTCGGCTAGCATCATTGCCATCGGCGCCATCGTGCGTCCCCAAGTGTCATCCTCGTGAGCGCCTCGTACTCCCCGCTTAAAATGACGCAACTGCCGCTTCATGTACTCGCCATCCAAATGCGCAAGTCCAGGGGCGTGCATCGCCTCAATACCCTCTGCATTGGCACCGTGGCAAGAGCCACAAACGGCATAAGCTGCCTGACCCGCAACTAGGTCTGTGCTCAATTCAGCCTGGGTCTCAGCAAACGTCGGTTGATCCGCTAGCCAAACGTTATAACTTTCCTCGCTGTCAACAATGACTCGGCCACGCATGGCATAGTGGCCAACACCACAGAGCTCTTCGCAGAGCAGATCGTAACTGCCCTCCTCCTGAGGCTCGGCCCAAATGTAGGAAACCTGGCCGGGAACAAAATCCATTTTCACCCGGAACTGGGGGACGGTGAAGTTGTGCAACACATCGTTGGACCGCAAAAGAAAAGTCACTGGCTGGTTGACCTTTAGATGCAAGACAGGGTCGTAAACAATCACGTCGTCCTGACCGAAGGGATCTGACGGGTCGATACCCAAAGGATTCGTCGTACTGGTGTGACTAATCGCTACAGCGCCCAGCTGGCCGTCATTGCCAGGCAGACGGTAGGACCAGTTCCACTGACGCGCTAGCACCTCCAGCTCCATGGAATCTTCTGGCGGCGTAACAACATCCTTCCAAATAAGTAGACCTGGCGCCAATAATGCGGCGATGCCTACTGTGGTGAGAATCGTGAGCCAGCTTTCCATTTTGATGCTTTCTGGCTCATATTCAGCCCGCCGGTCCGGCTTATTGCGATACTTAATCAAGCAATAAACGATGAACACATTCACCAGAACAAAGGCCAGTCCGGTCACGACAAAGGTCAATGTGACCGTACTGTCCATTGATGACCAGTTAGACGCTATGGGAGTGAAGTACCACGGACTGAGAGCATGAAAAACGACTGTCCCCAGAACTAAAACGAGTAAAACAATTGCAGCAGCCATAAAAGTAAATCTCGCACCCATCATTGACAACGGGCGCATTCGCCCCCCAAAAAAAGGTACCGACGGTCACAGACTACAACTGCTCTAGCCTTTGGCTTGAGGTGATCTCTCGATACCCGCTAGTGCCAGCTGTCTATAGCAGCTGACTTTTCTTATTGTTATTTACTGGGGCGACTCTGAATGACTGGAGAACGCCCTCTAAACTTCTCCCAATTACGGAGTATGAACATGAGCAACCTAGTGTGCGTGCGCTCGCTGCCGGCGCGCTTCACATTGGGATAACCTTTGAAAACCTTTTTTAGTTTTTTCTTATCTTGAGCCCTAGTCTCGACAAACAATACGTGTCGCCCTTGAGCCAGCGCTTCTTGAAAACGAAGGAAGTGAGTATTGGGACGTTGAATGCCTATGAAACCGGCCTCCCAGGTCGTAAAGCCAAAGCTCACGATTGCTAAGAATACAAATGGCACCCAGCCGACTTGAGTAGCTATCCCGGAGAAATGAGTCACGAGCAAAATAGCAGTAGCTATTGCCAGCCCAAGTAAAGCGCCAATTTCGCCTAAGTGAATAACGTCAGTTTTGAGGAAGCTTGCAACCCGGTTAACGTCGTGGTTGTCGAGGCCGAAGTCGTCGTTGCTAAGCAGGTAAATTTGAGATCGAGGAATGCCGCACAACTCAAGGTCGCGCCCGACGTGTTCGAGTTCGTCTAAACTCTGTCCGGTGTAGTAGAAGCGCTTCATGCCGCTCTCCTATTTTATGGTTACACCCTACCGCTTATTCTTTACCGCTCACCTCTCTTACCGCTAACCGCTAACCACTTATTAGGAATACTGGGACCGGCAAGCCACTCTCGTTACGAGGCGAAGCATGAGTTATTGGTCCAGAAATTTCCCTGCTCTCGAACACTATATACCCTGTCTTCGATGAATAACAACCCATTTTAAGCAGGTCATTTCAGCCCCTGCTGTGGGCGCTTTTTCTTTCAATTGAGCCTAATCGACTTTTCGGATGCTCATTAAAAACCTGTCCGGGCATCCATGGCGGACAATCCCTGACGGCCCGTTGACATCTCCTAAATTGCGGGCTGTTTGATCTCCGGTAGTATGTATCTGGCACACTGAGGTTGGCTCCTAACCTACTGTGGCAGAGCTTTTCGACGGGCAGAGGCATCTGGCGTCATGCATTTCAACAAGTCTAAGGACAGCTTTAAATAAATAGAGAGTTCAATGACGTCGAATAATGTTTTAGGCCCCCTATTCAGCGGGAATCGGTGCCCCCTCTTTAAGCACCTGTAAACTGAAATTGGACTCCACGTTCTTAACGCCCGGAATCTTAAGAATTCGCTTCATGACGAGGTCGGAAAAGTGGTCCATACTTTTCGCCACTGCCTTCAACAGATAATCATGGGCGCCTGCCATCGCATGGCACTCAACGATAAACTCCTCCGTGGCGACAGCATCAAAAAAATCTTGCAGCGTCTGATCGTCCTGACTATCCACTGTTACTAAAATGAACGCCGTCACCTGTAGCCCCAACTTACGTCGATCGACTTTGGCACCGTATCCCGTAATGACACCAGCTTCTTCAAGCGCCTTCACCCGTCGGTAACACGGAGACTCAGAGATCCCAATTTGCTCTGCCAACTCAACATTAGAGATGCGACCTTGGGCTTGGAGCACCCTGATGAGGCTTTTCTCCTGCTTATCTAAATTCATAGGCGTATATTTTCTTTTTAACGTGAATAACAGGAGAAATTAGCTTTTTTTTAGGGCTTTTTCCAATCAATTAGGTGAATTTCTCCTGAGTGCTTTTTGTAACCTCATGCTTGCGTTAGTGCTTAGTAAGAGGGGAAAACCGTGGCTGACTTGTTTGACAACCCCATGGGGCTGGACGGGTTTGAATTTGTCGAGTACTCGGCAACTGATCGAGGACTGCTCGAGCCTGTATTTGAGATGATGGGGTTCAGGCATGTGGCGAATCATCGATCGAAAGATGTCGCGCTCTGGCGTCAGGGTGACATCAATTTCATTATCAATTATGAGCAGGAGTCGCCCGCCTACTTCTATGCCATGGAGCATGGCCCGTCAGCCTGCGGCATGGCATTTCGAGTACAGGATGCCAAAACAGCCTACACACGTGCATTAGAACTCGGGGCGCAACCCATTGATGTGCAAACAGGTCCCATGGAGCTGAAACTACCCGCCATCAAGGGCATTGGCGGCGCACTGCTGTATCTCATCGATCGCTACGAAGCGGGCGCTTCAATCTATGACATCGACTTTGAATACTTACCTGGCGTCGACCCATATCCCAGGGGCTGTGGCTTCAAAGTCATCGATCACCTCACACACAACGTTTACCGGGGTCGGATGGATTACTGGGCTAATTTCTATGAGCGCCTGTTTAACTTTCGAGAAATCCGGTACTTCGACATTAAAGGTGAATACACAGGGTTAAAATC
>CAXRCG010000130.1:0-4589 GCA_964228885.1 Pseudomonadales bacterium | reverse complement strand
CGCGATGGAAGACGCAAACAATTTGAAACTTGAACAGTTTCGTCACTGGTACTCTCAGGCAGGAACGCCGGTCGTTAAGGCCGCTGGCGAGTATGACGCGGAAGCCGAGACTTATACCTTAACGCTGTCGCAATCTTGTCCCGTCACGCCGGGCCAAGCAACCAAATTGCCTTTTCATATGCCGATCACGGTGGGTCTATTGTCGCCGGATGGCGAAGACCTGCCTTTATCAATTACGGATTCAGTTGTCGCTAACAAAATAAGCGTAACAAGCTGGGCAGAGTCGGTTGTTCTGAACATCACTCGTGAAACTGAGTCTTTTGTGTTTACTGATGTGCCAAGCTCACCTGTACCCTCAATTTTGAGAGGTTTTTCCGCTCCTGTGAAGCTGGAATATCCGTATACCCGTGATGAGCTTATGTTTTTAATGAGCCACGATAGCGACGGTTTCAACCGCTGGGAGGCTGGTCAGCGACTTGCGATCGATGTGATCCAAGAGATGATTGCGGGTATTCAGAAAAACGCGACCGAGCAAGAAAAGGCGAGCGCAGAGATTACGGTTGATCAACGGCTTATTTCCGCGTGTTCGAGCGTACTTGAGCAGGCAATAGCGGCGGGGAAGGATCCGCAGTTTGATCGAGCCATGATCGCCGCGATGTTGATCTTGCCATCGGAGTCGTATCTGGCTGAATTACAGGACGAGGTTGATGTTGATGCAATTCACAAGGCAAGGGAGCGAGTGCGACTGGAGATCGCGATCCGGCTGAGACCACAACTAATGGCCATCTATAAGCTTTGCGAGGGAGGACAGACATATGAGGCGACAGGTTCAGAAATTGGTCGTCGGGACCTGCGGAATGTCGCACTTGCCTATCTGACGCTGTCGGGAGATGAAGAATCCGTTGCACTATGTCGTCAGCAATTTGAAACAGCGATTTGCATGAGTGATACAGCTGCTGCGATCAGGGCTGTCATTAATTCACCATCAGACGCCGCCGTTGCAGTGAAAGCAGAAATGCTCGATTCCTTTTATCATCGTTGGGAGAACGAAGCACTGGTGGTCGATTTGTGGTTTTCCATGCAGGCAGCGTGCCCTTTGCCTGGAACGCTTGAGCAAGTGAAAAGATTGATGTTCCATCCTGCCTTTACCCTCTCAAATCCAAATAGGCTGCGCTCTCTGATTGGTGTTTTTGCAGGCCAGAATAACGTTAATTTTCACAGTATTGATGGCAGCGGCTATGAGTTTCTCGCTAACCAGATTATAGAGGTTGATTCAATTAATCCGCAGATCGCCGCGAGAATATTAGGGCCATTAACGCGCTGGGGTAACTACGATAGCAAACGGCAGGGTTTGATGAAGGCGCAATTGGACAGGATCCTCGGCACTGAGAATCTGTCGAATAACGTCTTTGAAATAGCTTCCAAGAGTTTGTAGTCGTGTCTCGATAGTCAGTGTAAGTCACAGCTCTCATTTGTGGCTTACACTGAGTGCTGAGTTTAAGTTTTTACGCAGGTGACTGCTTTTTTGCGTGTAATATAACTGGCACGTCGGCAATGCCTCGAATAAAGTTGTTCGGTAAACGAACGACATCGCCCACAAGTTCAACCTTGTCGAAACGCTTGATGATTTCTTCCCACAGCACGCGCAACTGCATCTCGGCCAGACGATTTCCCATGCAGCGATGAATGCCAAATCCAAATGCGACGTGTGCTCGTGCATTGGGTCTGTCTACCTTCAGTTTGTCTGCTTCCGGAAAGATGTCTTCGTCCCGATTTCCTGACAGATACCACATCACGAGTTTGTCACCTTTTTTAATCTGTTTGCCACCCAGTTCCGTGTCCTGCGTCGCAGTTCTGCGCATATGTATCACTGGGGTTTGCCAGCGAACCATCTCCGAGACCATGTTAGGGATTAACTCGGGGTTGGCCTTCACTTTCTCAAACTGTTCCGGGAATTCATTTAACGCGATCACACCCCCGCTCATCGAGTTACGCGTCGTGTCATTTCCACCCACAATAAGCAAAAGGATCGTACCCAGAAATAATTGGGGATTCAGGTTCAGGTCTTTGGTCGATTCTCCGTGAACCAACATTGAGATCAGATCAGTTTTTGGGGGCTCTGCTGCACGCTTTGCCCAAAGGGTATAGAAAGCCTGCGCGCATTCCATGAGACTGGCATGTCTTGCCTCCATGTCGATTTCGTTTCCAGTGACCTGTGGTACATCGGTTGTGATATCAGACCAGTGCACCAGGTTTCTCCGGTCTTCATAGGGAAAGTCAAATAAGGTCGCGAGCATGCGTGCCGTCAGTTCGATGGAAACTTTATCGACCCAGTTGAAGGGCTCTCCCAAGGGGAGGTTGTCAAGGATGTCGATAACACGCTCTCGGATCAGCGGTTCAAAATTAGCGAGGTTTGTTGGCGCAACAGAGGGGGCCACGGTCATCCGGTGTTGGTCATGCTCCGGCGGATCCATTGCGATGAAGTTTTTGATTGAGGCGGCCTGTTTTTCCTCTTCAGTACTTTCCTGGCTGGTGCCGTCGCCTATCTCATCGATGATTGAAATACCGCCCGCAGAAGAGAAAACCGCGTGATTGGTATCTACCGCTTTAATAAGCGCGTGAGAGGTGACAGACCAGAAAGGGCCGTTTGGGCTATCCGCATGATAGTGAACGGGGTCTTGTTCCCTCAATGTTGCAAAAAAGGGTCGCCAAGTATCGTCCCTGAATAATTCAGGTTTACTGACATCGAAATCTTCGATTTGGTTAGCATTAGACATAGCGTCATCCCGCTTTGTTTAGATAGTAAAGTTCATCGGCGCGACCTTAACTACACTGGATTCAACTCAGCAATTAATGCGGTTGTTTCGCGCGTTTCAGTTGCTTGGTTTCTCAAGGCAGTGACAAGCCTCAGCAGTTCATCACCACGCCAGTGTGAATTTGGCGATGCTGAGTAAATAGCTGCTTCCAGATTTAATATTTCTTCGGTTAAGTAACCGACCTGGGTGCTATCTTCGCATAGCCCGGATAGTGCTCGATTGGTATTTATTGTCGGATATCGGACTTTCGCCCAAAAGAAAAGAGCGTTTCGTGCCTCCAGGGCATTGTTGCGCTGGCATTCATCCTTGAAGGTTTTAAACAGAGCAGGTTCGTTTAGCGAGGTAGTGGCACGCGTTTCAGGTAGTAGGTTTGATGTGAGTGCACTGAGTCGATTTCTGGCTATCCACCACATCCATGTCATACATAGCGCTAAAATCGTTGAGGCTGCTGAGATGATTATCCATAGGGGATCCGGCGGAGTGATGGTCGTCACCTGTTCGGGTTGTGTTCTCGAGTCTTCAAGTGGACGGCCGTCGGTTTGTTTTGGCGGTTGAAAGACCGTTGCTGAATTTGTGGCTTGTATTCCTGGCGCTACCTGAAATGTTATTTCAGGTAACGTAGCTATTTCCTGTTTGTCGGTTTCGGTGTTCCACCAAGGAATGCTGATCTCGGGCAGCGTGATCGCACCTGCACGGGTGGGCACAATGCCAACAGTTGTCGTAAGCACCGATTGGATGCCGCGGGCACCCGTGATCTGCTCTCTGTTTGCAGGGTCCTCGTAGGTCTTGGCATTCTCAATCGTAAGGTTTTCGAATGGCGGCAGTAGTGAGCTGGCTATCCCGTCTGCTTTCAGGATCAGCGTTCGATTAATCGGTTCGCCAAGCACGAATGCCGGCGGGTTCGTTGCCCATGACTCCGAGAGCTCCAGCGACTTTGCCGGCAGCCATTGACCACCGGTGAAAGATGCGGGTCTGGGTTTTACTTCGACGGTGTGTGGGTCAGAGACGGCAACAACCTGTTGCCCCCTTGAAAAGTACCCTCGGCTTCCCCTTGTGCCAGCGAAGGTTTCCTGAGGAATGACAAGACGCCCACTACTTTGTGGATAGATGGCATATCGCTTTTCGAGCACATAATATCGACGGTTATTGAGCATTGCGTCGTATCTTTTTTCGTTTTCGATGATCTCTACGATGGCGTCACCGAGCGATGGTGGCGGAGGGAATTCGCCTGAAATTGAATCAAGATAAAATAACTTAACGGTGTAGATAATTTGGCCTTGTACATAGGTCGCGTCGGTGTCGACCGTCGTGTCAAAAAACACAAATTCGTTTATTCGTTGTCTGACAGCAGCTGATGCCTGGGTAACTTCGATCTTTACTGCTTTCGAGCTGTACCCGGCTAAGCTCAGGGGAGGTATAGTCAGCGTACCCAGCCGTTTGGGACGCAAAGACAATGCCCATTGAACATAATTCTCGCTGGTTTGTTGGCCATTGACGATTCGCACACTTCTATTCTGATTCGGACCTGATAGTGAAATCACATCAAAATCTCGGCTTAGGTCTTGCCATTCTGGACTTGGAATGGCGGTAGGGTTGTCGATCCTAACAGTCACCTGTAATAGTTCTGCGTCGGTGATATTTTTTCTGTCGACTTGTACGGTCAAATTAGCATACCCCGTGCTCGCACAAATGAGTATAGCGCAGGTGATCGCCAACTTAAGGAAGTTGCGAAACAGACTCTCGTGTTGATGTGATTGTCCGGGTGCCCGCAAG
>CAXRCG010000129.1:0-3194 GCA_964228885.1 Pseudomonadales bacterium | reverse complement strand
GCTGCGCTTTTTTACCTTTAATGTTATATTTACAGTCAGCTTATGTCTCAATTAAGCCGGACTAAGGAGCAAACAAAAAGCGCAACCATGCAGCGAAGGAATTCAATTTTTGAAACAATTATGCCCTGAATGGTTACTAGTAATTGACATGCAGCCTGCTTTTGGCTCTCGAGAGAGTCCATGGTTTGTGCCTGATTATGACAAATGCGCAGAAAACGTGGCTCGTTTGGTAGATTACTTCCAGAGCAATGTTCTTTTCACGCGTTTTGTCCCACCCATAACTCCTCAAGGGAGTTGGCGGCCTTATTATGATCAATACCAATTTGCGCTCGATCCTTCTAACAATGGTCTGTGGGAGCTTGATCCTCGATGGCGCGGAAGGTTATCCGTAGCGAGCCATCGTTTTTCTAAATGGCGGGAGGCTGCAGAGTTTATACCAAAGAATACAAATTTGGTTGTTTGCGGCGTTGCAACAGATTGCTGTGTGCTGGGAACCGTCTTAGAGGCAAATGATGACGGGCGTAGTGTGCAGCTTGTTTCAGATGCTTGCGCGGCTGCTACAAGTAAACTGCATGATGCCGCACTATCCATCTATGCAGATCGTGCCGAGCAATTGACAATAACGAATACCAGAAAAGTTATTGGTGACTGAGGCCATAACAAGCTGCTGTCATATGTGGACGTATATGGACCCCGCCTTTTTGCAATGCCTTAGCTAGAGCTGGATGGGTTTCACTCTTATTTGCACGTTTTAGTCAACAACGCGTTCGACGGGGACTAAGGCTTTCACAATGATCTCCTCAATTTCGCTAAGCCATCTGAGCTATCGAAACCTTGCGGGTAATAAAAGGTAACTATGTGAATTTTATGTTAGTATACAAATAAATTTTTTTGATGTAAACAGAGGTGTGCAATCACCATGAAGACGACCACTGGTACAGTGAAGCCAGAGTGCTGAGGTGGAATTGTAGGTTTGGCCTGGGACAATACTCCGCAAAGTGGCTTCCGACTTCGCGGTATACCTGGTGGTAAGAACCATACTCCAGACACCATATTTCAAGGAATTCGGGACAAAATCACCCGCGAATGCGCGTCGTAACACCAACGCTGAATTCCGCTGTGGTCAGGCGGTAGCTTTTGGGCTGAAAAATTGATGGGTTTCAGCGCTATTGCCATTTGACGATTGATTGTTCATTTTTTATTTGCATACTAACAATAATATTGTTCTGATACAAACAAATAGGGCTGGCGTGATAAAATGACCAGTCGGCGGGCAGAAAATTGACGCTCTGTTACACTGCTCTGCTGCCGGGAGATGAAAGAGTATGCGATTTGAGAAACCTATTAAGCTACAAGAAGCGTATTCGATACTTGCAACCGGTGATTGGGAGGTGCTTGCTGGAGGTACGGATTTTTACCCGTCTTTGAATGGGAGGGCTCCCCAAAGCAATGTCCTTGATATCACCAATCTTAAATCCATCAAAGGTATTAGTCGGGATAAAAACGGTGACTGGCACATCGGCGCGCTGACCACTTGGACAGATGTGATCGAGGAAGATCTGCCATCTTCTTTTAACGGACTTAAACTGTCCGCCAGTGAAGTGGGTTCGGTTCAAATTCAAAACCGGGCGACCGTCGTCGGCAATATCTGCAATGCCTCTCCCGCTGCTGATGGGGTTCCTCCACTCCTGACCCTTGGTGCACAGGTGAAAATTGGATCACTGGCAGGCGAGCGTCGCATACCACTCAGTTATTTTATTCAGGGCAATCGAAGGACGGCTCTAAAGCCCGGTGAAATCGTCATCGGCTTGGTTCTACCAGAAAACTCTACGTCCGGCGTGTCTTCTTTCCTTAAACTTGGCGCTCGGAAATATCTCGTCATTTCCATTTCGATGGCTGCATCACGCCTTCACATTTCTGATGGGCGCATTTTAGACGCAGCCATCGCCGTGGGGTCGTGTTCATTGGTCGCTCAAAGACTCTTGAACCTTGAGACGCTAATCATTGGAAAAGAGGCAACTTCGGACATCATCGAACTTATAAATGAAGACCACTTCACAAATCTCGCAGCCATTGATGATGTGCGCGCGACCAAAGATTACCGAATGTATGCTGCCCAGGAGATGGTGGTGCGGGTGCTCACTCGAACCCTGGAGGCCACAATATGATCAAAGTCAATTTTGAGCTGAACGGGAAAAGCCGCACTAAAAGTGTGGATCCGGTCAAGCGCTTATCGGAGTTTCTGCGCGAGGATATGGGACTGAGTTCCACTAAAGTTGGCTGCAATGCGGGCGATTGTGGTTCGTGTACGGTGATAATCGATGGGAAAACGGCGTGTAGCTGTTTGGTGAGCGCTTCCCAGATCAATGGTTCGAAAATCGAAACGCTTGAGAATATGGCCCATGATGGTCAGCTATCTCGCTTACAACGCAGTTTTCTACAATTTGGCGCAGCACAGTGCGGCATCTGTACGCCGGGCATGTTGATTTCTGCCAAAGCCCTTTTGGACAAACAGCCCGAGCCGTCTTACAAGGAAGTTGAAGACGCATTGGCTGGAGTGTTGTGCCGCTGCACAGGATATAAAAAGATCATCGAAGCGGTGGTGCACGCCCATGAATTTGCCGATGAGGAGATTCTTCCCGAAGCAGGCAAGGGTGTTGGCTCAGCGATCCGACATCTTGACGGTATTCCGAAGGTCGATGGAACACTAAAATATGGCGCGGACATAATCCCGGAAAATGCGCTTTATGTGCGGGTTATTCGTAGCCCCTACCATCATGCGAAGTTCACTTTAGCTGACAAAGATGCCTTCGTGCGCGATACCAAGGGCGTTGAAGCCTTTTTCGATGTGACCGACCTTCCAGGTAAGAACTGCTTTGGGGTTATACCGCCCTTTGCCGATCAACCGGTTTTTGCAGAAAACGTCGCCATTTTCCGGGGGGAGGCCGTGGCTGCCATCGTGGGGGATGAGGATGTAGTCAGAAGTCTTGATGAAAGCGATCTTCCCATCCGCTGGACTGAGATTAAACACGCTCTGCTGCCTGATGAAGCAAGAGACGGGAATTTCAATGACATTCATGATGGCCGTAAGGGCAATATTCTGGTTGAGGGCTATGTTGAAAAAGGCTCGATCGCCAATGGGTTTGCAAACGCTCGCCATAAGGTGAGCGTCAGAACATCAACGCCTTTCATTG
>CAXRCG010000128.1:0-4189 GCA_964228885.1 Pseudomonadales bacterium | reverse complement strand
TAACGCGCTGGTCTGATGTGGCAACAGCTGTGCCCGGTGCTGGTATTGTGGACACCGAAGAGCAGCGTCGTGAAGAGTTGATCGAGTGTCTTCAGTACTTCACTAATCTCTGGGAAGAGAGAAAAGCTAATCCGGGCGAAGACCTCGTCTCTATGTTGGTGCATGGTGAGGATACCAAAGATATGGAGCCGTTGGAGTTCCTAGGCAATCTTATATTGTTAATTGTCGGGGGAAACGATACAACTCGAAACTCAATGTCTGGCAGTATTCTGGCGTTGAATGAGTTCCCGAAACAGTATGACAAGCTGATAGAGAACCCTCAAAAGATTCCATCTTTCGTCGCTGAACTGATCCGTTGGCAGACGCCGCTTGCATACATGCGTCGAACAGCAAACAATGATTGCATCATTGGAGGTAAACAGATCAAGCAAGGTGATCAAATACTGATGTGGTACCTTTCCGGTAATCGTGACGAAACCGTATTTGAGAATGCTGACGAAATTGATATGGATCGTAAAAACGTGCGTAATCACTTGTCATTTGGTTTTGGAATCCATCGTTGCATGGGTAATCGACTGGCTGAACTCCAATTGAGAATTTTGTGGGAAGAGATTTTGACCAGATTCGAAAAGATAGAATTGCTTGAGGAACCAGAACGAGCTTATTCATCTTTTGTGAAAGGCTACACTCGCATGATGGTCAAGGTGAGCGCAAAGAAAAACTAGAAAAAAGTAAAACCTCGGTGACTATTAAGTTTGTGGTCACCGAGATTTTGTCTGGTATGGCTGTTCAGTCCTCGTTTACCAGCACTATTCCCTCGTCTGGCGATGCGCCATTTCTAACCTCTTCAAAGACTGTTGCCAAGGATTCAGGGCAGGTACTTTCTCTGATATTAACCCATTGATCTACGCGATCTAAGAAAGCGTTCCATGCCGAGGTTAGCATGTCCTGAAACGTCGCGGCACCCCAGTCTTTGTGCCGTTTTTGAATTTGGCTCGGTGCAAAAAACATGGCAGGTTTGGCGCCCGGCAACGTCGAGGGGTCTGCTCCTTCACGTGAGTCCCAGTGTGTGATGCCAACGCCGCAACTGTAGACAAGTTTGTTCTCAAAATGGTGATGAATGCGTCCAAGGACCTCGCGGTTTCCCGCCATGTCGACAAATACAGTGGCGGTATCCGCACTCATGCCTTCGATGTCGTCATAGGTGACAACTTCGTCATATAGCCCCAGAGACTCGACAAAACCGGTGTTACCCTGGGATGTGAGTCCAATCACTTTGACCTTGCCCGATTGTTTGAGCATGAAAGCGAAACTAAATGACGTTTTGCTGGATGCACTTGAGAGTATGATGCTTTCGGCACCGAAGAATGCGTTGTCCATGAAGAAATCGTCGAGCACAAATGCGGTCGTGAAAAGCGGGCGGTAAAGCATCTGGTGATTGTCTTTGCCATCTGTATATCCGTTAGCGTCGCTTAATACCGCGTATTGATTATAGGTGGGCGGTAGAGCCTCTCGATGTTTGCTTGCATCGACAAAACCGCGGTCGTTGATTCGTGCAGGTTCCACGACCAGTTCGCTTGACATGGGGTAATAACCGTAAAAGCGAGTGCCTGCCTCGATATCATCGCAATTTGATTCTGCAACGGTGGCAACACCCCAAACGGGAATACGACCCCAGTTATTTTCAGCGGGAAAGAACTGCCAATAGCCAATCATATCTCCTGCGACACCATAGGTTATGTTATTGGCCGTCAGCGCAAAACGCTCGATAGAAAGACGGACCTGTCCTGCACTGAGGCTGGCTGGCAACGGGTGAATAAGTCGGTGGGTTGAGAGGTCGTTTTTGTTGACCTGAAAATCGAACGAAGGCATAGCTGTCCTGATAAATAAGTTGGGGTTGCCAGTCTACCGCAGTTGTAGCGTGGGTGACGAGTCAGCGTCTTGTGTCAATGACAATTGTCTCTGAAGATTGCTCTGAAACCGATTATGATATTCGCCCATTTTGAAACAGTCTCCAGCGAGTCGCTAAGGATCAACGGTGCATTCACGGTTTAAAAAGCTCATTGGTATTCTTGATCTGGTGCAGATCGAGGAAAATGTGTTCCGAGGGCGGCATCAAGTTGAGAATAGAAATCTACTCTATGACCATGCGCTGTGGTTCCATGATCCACATGGGCGGGTGAATCGATGGATACGCTATGCGCTTGACGCGCCGCTTCGTTCAGCGATAAGAGGATATAATCGCGGTTCAATGTTTGGCGAAAGTGGTCATATAATCGCATCAACAAAGCAGGCATCCCTGATGAGGTTGCGTTAGAATCGTATTATGACGAACTCGAAATTTGATTACCTGAGGAATATGGGTGTTGATGTCTGGACACGACGAGAAAACGTCTTGGATATCGCGACCGTTAAGGGTTTCTCGGATGCGCCTGTCGAGAGCGTGGCAGTCGACCGTTCAGGCACGCAAGCTGGCCTGTCTGCCTTGGCATCGCCAGAGACCGTAAGCCTCGCGACAAATCAGGCCGAAACAAGTCCTGAAAATGCGGCAGGTATACCAGCGCTGCGTGCGATAGCTGCGCAACTAAGAAATCCCGAGTCGAAAAACGCCGTTGGAGCGAGTGCGGGGGCAGACAACCTGGCGTCGGCGCAAAGTCAAGATATTCGGCCGGAGCCGCCGAAGACTGAAAGGTTTGCGCGATCCCCTGAATTTCTTTTTTGCTTTCTGGACTATGTACCAGAAGCTGGTGAGGGCGTAACACTGGTTTTTTCTCTACCCTATGAGACTCAATCGCTCCCTCGCGAGGCCCGCCAGTTTAGCGATGATGTCGCCAGAGCGTTGTTTGGTAAAAGTGTCAATCCTGTTGTCGGCGATCTTCGTTGGCCGATGGTCAGGTCAACGCACATTGCACAGACAGAATCGGAGGCGAAGACTGTCGTAGTTGATCGGGTCAGACGCTGTCAAAGTAAATTGATTCTGTTTGGAGAAACTATTCAACACTATGTCGTTGGTGAGCGAGGAGTTGCCCACCAAGAGGTTTACAAGGCACTTGATTACGCTCAATACTGGGCTGTGCCAGAGCGGGGAAATCAGCCGTCGGTATTTCCAAAGCATGAATTGTGGAGACTCGTCACTGTAGTACGAAGCGCGCTACGAAAAGGTGCGCAAGACTTTCCATGAACGCCCTCACGCCGGTGCAAACAATTCGCCGAATGAAGGTCGATGATTTAGCTGAAGTGCTTTTCAACGAGCGGAGATCATACTCTCACCCATGGACTGAAAGCGTCCTAAGAGATGTGATCGATTCTGACTATGAATGCTGGGTGATTTTTCTAGAAAAAATAAATATTGGGCATGGAATACTCTCTTTCGGCGCGGGTGAATCGCATCTGCTTAATGTGTGCATTAACCCGGAGCAACAGGGCCAGGGTTATGGCAGAAAGCTTGTAGAGCATCTATTGGCTCAGGCACGAGAGCAGAACGCACAGAAAACATTCCTCGAAGTCAGAGCATCAAACCTTGCGGCCTATACTTTGTACCTGAAGTTGGGTTTTAACGACATTGGTGTACGACACGATTACTATCCCGCATTTTCTGGTCGCGAAGATGCGCTTGTGCTGATGAAAGAGCTGTAACCGCCCTAAAAGACAGCGCAAGTTTCAATATTTCCGCTGCGGATCACTTTGGTTGTGACAATGAAATGCTTTCGGCGCTAGAATAGCGCCTTTTTTGCAGCGAGCCGTCTTTTGTATCGTTTGCAGCCTGGAGTAGTAGTTTTGTCGGAAGTTCAGTCAACAAACGAAATCACAAATCGCCGTACTTTTGCGATTATCTCGCACCCCGATGCGGGAAAGACAACCATCACGGAAAAGCTGCTGTTGCTGGGACGCGCTATTCAGTTGGCCGGAACAGTCAAATCGAAAAAATCCGATCGTTACGCAACTTCTGACTGGATGGAAATGGAGAAGGAGCGGGGAATATCTGTCACAACCTCTGTGATGCAATTTCCTTATAAGGGCAAAGTAGTGAATCTACTCGATACCCCGGGTCACGAAGACTTCTCTGAAGATACCTATCGGACCTTAACTGCCGTCGACTCCGTTTTAATGGTGATTGACTGCGCCAAGGGGGTCGAGGATAGAACCGTAAAACTGATGGATGTTTGTCGACTGCGTGACACACCGATCG
>CAXRCG010000127.1:0-7134 GCA_964228885.1 Pseudomonadales bacterium | reverse complement strand
CCAACGTTGTTGATCAGATTCACCACCGGCTTTTCTTTAGTGAGCCACTTAAGAAAGGCTGTCAAAGCTTCCCTGTCAGCAACATCTACTTCATAAAACTCCCCCGGAAACTCCTCACTAGGCAGTTTTCTGGCAAGACCGATAACGTTGAATCCGGCGCCGGCTAATCGCTCAGCGCAGGCCCGCCCGATACCCTTACTGGCTCCGGTCACCAGCGTGAACTGATCATTCATGATGGGAATCTTTCATTGTGTTTTTGGACCTCTGTTTATCTGGTCTCTCGGTGGGCGACCAGCCAGAATGTCCAGAAGATTATCTCTCACATTTTTAGCGACCGTTTCCTGAATATCATTTTCTCCAAATCCCGCCACATGAGGGGTCAGCAGAACATTATCCAGTGATCGTAGCGGGTGCTTGAGCGGCAACGGCTCATTCTCAAATACGTCGAGTCCAGCACCCCTGAGTTTCCCGTTGACTAAAGTTTGATAAAGGGCTTCTTCATCCAAAACACCCCCTCGCGAAACATTAATCAGAAACACACTTTTTTTCATCAAATCAAACTGAACTTTTGAAATCAGGTAATGTGTTTGAGGGTTAAGAGGAACTGAAAGAAAAATCACGTCGGCGTGAGGTATGAGAGTGTCAAGATCCGCCATTTTATAGACGCTGATGCCGTCAACACGTCGTTCTGTTGAGGCGACCCCTGTTACCTGAGCGCCAAGATTTTTCACGCTTGCCCCAATCTTAGAGCCAATTCGGCCATACCCTATAACTAAAACGTTGAGATCCTTAATCCTGTGAAGTCGTGGAATGATCTCTTTGCGAGACCATTGATCAGTTTGAATTGTCTGAATGCTGACATTCATCCCCCGACTTAATGTAAGGAGCATTGCTAGCGCATGCTCTGCAACTGTATCCGCCCATAAATGACCGCTTGACGAAAGATGAAGACTATCGGAAATATTTATGGCATCTAGTGGATCGGAGCCCGCAGTAACCAAATGAATCCACTCCAGAGGATTTTTGTGAATCCAATCTACTATTGACGAAGAGAATTGGCTCGCATAAATCACTAAGCCCCGGCATTCATGATCACTCCCAATGCCTTTGGAACGCGGGGAGAGATCAACGATCTCAACTTGAGAGATCGTGGCCAATTCCTGTCGAATAGCGCTCATACCAATAGAAACCGCACAGGCAATACGAAAGGCTGGTGAATTGCTTCCAATTGGCATTTCAATTGCCACCTCTGGCTACTGGGGAATTTTATTAATTACCACGATTTTTGTAATGAGTAAATATCCTATATCAAATCGGGTTTCCACCAATCGACTTCCCAATCTGACAGGTAGTTAATTAACGCTTAGTGACTAATTCTCTTACGAACATAAGAATCATTGTTTAATTTAAATCGAACTTAAAACAGGATTTCTCACGAGGACCCTCTCATTGTCAAACGATTTACCACAAAGCGCCTACCTCAAGGAAACGAGAAGTTATAAAAATAATATTCAAGTCGCCTTCGGTGGATACCACAAAGCAAAGCGGCCTATTGAAGATAACGAACTTACGCACGTAGGCCCGGGGACGCCCTGCGGCGAGTATTTCCGTCGGTTCTGGATCCCCGTTGCACTCGACAGTGAACTCAGCGATGTGCCTCTTCGTATCCGCATTCTCGGCGAAGACCTTGTTGTGTTTCGTAACAAACAGGGGACACTGGGGCTATTGCATCTCCACTGCAGTCACCGCAACGCTTCTCTTGAGTTTGGTGTGATCGAGGAACAAGGTCTCAGATGTTGCTACCACGGCTGGCTCTATGACGTTGATGGCACCATTCTCGAAACACCAGCTCAAGATTCGAAACTAAGCGAGAAGATATGTCACGGGGCTTATCCCGTCGTTGAATATCTTGGCCTAATTTTTGCCTATATGGGACCTCCTGACGAGCAACCGGATTTCCCTAAATGGGACACAACGATGTTGCCTGACGTCGAAATGGTGCCTTACTCGATTCATTATCCCTGCAACTGGCTTCAAATTTGCGAAAACACAATGGATCCCTGGCACACCGTATTTCTGCATGCGCGCGTGACTGATATTCATTTCGGTGATACCTGGGGTATTGCTCCTGTAACCCAGTTTTACGAAAAACCCCATAAGATTTATGCAACGCTCACCTATCGCATTGAGGACAAAATCTGGGTGCGGTCACAGGAAACTATCTCTCCTTCATTTAGCCAAGTGGGAGCATGGTGGGAGACAGGTCGTGAAGAAAAGTACTTCAAGCGAGCCAGCATCACCAAGTGGACGATTCCACACGACAACGAAAACTGCATGATTATTGCGTGGCGAAGCTTTGGGCCCGGCATCGACCCTGAGGGCCAAGGTGATCGATCTATGGTTGGGAAAAATTCAGTGGATTTCCCAGGTCAAACAGGACAAGAACCGTACGAATACCGGCAAAGGCATCCCAATGACTACGAGGCGCAGGTATCCCAGGGCTCGATCAATGCTCACGCCGCGGAAAACCTGGGCTCTACCGATAAAGGCGTGGCTTATCTGAGACGCAAGTTAAGACGCGCGATTCGAGCCATTCAAGCCGGTGAGCGTCTCCCCGAGTCAGAAAGGGCGGGCGAGGAATTTCTTACCCATACTCAAGATACCGTGTTGCCCATACCGATTCATCCTTCTGATGATGAGCAACTACTAAAGGATGTCACCGACGCTGTCATGGAAATCGTATTTGAGGGTGACACTCTGGGCGGTGATGAACGGGCATCTTTCATCGAGTCAAAACTGAGAGCTCTCAAGAATGACACACGCTTTACGGCGCATTGTGGCGACACTTGAATTAACACACTAATTCACTAGTCTGACGATCATGAAAACACGCTGGGAATACGTACTGCTGCCAAGTTTTCTTATTGTGGGATTGTTGATCGTCGCCAGCCAGTATGTATTTCTGAAAGGCAGTTTCTTTAAGGATCTAGGCTTGGGGAGAATCAGCGATACCGCAAGCATGGTCAATTACCTTCGGTTCTTCACAGACTCCTTCTACCTGCACACGCTCTGGATAACGGTAAAGACATCAGGGCTGGCCGCTCTTTTTACGCTGACGCTCGGTTTTCCGGTGGCGTACCTGATAGCGCGTATGCAATCTAAATGGTCGATGATTCTGCTTGCAGGAATCGTTGTTGCCACATTTGTCACGATCGTAATCAAGGTGTTTGGTCTGATCATCATATTTTCCGCAGATGGCTTAGTTAACCAGGCGCTGATGGGACTGGGAATCGTCGACACCCCCTACACAATTATTGGAAATCAAACTGGTGTGGTTGTTGGCTTGATGCACTTTACGTTGGGCTTCGGAGTGCTACTTCTATATAGCGTTATTCAGACGATTCCGAGATCCCTTGAAGACGCGGCCCAAATTCACGGGGCCAGTCGATGGCGCATGCATCTCCGTGTGCTGTTCCCATTGAGCCTGCCCGGTGTCACGGTTGGCGTCCTCATGATCTTCAATATGTGCATGGGGGCATTTACATCCGCCGCACTATTGGGCGGCGGAAGAGTCTTCACTCTTCCGGTCCTCATTCAGCGAACAGTGATGATGGAGATCAAATACTCTATGGCTGGCACCTTAGCCGCTGTGTTGCTTGTGACTGTGTTGCTGATCAATCTCCTGTCGATCTATCTAATTCGACGACTGCGGTCGGCGAGACTGGTAATTGCCTAATGAGTTCCGGCGCGCAACTTTCTCGAGACGCTAGCTCGGACTCGTTATCCCGTATTGCCCAAAGACGGCGCAAGGGTCCTCCACCAAAGCGTGGCTATCCATGGGGGAAACTCGGGCATTACATTTACTGCGCCCTGTCATACATATTTCTGTTGTCGCCGATGATTGTGGTGATCGGGGCTTCTTTTCACGGAGGCGAATACTACACAGCGATCAAGTTCCCCCCCGACGACCCTTCACTTCAGTGGTACACAAAAATTCCCACCGCACAGTTCAAGGCGCTCGCGCTCAGTTTTGGGCTGGCCACTCTGGCAGCATTGGGAGCATGCATCATCGGAATTCCTGCAGCGTTAGGTATTGTCCGAGGGAAACTGCCGGGACGCAGTGTAATTTCCTCTGTTTTTCGTGCGCCTCTGCAAATACCCGCGATCGTTACCGGTATCGCCTTCTTGCAGCTTTACTATCTTTTTGGCGATGCAACGGGACTTTATTTTCAGGGAACGTTTATTGGTCTTTACATTGGACATCTGTTCGTGGCAACGCCTTATGTCGTTGGAACGGTCACTGCTATCCTGCAGCGGTTTGACGTTCGACTCGAAGAGGCGGCGTTTAGCCTTGGCGCAAATCGATGGCGAACTTTTCGTCGAGTGACGCTCCCGGTGATCATGCCGGGCGTCTATGCGGGAGCACTCTACTCTTTCATGGTGTCTTTCGCGGACGTGCCCATCTCAATATTTCTTACTGCACCCGGATTCGTCACCTATCCGGTCGAACTGTTTTATGGAATGGAGAATGACTTTGATCCCAGCATTTTGGCATCGTCATCTCTAGTCATATTTTTCTGTTTGTTAGTTTTGCTCGGCATGCAGAAACTTGTTGGTCTAGATAATTTGTTGAGGTCTGGTAGTAGATGAATGTTGCAAACCAAGAGTGGTCTAATTTTCCCGTAAAAATAGGAGAGGAATAATCATGAAACTTAAACGCACAGGCCTGATACTCAAGAGCGCAGCTCTGAGTGTTG
Organism: Pseudomonadales bacterium; assembly: GCA_964228885.1. Classification (GTDB taxonomy): domain Bacteria; phylum Pseudomonadota; class Gammaproteobacteria; order Pseudomonadales; family Azotimanducaceae; genus UBA4582. The sequence continues at coordinate 2,377 of CAXRCG010000127.1, read as the reverse complement.
GGATACTCACCGCATCTAGCGGTGTTGCTGGTCAATTCGACGGCGTCACATTAAGGGTTGCCACCTGGGGTGGCTCTTGGAAAGAAAACATGGTGCAGGCAATCGTGCCTAAATTTGAGGCCCTCGGCGGCAAGATTGAATTTGTCACCGGAAGTCCTCAGGCCAATCTCGCCAAACTGATTGCTGCTCGTGGGAAAGCGCCTTTCGACGTGATGGAAACGCTTGACGCGCAGGAAAAGGAATTCTTTCAAACCAATGAGCTGATACAGAAAATTGATCTCAGCCAGCTCACCAACAAGGAATACCTTGATGACTGGCAGTACAATGATTGGCGAGTTGCATCCTGGAGCACGCAAGAGGTTATCTGCTACAACCGTGAAAAATATGCCGAGCTCGGGCTGCCGGCTCCAAAAACTTACAAGGACCTAGCGAATGAGAAACTCGCCGGTCGGGTTGTGATCCCGGACATCACCTCAGGCGGTGGATTCGCAAATTTTGGCGCAATTGCATACGCAGCGGGTGGAAACGAGCAGAATGTTGGACCTGGTCTTGAGGTAATTAAAAGTCTCAACTCCTTGAAGTTCTGGTCTCGCGGTGGAGAAGTGGTGACCCAGTTTGAGTCAGGCGACGTTTATGCGGCAGTGGTCCACGCTGGTTGGTGCCTTAGAGCCCGCAAAGCTGGCTCACCGGTTGATACCGTCCAACCTGTCATCACGGGAACTAGCCATGTCGGCGTAGGCAAGTATGGTTGGCTCGTGATTCCTAAGCACAGTAAAGTACCTGAGGCGGCTTCATGGTTCATCAATGAGTATCAAGAGCCTGAATTTCAGATGCTTTATGCTGTAAAAAGTGGCGTCGTACCCACGAACCGAAAGTCAATTTCGCAACTGGCTAGTGATCCAATTTTTGCAGAGATGCTGGAACTTGACCCGGCTAAGATCGGTAATCAGTTGAAAATCGATTATCAGAAAGCTGACACCTCGGACTGGATTGACCAGTGGAACCGGTCTGTTTCTCAGTAGCGAGCATCTGACGCTGTCTTAGCTTCCATTGCTCAAAAGTGGGCTGTTCTCGGGCGGCCCGCTTTTGAGCCACTCCAGTAGCGAGTATTTCCTATGTCACGCGTTCTCCTTAAAGGTGTTAGAAAATCCTTTGGTGATTTTGTCGCCCTGCATGAATTAGATCTTGAAATTCAGGAAGGTGAATTTCTCACGTTGCTTGGGCCTTCCGGCTGCGGCAAGACAACCACCCTGCGGCTTATTGCGGGCTTTATCGAGCCTACGGAAGGAAAGATTCTTCTTGGGGATGAAGACGTGACGCAGGTTGCACCCCAGCACCGCGAAATCGGCATGGTGTTTCAGGATTACGCTTTGTTTCCTCACATGACAATTGCTGAAAACATTGGATTCGGACTCAAGGAACGACGCTATCCAAAACAGGATATTAATGATCGTGTTGAAGAGTTACTGGACCTCATTCGACTACCCGAGGTTCATGATCGCTATCCCGCTGAGGTTAGTGGAGGTCAGCAGCAACGAATTGCGGTTGCTCGTGCCGTCGCTTATCCCCCTAAGGTTCTCCTTATGGATGAACCTCTGGGCGCGCTCGATCTGAAATTACGTGAAACGATGCAAATCGAACTACGGCGTATTCAACAAGAGCTAGCGATCACTACCGTCTACGTCACGCATGACCAGACTGAGGCTATGAATATGTCTGATCGCATCGTTGTGATGAACTCGGGGCGAATAGAGCAAATGGGTGGCGCAGAAGACATCTATAACGAACCAAGAACCCGATTCGTCGCAGACTTTGTTGGGCAGATTAACCTTTTCGACGCCAATAGTTACGAGCCTGAGACAGGAAATATCAAGCTGGACGGGCTCGATCAGACGGTACGTGTGCCCGTCAATCTTGCTGGCCGTGGCGAGTCGCTATCTATTGGCGTCCGGCCAGAGGATATCGGCCTGACAAATTCCATCGAATCATCTAGCGATATGAATCACCTAGCGGGTGTAATCTCAGGACGCACATTCGCTGGCAATCTCACTCGTCTTTTCGTCGACGTAGGCTTACAAAACCCGTCATCTTGGAAGCCAAATCTCAGAGTGTTAAGTCAAACGTCGGCGATAAAGTCACTTTAACCTGGCCTGTTGAACTCTCTAAACTTCTTTCGGATTGACGGGGTCAGGGTCTCGTTCCTGAATTGGATCCTGAAGATTCGACATCAGTTTGATGATCCTAGTTGCAGTTCCCGTCGAATCCAGCCAGCATGCGCAATAAGGTTATCATCTTTATTGAGACGACCGACTAACTGCACCCCTAGAGGGAGCGCAGTCCGCCCTTTTCCGGCCGGCAAAGTAACTGCCGGGCCGCC
>CAXRCG010000126.1:0-21758 GCA_964228885.1 Pseudomonadales bacterium | reverse complement strand
TGAGAAAGGGTTTGACAGTGTCGTGAGACAAGAGGACTCTCCCTTCGGCGAAGCGGTTGGGTTCTACATTCGGGAACAACTCATCGGTGATTTGCCGAAGCCCGCGGCGGATATTCTCAATTTGTGGCGTGATCATATTCACAGCCAGGTAGGTGATCAGGTCGAAGCCCTTGCCGATGCGATGTACGACCAGGAAGCGTTTGCAAAGCTGACGCACAAGATGATTTATGATCTTGGTTTGTCGGATCAATGGGGTGAAGAAAACAGCGATGCCGATTCCGAAGATCAGGATGCCGAAGCGGAAGAGGTGGAAACTGAAACAGGAAGTGAAAGTTCTGATCAGGAAATGAGCGCTGACGCTGATCTATCCGATGCCATCGAAGGTGAAGTGCCGGTAGATGTGGATGCTATGGATATGGCTGAGGGTGAGGGTGAGCAGGACGAAGCCGGTGCACCGCCAGATACACTCGCCGAACAAAACTGGCTTCGCCCGAAAGAAAGTGAATATAAATTCTATTCGGACAATTTCGATGAAGTCGTTTTTGCCGATGAACTGTGCGAACCCGTTGAACTTGAACGTCTTCGGGGTGTACTTGACAAACATTTGCAGAATTCGCAAATAGTCATTAGCAAGTTAGCAAACAGGCTTCAACGAAAGCTGATGGCGCAGCAGAATAGGACATGGGAGTTCGATCTTGAAGAGGGTGCACTTGATACCTCCCGATTGACCAATATCATTATGGACCCTTTTCACCCCCTCGCTTTTAAGCAGGAAAAGGACATGAAGTTCAAAGATACGGTTGTTTCGCTGTTGATCGATAGTTCAGGGTCCATGCGAGGTAAATCCATCACGATTGCAGCGATGTGTGCTGATATACTTGGTCGAACGCTCGAACGCTGCTCGGTAAAGGTTGAGATTCTTGGATTCACAACCCGCGCATGGCGTGGCGGCCAATCCAGAGAGATGTGGCTTCAGCATGGAAAGCCAGCTCAACCGGGGCGCTTGAATGATCTTAGACACATTATCTACAAAGCGGCAGATATGCCCTGGCGCAGAGCCAGACGTAATCTTGGATTGATGATGCGGGAAGAGCTGCTGAAAGAAAACATTGATGGTGAAGCGTTACTCTGGGCTCACAACAGAATTGTAGGTCGTCCTGAAGACAGACGAATTCTTATGGTGATATCCGATGGCCTGCCGGTAGATAACAGCACGCTGCTGGTTAACTCCAGTAACTATCTCGAGCAGCACTTGAAATACGCGATCGACAAAATTGAAAACCAGTCCCCGGTTGAATTGGTTGCTATCGGCATTGGTCACGACGTAACACACCATTATCGACGTGCGGTGACAATCACCGATGCCGATCAACTCGGCGACGCGATGACAGGGCAATTGGTCGATTTGTTTGATGAACAATCAAATACCAATTTGCCGCCTCCAAGGTTAGTAGACATTGCCTAAAATGCGTTTCAGAAGCGTCTGTAAGCTGAGGAAGTTATGCCCCATCGTACCAAGCTCCTAGATCTTATCGCTGACTATCGCCTTCGTTTTCCGCGAGAGGAAGAGACAACTAGTCGCCTGGAGCGGTTCGTCAGGGAAAACCCGGATTGTTTTTCGCGCGAACTGTTTGCAGGTCACGTAACAGGGTCCGCCTGGATCATTGATGAGTCTGCATCACGAACGCTACTCACCCACCACAAGAAGCTAAACAAATGGCTGCAACCGGGAGGCCATGCGGATGGTATGTCTGATGTTGCTGCAGTGGCGTTGAAAGAGGCAAGGGAAGAATCTGGGCTCAAGGCATTACATTTACCCTCACCGGCAATGCTGGATATTGATATTCATCGTATTCCCCCGCGAAAAAATGAGCCTGAACATTTTCACTATGACTGTCGATTTCTTATCCAGAGCGGAAGTGACGATCAGTATGTCATTAGTGAAGAATCCCACGATCTTGCCTGGGTGCCGATAGCCGAACTTTCCCAATATACCAATGAAAGTTCAGTAACTCGGATGGCAGACAAGTGTTTAGGTTTTCTCGACACCTGCGCCTGACCACATTAATTTTGTTCAGCTAAACAAATGGCAGCTAACCACGTGGTCGCTGGTGATGTGCGTGACCGGGGGTGTTTCACGTTTGCATTGTTCTGACACACTGGGACACCTATCTGCAAACCTGCAACCAGCGCCAACATTGACGGGCGAAGTGATTTCGCCTTGTATTGGTACAAAACCACGTTCTCTTTCAAGTCTGGGATCAGGTTCTGGGTTAGATTCGATAAGTAGTTTTGTGTAGGGGTGCTGTGGCTCAAAAAACACCTGATCTGAAGGGCCCATTTCGACCAAGGTACCTAAATACATGACAGCCATTCGGTCTGATACGTATCTGACCATCGAGAGATCATGAGCGATAAAGAGCATAGTCAGGCCCATTGATCTTTTTAGTTCATCAAGCAAATTGATTACCTGTGCCTGGACAGAGACATCAAGTGCTGAAATCGGCTCGTCGCACACGACAAATTTGGGTTCTATAATCATTGCCCTAGCGATGCCAATTCGCTGTCGCTGGCCGCCGGAAAACTCGTGAGGGTAGCGGGACATGTGATCTGCATTAAGCCCAACTTTTACCAACCACTCTGCCACAAGCTCCTTGATTTGATGCTGTGTGTGTTGACCTTGAATTGAGATGCCTTCGCCAACGATATCTAACACCGTCATTCTTGGATTGAGAGAGGAGTAAGGGTCTTGAAAAATCATTTGAAGTTCCCGAGAGAATTTCAAATGGTCCGCGGCGGTGAATCTCTGTGGTAATTCCTCCCCTTTATAATAAGCTTTGCCTGAAGTGGCAGGATGTAACCCAATCAGCGTCTTACCAAAGGTTGATTTTCCTGAACCGCTCTCTCCAACTAAGCCTAGAATTTCATTTTCAGCAATTTCTATAGAGAGTCCATCGACGGCGTGCAAATTTTGACCTCGGCCAATCTGAAAGTACTTCTTCAGATTTTCTGTTTTAACCAGCATCAGCGTCTTCCTCTTGCGAGCGGCCGGGTTGAAACAATTCCTGGACCTTTGGTGCATCCGGGTGTTGGAGCCAACATCTGGATTGGTGGTTTGAATCGGGTGTGAGTAGACTTTCTGGTGGTAGCATCTTTTCGCAGGACTTCATGGCATAAGGGCATCGGGCGAAATAGCCGCAACCCGAAGGAGGATGAAATAAATCTGGAGGGCTGCCGAGAATCGGTGTTAACTTTTTCTCGCGGGTGGTCTTATTTGATGGCATCGCGGCTCGGAGTCCGAGCGTGTAGGGATGCGCTGATTCGTAAAAAATTTCATCGACCGTGCCAGACTCAACGATCTGACCTGCATACATCACCGCAACTCTGTCCGCCATGCGAGCGACCACCGCCAGATCGTGAGTGATAAGAATAATCGACATGTTTTCGGTGCGCTGAAGCTCAGACATTAACTCAAGAATTTGTGCTTGAATGGTGACGTCCAGTGCCGTTGTTGGCTCATCTGCAATCAATAGAGAGGGGTTGCAGGCTAGGCTTTGCGCGATCATAGCCCGCTGTAGCATACCGCCGGAGAATTCGAAGGGATATTGTTTTGCTCGCTTTGCAGCTTCAGAGATCTTGGTTTTGTCAAGTAACTCAACCGCTCGATCAAATGCATCCTTTTTCCCCATGCCCCGATGTACCATTAACGTTTCGGCGATTTGATCACCGATTGTCATTGTAGGGTTCAGCGAGGTCATAGGATCTTGAAAAATCATGCCTATTTTCACACCGCGGAATTCGTTCGATTCTTTAGAAGTTAATCCGAGAATATCTTTGCCGCTGAGTTTCGCGACCCCGCCAGTAATTTCACCTGGTGGCATTGGGATAATGCCCATTAATGACTGTACCGTGACCGATTTCCCGCAACCGGACTCTCCGACGATCGCCAGAGTTTCTCCGGCTTTGACGTCGAAACTGACACCTCGTACGGCCTTCACTCGGCCGCCATAGGTTGCAAATTCGACGTTGAGATCAGTTACCTCTAGTATTGAGTCTGCCATCACTATTCCCTCGATCGCATGCGTGAATCAAGTGCCTCGGTTAACCCGTCACCAAGTAAGTTGAATGCGAGAACGGTGATGCTGATAAACAATGCAGGAAAGAACAGTTCATGCGGGTGGCTTAGCATGGTTTTAACGCCTTCGTTACACATCGAGCCCCATGAGGGTGTGGGGGGTGCTACCCCCATACCAATAAATGACAAAAAGGCCTCCGTGAAGATAGCTACTGGCACGGCGAAGGTTAGCGTCACTAAAATCACACCCATCGTGTTAGGGATGATATGACGAATGATCAGATAGTGATCTTTTGCGCCCAATAGTCTAGCTGCTTCGATATAGCCCTGCGTCCTGATTTGTAAAACCTGCCCCCTAACAAGTCTGGCCGTTGCTGGCCAACCCAGCAGCACCAACGCTATAAGCATCGGTAAGATACCGCTTTCACCTGGTCCGATGCCAAAAGCAATCTTGAACAGAATCATGAACAGGAGAAAAGGGAGCGCGACGACAAAGTCTGCAAATCGCATGAGAACCGCGTCCAAATTGCCGCCGAAGTAGCCTGCGAAACCACCGTAGAAAATGCCGAACATGACATAAAGAAAAGGTGCGACGATGCCAATAAAAAGGGAAACTCTTGCGCCTTCCATTAGACGGGCGAGCATGTCGCGACCGAGATAGTCGGTGCCAAATGGATGGAACTCAAGATTGATCGTTTCGCCATTTGCGACCTTTGAGTCTTCAGTAATAAGTCCCCGAGACAAAGCTTCTGTTCTTGTAATAGCAAGGTTGGGCGTTACTTTTAAAGTAATGTAACTGTCAGACTCATCATATCCGTCAGTTGATACAATGGAGTAATAGTAATCGCGACTCTCAAGGTTTAGACGATCTTCGTAGCTCACTTCGTTTCCTGCGAGCTTTGTCCCAAGCGGTAAACCAAGGTCATTGATACTTTCCGGGAGGTGTTGGTTTCTGTAGACGGCATACCCACCAGCCCCAATAACGGGGTTCCAAACTATTCGGACGGCTTGGGTCGTTGCCGCCTCTGCTGTACGCAGGTTGGTTGGCGCTGGAAGCACGTCCAGAAACTCTTCTGGCTCGGCGGGAAAGTTCTCAAGCACAATGCCTTCCCAACGGGTGTGTTCTTCAACAAAAATCGCCGGTTTCGGCAAAGAGGGCGCCTGTGACAACTGATTCAGATCCTGAAGCGCGGGGTCAACTTGCCATATGATTGGGCCTACCAGCGTAAAAAGCGCTAGACCTATGATGATGTAAAGTGAAACAAGCGCTCGCGTGTTTTTCTTCAATCGAATCCAAGCATCCTGCCAGTAGGATAAAGAAGGTCGGGAGATTTGCTCGGCGCTTTGTAGTGTGTCCGTAGGGGAAAAATCCAGTTTGCCAACAGCTCGCATTGGAGTTTTCAATAATGTTGAGTCAGTCATAGCTCTTTGTTACTCAGATTGGCGCTTCATCGCTCTTTGCCTTGGTTTCGCTCGATGCCTACTGGAGGCGCACCCGAGGATCGACAAAGCCGTAAATGATATCAACTAGAATCACCATAAAAACAAGAAATGCGCCATAAAATACGGTTGTCCCCATGATCACCGTATAGTCTAGTTGCTGTACCGCTTGAACGAAATATCGTCCAAGCCCAGGGATGGCGAAAACTAGTTCTACCACGAACCCGCCTGTTGTAATCGCCGCAATTTGGGGGCCAAGGACTGTCAAAACGGGCAAAATAGCATTTCTCAGTTGGTGCTTGAAGAATATCCTCATCGGCGAGAGCCCCTTGGCCTTGGCGGTTTTAATGTAATCTTCATTGACTACTTCAAGCATAGAAGACCGCATGAGGCGGGTGAGTAGTGCCATGGTACCAAGGCCGAGAACGAGAGCGGGGACCAACATGTGTCCAAAGGTGCCCCAGCCCGCTACGGGAATCACAGAGGAGCCGAGAAGTTGATTGATTTTAACAAGGCTTAACTGTCCAAGCGCAGCGAACACGAAACTGGGTACTGAAATGCCAAGGATAACGAGAAACATGATGATGATATCCGGCAGGCGATTGCGGTAGATCGCTGTTAGCGCGCCCCATATGATGCCTCCTACGGCTGCAAAAAAGACCGCTAACAAACCTAGTGTGGCGGAAACAGGAAAATGATCTCGTATAATGTCATTAACTTTTCTGTTCTGCTGAGTGAAGGAAATACCGAAGTCCCCATTCAACATGTTACTCATAAAAATGAGGTACTGTTCCGGGCCTGACTTGTCTAGACCATATTTTTTTTCAAGATTTGCCCGAATTTCTGCTGTGACGGCTTTGTCGTTCATCAGCGGGTCGCCAGGCACAGAGTGCATTGCAATAAATGTAGCAGTAGCAATAAACCAGACGGTGACAACGCCAGCCAACAATCTCTTTAGTGTGTACGCTAACATTGGTGTACTACTTGACTATTCTGGCACGTCGAAAATCAGGGTCTGCGCCCACGACCCTGCGTACGACACCCTTAACTTTTGGATGCATGAGGTAAATAACACCTTGTTCGTATTGTGGAATGATGACCGCATCTTCAGTGAGAATTTTCTGTAATTCTCCCATCGCGTCCATTCTTGTTTTGGGGTCTGCACTTGTCATGCCTATTCGGACGAGCCTATCGTATTCGGGATTATGATATCTGCCTCGATTATTCAAGTTCCATGATGCGAACAGATCCCCAAAAGTCATGATGTCATCAAAGTCTGGACCCCAGCCAGCAGCGACCATATCGAAATCGCCGGATGTCATTTTTGCCAGACGTTGTTTAAAGGTTTGTATGTCGATCTTGACATCTATATCAAGTTTTTCTTTGAATACTCCTTGTAAATACTCTGCTTGTTTTGCTGATGTCGGTGAGTTCCCGACGAGTAATATGAGCGGTGGTATTTTCTCCACACCTAGTTCTACCTTTGCTTTTTCAAGGTAATCTCTTGCGAGTGCCACATCGATCTTAGGCTCAACGGCTTTGTATTCACGTCGGAATTTATCTTCGACGCCACCGAGCCAGACTGGGAAGAGGCTTCGGCCTGGTAGATTTCCAGGGGTGGCTAACACCTTGTTAACGAATTCTTCCGGGTCAAATACATGTTGGATAGCCTTACGTAAATTTCGATTTTTCGTTATCCTTCCTTCGCGAAAATTGTATTCTAGGTAGAACACTGAACCTGTAGTAAAGCTGCGAATTCGCTGTCGCTGGGTCAGGGCATCTTTGTAGGTTTCCCCATCGAGTCGGGTGTGGACAATCTTACCGTCAATGTAAAGGTTTAATCTCGCCCGTGAGTCCTCTGTAATGTAGTCAGCGTTGATTGCATTTAAGTGGATATTATCTCTGTCCCAATAGTGTTCATTTTTTACCATTTTCAAGGATGCACTGTGAACCCAATCAGTCAGTTTAAATGGGCCGTTGTAGAGGAGATCGTTTGCATCGGCTCCATAGCTATCGCCCCGAGCTTCAAAAAAATCACGTCGAGCTGGAAAAAAAGTGGTGAAGGCTACAAGTTTGTCAAAATAGCCGATAGGAGCGTCGAACTCGACAGTTAAGGTGTGGTTGTCAACAACAGTGACAGCAAGCGACTCGGTTGGTTTCTCGCCCTTGTTAATGTCTTCTGCGTTTCCTATTGAATAGAGTATAAAGCTGTATTCCGATGCGGTCTCAGGTTTAAGCGCTGTTTGCCAAGCGAACAAAAAGTCGTCTGCGGTGACAGATTTCCCATCACTCCACTTGGCGTCTTTGCGCAACCAAAAAGTCGCGCCAGTCGAGGTGATTTCCCATTTTTCCGCGACACCGGGAATAATTTTCCCGCGACGATCGTAGCTAAGAAGACCCTCCATTACATGACCTAATATCAGCGAACTAACCTGATCGGTTGCTTTCATGCTATTAAGTTGAGGAGGTTCTTGAGTGAGTGCCAGCGTGATTGTCTGTGTATCGAAATCTGCAGAGCTGGTTGATATTTGGGCGAAGCCATCTGACAGCGGAGCGGTCAAGCAAAACACTGCCAAGAAAGGGAAAAATAAACGCCGCATAAAATGGTTCCGATTGTGAATAGATGAGTGAATTATAGCATGTTGTATTGTTCGTCGTGCGTCGAAGAACATTAGATATGGACAAGCGGATAGCTTGTTTTAAATACGATCAACCGTCAGAAGGAACGACATCAAACACGACAGTCGTTCTTGTTTTTGCAGATTTAAACGGAATAGTTCCATGCCACATGTAAGAGGGAAACAAGATGAGCTTGCCTGCCTCAGGTTTAATAATATGTTGCGCCTCTAGTGGTGGCGTACATTTTAAGTTGGGTTCTCCGAACTTGATCCAGCCACCTTGGTTATCTGGTGTTGCGTCATCGGCACTGGACTCAAGTTCCGGCGGCAGCTTCACATAATAGGCTGAACTGAACCAGCCCATGGGATGAATATGTTGGGTGTGGAATCCCTGATTCCTAAGTCGCACCGACCAGGAGCCAGCAAAATCAAAGTCGCGCTCGGTCGAAAATCCAAAATATGGTGGAGGTATATCCTGCATTCTTTTGATGTGTCGGGTGATGACTTCGCGGAAACTGTTCTTCAGCAGCTCAAGCAGCCTGTTTTCTCTTGCGAACAAATTGCCCTGAGTCTGTGTGCCTTGTCGCAGCGTTTGTTCCAGAGGGTGGTGTTTGCTGGTGTGGTACTCAGTCAAACATTCGTCCAGAGCTGTATTAAATTCAGCGAGAGATGAGAACTCCGGTGGAGTCGGTAGCACATATTCGCCAACAAGATCGAAGTTGTTAAGTTTGCGCGCCCTTGGGTCATCAAGCATGCGCCAACACAGGGAAAGATGCGCAAGCACCATCTGGTCGGCAGGGTCTCTCTCGGCTAACTGTTCCAAAATATCTGATGCCTGTTCAATTTTTCCCGCAAGAATCATTGTAATGGCATAATCAGTCCAGTAGGGAACAGCTGCTTCTCGGGTTGTACAGGCCCGTTTGTGATACTTGATAGCGGTCTCCGTGTCATTTCGAGCTAGATGACAACGTGCAATAAAATCAGCGACTTGTTGTTCCTCGGGGTCGAGAAAGGAGTCTGTGGTAGCAATAAAAGCCAATGCCCGATCCGGTTCCTTGGCGGCTAACAGCGCCTCAACATAAGCTAGTTGAACCGGCACATCGGATGAGCCTGACTCGATGGTTTCCCGATATGAGTCAACGAAATTGGACCGTTGGCCGAGTGTCCAGAGAATCGAGGTCAAGTTTTCGTGCGCGGGGACGTAATTTGGCTGAAGCTTGATGACCTGTCTGAAACATTCGCTTGCCTGCTCGAGTTGGCCAAGGTCTGCATGTGCATTGCCTTTGTTTTGAAGAAGTTCGTAGCTTGGCGTTTGGTTTGCAGCGTGAAGACGTTCAAAGATTTCAAGTGCTTCTGTGGGATTGTTATTTAGTCTCAGGGTGACGGCTAGGTTGTGACTTATCGAGGGGTCCTCGGGTGCTTGATGGTGCAATGCACGTAGAAGCTGCAATGCCTCCTTGTATTGCTTCAGTCCCTGTTTGGCGAGCGCCAATTGTTGGGTCAGCGCGAGGTCTTGAGGAAAGACACCTCGTGCTATTTGTGTTATTTCAGCTGCCTGAGCATACATCGCATGGCTCATAAACAGGTTGATCAGGTTCTTGTAGGCTGCCAGATAGTCTGGTTTGAGGGATATCGCCAGATTAAAGTTTTCCATGGCCTGTTGGAATTTACCTTGGCGCTTGTAGCAAATTCCCAAATTATTTCGGACATGGGGTTGTTTTGGCTGAAGAGCTAGAGATGCAAGCATGTGCTCCTCAGCTTCAGGATATTGACCGAGGCTAGAGTAGAGTGACCCCAGTAATTGTTTTGCCGCACCTACCAGAGCAGCATTTTCTGGGTCATTGATGACCTCAAGATATCGCTGCTCGGCGAGAGTGGTGTTGCCTGATTTGTGGGCCGATAGTGCTGAGTTAAGCAAAGCCTGATTAGGCATCTAATTTTATTACCTCGTCTCAAATGAGTGTTGGGCGTCATTCCTTAAATGCGTTAATTGCCCAAGCAACTGGTAGCTTGTGCTCTGGTAGGGTAACTGGTGCCTGAGTGATGCCAATAAAGTTTCTCTCGCTGAGTGCCTGTGTGATTTTTTTGATATCTGATTTTGATGAAGCCGCATTACACATTTCCGTCAGCCTCATGATGTTTCTGTCAATATCTGCTGACATCTCTTTCAGCCAATTGGTGATATCAGCAAGATCATAGGCGCTGCGCCTGTCATACAGTTGCTTAAAGCCGAAGTAGAGATGGGCGTGCGCACCGTCGGGGCAGAGCTTTATTGCGTGTTCGATAGTTCGTTGAGACCCGGCAAATCGCTTTTGTGCTGCCAGCGCCACCGCATGAGAAGATGCTGTTGAAGATGACGTGGCGATGTTGAACGCGCTGGTGATCAGCGCCCGGGCATCTGGGATAAAGCTGCTGTGTTTGGCTATTTTTGCAGCTTCTAGCATTTTCTGATTCTTGCCGTCGATATAACCACGCTGGTAATGGCATAACAGTGAAAGCTGCCCTCCGGGTTTGACGAGTCGGGCGGCTTCGATAAAAGCAGCTATACCTGCGTATTCCACACCAAACTGGCTAACCACAAAGTCAAAGCTACCGTCAGGTAAAGGTAATTTGGTCGCCGGGCAAACGTGCACCGTGGTTATGGGTATCCGCTGTTTCAGAAGTGTGAGGGCAGGCTCGGAAATGTCTGCTGCGTGTAATTCAAATTGATGAGTTTTTGGCAGATGAGAGAATATTGAACCTGCACCTGCCGCGATATCGATGACACGGGCGTCGGGTTTTTGTTCTCGGAATAGTTGCTGCCAGTATTCGGCTAAAAAAGGATGTTTGCCACCTTGTTTGTTGACGAAGACTTCGCCTTCGGCTCCTTCATTTTGCCAGTATTCTGACCAATTTTTGTCTTGATGCGTCATGCGTCGATATTAACTGTTTTTGACCATTGCTGTGTAAAAAACTGGCACAAAGGTCCTAGCTGCTAAAGCAGTTTGAGTGTCGAAGCAGCAAAAAAAAGGGCGATAAGTAAACTTATCGCCCTTCGATTTTGCCACAAGCCAGTTCGGCTTACTTAGCAAGCACTCAGAGAGTACTTAAAAAGTAACAGAACCTTTTACATACCATGTACGTCCGAAAACGTCGTATGTTGCTGGGTATGTGTTTGCCTGCTCCTGGTTATCACCAAGGATGGGTGGGTCAGTGTCGAGCAAGTTATCAACACCGACGTTCACAGCGAAATTGTCATTGAATGCGTATGATACTGCCGCATCGAAGTAGTTTTCGCCATCCAGTGTTTCAACAAAGTAGACTGTCCCTTCGTCATCATCACTGGTTTCGCCAATATATCTCCACAACAGTTGTGCTGTCAGATTGTCACGAGACCAATTGGCAGTCACACGGTGCTTGTACTCAGGTAAAGGCTCACCACAGTCGTTGCCGAACTCTCCGGCACATGTAATAACGTCGCCGCCTTCAAATGGTGTGAAGTCACTTTCGTTTGTGAATGTACCTACGTAGTTGATTCGCATGTTGCCACCAAACAATTCAGTGTCATAGCTAGCCAGCAGGTCAACGCCGTTTAGCGTGATAGAAGCAACGTTTTGTTGAGTAACAGAAACGAAGTCAATGGTACCGTCTGCTCGACGCGTTACAGCGTTACAGAAAGGTGAACCAGCGCCGCCCTGTGCATTTGCTGCGTCATAACAAGTTGTTAAAACATTGTTGGCACCACCACCAAAAGATGAGATAGCGTCTTCGATTTCAATGTCAAAGTAGTCGACGCTTAACGTCAGTCCTTCGATCATTTCAGGTTCGATGACGATACCGACCGTCAGCGTTTCAGCATCTTCCTCGCTCAGGTTTGGATTACCGCCAGAGAGCTGTCTAACCTGACCCGCTGCGAGATTGATCGCAGGAGATCCGACAACGCCGGCTGGAACGCCAGTTGCAATACAAATTGCTTCTACTGCTGCTGATGGCGCGCCTTCAGCGGCACATGGGTCAGTTGATCCAGGGAATCCTTCGCCCTGTGGAGAGAACAGCTCGCCAATGTTTGGCGCACGAACTGCCGTGTTGAAACCCGCACGTAATCTGACTTGCTCGTTGAATGCCCAAGAACCGGACACTTTAAAGCTATCAACAGTACCGACTGTGGAGTAATCAGAAGAACGATAAGCTAACTCTAGATCAACTGCTTCAGCCATCGCCATGCCACGTAGTAGAGGCACGTACAACTCACCGTAGTAAGAATCTACGCGATATGCGCCGCCAGATGCAGGAGAACCATTGAAGCCAGCAATGGTGCCTGCTGCGAGGTCCTGAGATGGTCGGAAGTCAGCAGCGTGAGACTGGTGCTCATAACCAAATGCCGCGCCAACAGCGCCGCCACTCATTTGAAATAATTCGCCTGCAAAGTTGATGCTGGCAACGGTCTGATCAAACTCGCCGATAGCAGCAACGGCAGTTCGTAAGAATGCCGCGCCATCTTCAGAGATGTTGCCCGCGCCGAATATGTTGATTGGCGCACAGCTAGTCGTTGAACCATTGGCCGAAGTATCGGCACAGGTGCCGCCGGTAGGATCAGCTGCAAGGTCTAGTAACAAAGCTTGCGCAAAACGGTCTCTGTTAACGTTACCAGACTGTGTGTTTGCGCTAGTCACACTACCTTCTTGGATATAGGCATCGTAAGTCCAGGTCGTATTGGGGATTTCTCCTCGAATACCGCCTTTGATTTGAAAGCCTGTGTACAGGTCATCAGAAATACGAGGACCAACCTCTTCCAAGCGACGACGAACAAACGCCGATGCCGTATCATCAATACCATCCCCATCGGTATCTTCACCATCGCCAAACGCGTCAGAAAGAATCTGCTGTGTCGCGGCTGGGAAGAAAGGGCTTCCGTCGAGCGTAAATGTTGAACCTGAGGCAAATATTGGTGTTGGCGCTAATTGCTGGGGTACGCGTGAAGAGGTATACATAGCGCGACCATATGCTTCATGACCTTCCATAAACTCGTAGTGACCCAGTGCAGTTGCCTGGTAACGTTCCTGTGGCAGCTGAATGTAGTTAACGGGTGCGTAGTTGTAGAAGTCGTTGTTGCTGCCTGATGTGATAAAAGGTCGCACAGCACCATTTGGGTCGAACGTTACACCAAACGAATCAGGCGAAAAAGTACCCAGGGCACCAGCAAAGATAGATGTGCCTGGAACGCCTGATGAGCCGCCGTCGATGAGGATTGGGTTGCCGTTTGCATCGGTTGAATCAAACTGGGCGAATGTTGAAAAGTCTCTGTCGCCCTGGAACAAATCTTCACGATCGGTGTAACTCAAGTTAACAGCGACGTTACCGCGGCCATCGTCAAAGTTGGCACCGATTGTCAGGTTTGTACTGTACAACGCAGCATCACCATTTTCTGTTTGTTCGGCACTTTGAGAAAAGCTCACACCTGAAAAGTCATCTTTCATGATGAAGTTGACAACACCGGCAACCGCGTCAGATCCGTAAACGGCTGATGCCCCACCGGTGAGTACTTCAACACGGTCGATCAAGGCCGCAGGGATATTATTGATATCAACAGTACCGCCCTGAGTCGTTGGATTAGCACGAGTCCCGTTGACCAGCACAAGTGTTCTGGCTGTGCCCAGACCTCGCAGGTCGACGGTAGCTGTACCATTACCTGGGTTGTTCGAAGTACGGTCAAAACCGGGAACCATTTGTGGCATCGTGTTTAACAGTGATTCAGTGTTAATGGTTCCGGTAATGTCAATCTGGTCAGAACCGATTGTGGCAACAGGCGCGTTTGACGAGAAGTCAGCACGCTTGATTCGAGAACCCGTGACCACGACTTCTTCAATCATTGTTTCGTCATCCGCCGCAAATACTGGTACTGCTGCAGACGTAGCAGCGAGAGCAGTTGCGAGGGTGATAGAGCTGATAGCACTCGCTAATGGAGTCTTTTTCAACATGGATGTTTCCCCCAAGTAAAAGGTAATTTCAAATTATAGAAGAACTGCTAGGCGCAGTTATCCATCAGTGAAAAATTCACTGGTAACTATGAGACGAACAAGCGAGGAAACCCCCCAATAAAAATGGAAAAAAAATTAAATAAAAATGAATTTCAATTACAGAGGAGTATTTTTAGAATCATATGTGGCCAAAATCGATCTGGCCTACTTAGAATCGTTGCCTAGGTGAGTTTGCTAACATGTGGTGACATAGGGCGCGTGTCGGTTTATCGAAATTCGCGCTGGCTATGTTATCAGGATGTCACGAAATCGCTTTTACAGCTGGCGAATGGAAAATCACGGACGTGGGCTAAAGACTAACCTGACAGAGCTTTGCCCTCAATGTATCGCTCTATGATTCGCCCGATTTGATTTCTTTTCTAAGCAGCTTCAACGCTTCACTGATGTACTTTTCCACCATACTTGCGGAGACATCCATTTCAACTGCGATTTCTGAATAGCTCATATCTGTCTCACGATGAAGCAGAAACGCTCTTTTTACCTTGACAGGCATTTTTTCGACAACTTGATAAATCTTGTCGAGTTGCTGCTCTGCAGAGACTGTTCGTTCCGCTGAGGGGGCGAATTTATCTTCATTTTCGTCCGATTGTTCTGGCAGCATTTCCGAGCTCAGGTATTTGTCGTGCACTTTGTCACGCCTGATTTGATCAATGATTAGATTGTTGGCCGTACGAAAAAGGAAAGCGCGGGCATTGTCTAGTTCGCTTGATTGCTGGAACCTGTGCATTCGAAGGAAAGCTTCCTGGGCGAGATCATTGGCATCTTCGTTGTTTCTGACTTTTTTTGCCAGATAGCGTACAAGCGGTGTGCCAAGTTCGTCTATGAGCGACGCTGTGTTGGGTTCTTTCGCGTTCATATGTTTTTCGTTAGGGTATAACGATCGCCCTCATGACATGACTTTGCTGTGATGTGATGCTTTTGAGAGATGGATGACGTTGACCTGATCACACGGATTGTGGTGGTAAGAGAAGGCTACCACAATTTTGGTTTGGGTAATACTAGATTGGGGACGTGGTGTGGGTTTACTAGGTGGTATGAGGCGTCGGCTAATTGGCAGTCTTGAGGAGGTTAGATACAACACGTTCAAGGTGCGTCAGAGAATTGCACACCTCTGTCTGGTGGCATGCGGGGCCATATTTGCCCATTTCTGCATCACCTACGGTCCAGCTCGATCTGGGTTCCGGGTTTAACCAGATAACGCGCTTGCTTTTGTCGTACATCTCGCGAAGAATTTCAGCTTTCGGATCGCCAAAATTATTGCGAGCATCTCCTAGGATGATGATTGTTGTTTTGTTGTCGACATCATCCATGCAGTGATTCTTGAAATCCATGAGCATGCGGCCATAGTCAGTTGAGCCGTTACCGTAATCACGCATAGTCCTAGCCATTGCTTCTTCAACTTGGCTGTTTTGGAAAAGAGATGTGACCTCCCCCAAATCAGATGAGAAAGCGAAAGAGCGAACTTTCGGGATGACGTCGGCGAGGCTGTAAAGAAACATAAGGAGAAAACGAGAGTAATTACTTACTGACCCGCTAACGTCGCAAATACACATAACCTTTGGCCTATCTACCTTGTGAGCCTTCCAGTGTATGTCGAACAGCATGCCGTCGTACTGCATGTTGTGTCGAAGGGTTTTACGCACGTCCAGTTGACCGCGCTTGTAGGTCTTTCTTCGCTTTGAATGGATGGCGACGAGTTTCTTAGCCATCTTGAAAACAATTTCCTGGACGTCTTTGAAATTTCGCTTTTCAAGGTTAGAAAGTTTCACCTTTTTCAGCAGTTCTTCTCGCAACTGTTTTCCTGACTCATCGGCATGCAGAAAAAATTGTTTTTCGACGTAGTCTCTTACCTGCTCTCGAAGATGATCCCGAGCTTTGGTCAATCGTTTTGCCAGATGATTTTGGGGGATCTGCTCGGCACCCTCGCGCTCATTAGCCTGAAGCATGCCAATTTCGTCTTGTAATCCTTTCAGCCCCATCGCATCCATGATCTTTCGGGTGTAGAGTCCTTTTTGTGTAAACACCACGATTTGGTTTACTTCGGCAGTACGTCCCGCTTCAGCCATGGACACAACAAGCTCCGTTCTTGAGCCTGAAAGCAGCAATTGACCCAGTGGAGATTCTGGATCCAGTGAGGTATCGAGAGGTTCGTTGCTATCTGATTCCGAAGCTTCTTCTCCGCCAGCGCCACCGCCTTGACCTTTTCCGGAACTAGCCTGTGAGCCCTCTCCCTCAGCCTGTTCTCCTTCCGCGTCAGTATCTCCATCATCGGCATCAAGCGTATATTCGCCGTCTGGTCCGATTCGCCGAAAGCTCTCGAAGGCAAAAAAGCGGTCAAAACAGGCGTCAAAGGCTTCTTTTTCCTCCGGGGTCTTTGACAAGACGAGAGAAAGAGAATCTTTAAGAAAGTTGCGATCAGTAAAACCAACGAGGTCCAAACACTCCATAGCGTCAAGAGTTTCAGCGGGTGAAACTTTGATTTCGGCCGTTCGAAGCGCCTTTACAAAATCTACGAGGGTTGAGTCCATTGAGCGATCAGGCTTGCTTGAGTGCTTTATTGGTTAGGTTTTGCACATCGGCTTCTGCTGTCTCGATGTCTTCTTGGAACTTCAGAATGACATTGAGCGTTTGCTTCACAAGTTCTGCATCGAGTGATTCAGTGTGTAGCAGAATGAGCGTTCTTGCCCAGTCTATTGTCTCACTTATAGCTGGGACTTTTTTCAAGTCCATATCTCTCAGTTCTTGAATAAACGTCACCAGTTGATCTCTAAGGTTCTCAGCGATTTCAGGAACCCTTGCCTGAACAATCTGTCGTTCAAGCGACGCATCTGGGAAAGGAATGTACAGATGCAGACAACGTCGTTTCAATGCATCACTGATCTCCCGGGTGTTGTTGCTGGTCAAGAAAACAAGTGGTTTCTTCTTTGGATTAGCTTTGACGGTGCCGATTTCTGGAATTGACAGCTGGAAATCCGATAGCATTTCAAGCAGCAGAGACTCAAACTCATGGTCAGATTTGTCGACCTCATCAATAAGGAGTACACAACCCTCATCGTGGTTAAGTGCTTTAAGCAGCGGGCGAGGTTCTAGAAAGTCCTCTGAGAAAAACACATCGCCGAATTCATGAAGTTTCACAACAGATTCATGTAAACCTTTTGCACCGTCAAGAATCTCGCCTAGAGTTTCTTTTAGCACCTGGGTGTATAATAGCTGTTTGCCGTATTTCCACTCGTAAATGGCCTTTGATTCATCGAGGCCTTCATAACATTGTAGTCGAACACACTCGAGCTCCAATAGTTCAGCACAGGTTTTTGCTAGTTCGGTTTTACCGACACCGGGAGGACCCTCGATCAGAATGGGTTTTTCAAGATGATAAGCAAGAAAAACGGCTGTGGCGATTTGTGTGTTACAAATATAGTTTCGTGATTCAAAATTTTCTTTGATGGCTTCCACACTGGAAAGACGATCCGCATTCTTGAGCGTCACTTTTAATCCTTTTCTTTTCGAGTCTTATGAATTGAGTGTATTGCCAATTGGCACTGAATAGCCGGACAGAAGCATTTCCCGAAATACAGTCAATCGGCGCCTACCAGCAAAGTCTAATCAAGACATTATGTTAACAGGTATTTAAATTGTACAGTGACCCTGCGTCTATCATGCTTGGGTATTGGGCGAGATAAGGTGAGCTTATCTGTGTTCGTGTAAGCGGTCTTCAAGAATAACCAAAGAATCACTTTTACGTCAGGTCTTTACTTCCAATGTTTGACCTATGATAAGTGGGTGCAAGGGATGCAAGATGCAGACGGACTAGTCGTTAAGTGTGTTCCTCGAATTTGTCAATGGCAAAGGTTCGGCACTAGCGTGCAGCACGATTGAGGCTGATTCTGATTTGCTTCACTCGTGCAGTCGCATGAGACCTTCCTGCGCAACTGATGCAATCAGTTCGCCGGATCTTGTGTAAAAAGCACCTCTTGCGAGACCGCGGGCGCCGCCCGAGAATGGACTGTCCTGGGTGTATAAGAGCCATTCGTCGGTCTTAAATGGCCGATGAAACCACATAGCGTGATCGAGACTCGCCATTTGAAAGTTCCCCTCTGTCCAGCCGATGCCGTGTGGACGTGCTGCAGTGTCGATCAAGGTCATATCAGAGGCATAAGCAAGCAGACACTGATTCACACGAATGTCTGATGGCATCGTGTCTGCTGTTTTAATCCAGACACTCTGGGTCGGCGCCATCTTGTCGGGTTTAAATTCGTTGAAAGGCTCGGTGAATCTCATTTCTATGGGCTGCTGTTGAGTCATTCTGTTTCTGAATTCCTCGGGAATGTCGTCGAGATATTGCGCGCGCATATCTTGACTGTTGATGCAGGACTCTGGGGGTGGTACGTCAGGCATTTCCACCTGATGTTCAAGACCTTTTTCTGTGACCTGAAAAGACACAGACATGCTGAATATGGGTCGCCCTTTTTGCACCGCAACGACTCTTCGAGTGGTAAAACTTTTGCCATCCCGTATCCGATCTACGGTGTATAAAATTGGAATCGTTGTGTCACCTGGTCTTAGGAAATAACCGTGTAACGAGTGCGCGGCTCTGGCGACGTCTTCAACAGTTCGTGATGCAGCTACCAACGCTTGCCCGATAACTTGACCACCAAATACCCGCTGCCATCCTTCTGAAGGGCTGGTGCCCCGGAACATATTGACTTCGATCTGCTCAAGATCGAGTAGGTCAAGCAGATCGGATAATTCTGATTTCATCATAGTGTTGAGTCGTCGCGAGAGGACGGCCATTCTCCCTCATCGCCGCGAGCTGGTCGAGGGGAAATGTATTAAAGGGAAATATTGTGGGAAAGGGAACTTACCCGCGTTGACCAGAGATGTTGTGGGCGCCGCGGGTAATTTGATGTGGGTAATTTATGGAAGCTAGTATTTGTAAGCCTCTGGCTTGAAAGGACCCTCAACAGGCACATTTATGTAGTCTGCCTGATTATTGGTAAGCTGCGTTAACAAGCCACCGAAACCTGCCACCATGTAGCTGGCAACTTCCTCGTCAAGTGCCTTGGGCAAAACCTCGACGGTCACTTCTTGCCGTTGTTGCTGATCATGATCAGCCCAGGCGCGCTCATAGAGATACATCTGCGCAAGCACTTGATTGGCAAAAGAGCCGTCCATGATGCGTGAAGGATGGCCGGTCGCGTTACCAAGGTTCACAAGGCGGCCTTCAGACAAAAGAATAACGTAATCTTTTGCATCATCACTGCGATAAATCTTGTCGACCTGTGGTTTGACTTCTTCCCACTTCCAGTTGTCTCTCATGAATTGGGTGTCTATCTCGGTATCAAAGTGCCCGATGTTGCAAACGATTGCGTTACGTTTCACGGTGCTCAGAATGTTCTTATCACACACATGCACATTACCCGTGCAGGTAACAATCAGGTCAATGTTGCCCATCAAACGATTGTCGATATCCGATATCGCACCTGTATTGATGCCACCTTTGTAGGGTGATACAACTTCATAACCATCCATGCATGCTTGCATTGCACAGATTGGATCAACCTCTACAACCTTCACGATCATGCCTTCCTGCCTTAAACTCTGTGCAGAACCCTTACCGACGTCACCATATCCGATGACCAGCGCCTGCTTTCCGGCCATAAGCATATCTGTTGCCCGCTTGACTGCATCGTTCAGGCTGTGTCTGCAGCCGTACTTGTTATCGTTTTTCGACTTGGTAACGGAGTCATTGACATTTATAGCTGGAACACGAAGGTCACCTTTTTCAAGCATTTCAAGTAGGCGGTGCACGCCGGTTGTAGTCTCTTCAGTAATGCCGTGAATTTTTTCCAGCATCTGTGGATACTTCTCATGAACCATTAAAGTCAGATCGCCTCCGTCGTCAAGGATCATATTGGCATCCCAGGGCTGGCCATTTTCAAGTATGGTCTGCTCAATACACCAGTTGAATTCTTCTTCGGTTTCGCCCTTCCAAGCGAACGTGGGGATACCTTTTGCAGCCATTGCTGCTGCGGCGTGATCTTGGGTTGAGAAAATGTTGCACGACGACCATCGAAGTTCAGCACCCAATTCTATCAGCGTCTCCATCAACACAGCTGTTTGGATTGTCATGTGAATGCAACCCATTATGCGCGCACCAGCCAGAGGCTGTTCCTCCTTGTATTTCGTGCGTAAAGCCATTAGAGCAGGCATTTCTGCTTCGGCGAGATCAATTTCTGCTTGTCCAAATGCTGCAAGACTAATGTCTGCAACCTTGTAATCTTGGTTGGTCATAGTGTTTCTCTTTGGTTTTTCCGGTTAAAAAAGCGCTAGGCTAGTGAGGGTTTATGGTAGAGCCTTGCCTGTATTTGGAAACCATTTTTGAGTCCCAAGTAGAGGCTTTGGCCAGTTGATAGATTATGTTGCAGGGCCCATTTATCAAGGTCCTCGGGTTCAAATCCTAGCCAGAGATCGCCACATGCGTCTCGGGTCCAGTCTTGATCGTGCGGGCAAAGGTCGACAATCAAGAGGCATCCTCCCGGTTTGAGAAGTTTCCTTGCACTGCTAAATGCCACTGCAGGAGAAGCTAAGTGATGGGTCACCATGTTAAGCACCATGAGATGGAATTCTTCACCCTGGTTGCTGATGTGTTCCAAGTCGTTGTGACGAAACTCGATGTTTCCCAGGCAATTGTTGTCTAATTCATTTTTGGCTCGGGCTAACATGGGTGCTGAATTGTCCATGGCCACCACCTGCTTGAAGCGCGAAGCTAGTTCTTTCAATAGTTCTCCGTTGCCTGGGCCAACTTCCAGTACTTCGCTTTCTCGAGATAAGCCCTCGTTCGATATTAGGTCCAGTACGGCATCAGCATACTGGCTAAAGTCGGCGATGAGCTCTTGGTTCTCGCTGAATTTGTCTGTCGTCTTGTTAAAAAATTCTCGAGATCGCTGGGCGCGTTCCGCGTACACCTCCTGCATGCGTTTGGCTGCTTCTTGCTTCAGCGTGAGGTTATCTATTGTCGAATACAATTCTGCGGTCAATTCGGCGAGTGGGCAGTTGTTGTTGACGATTACTCGTCGGTAGAAAATTGAATTCCCTTCGCGACGTGTTGCAACCAATCCCGCCGCAAGCAGCGTTTTCAGATGGTGGGACATACCCGGTTGAGGTATGCCGAAAATTTGACATAGCTCCATGACACCAAACGACTCGTTTTTCAGCGCCCTCAGTACATTTAGGCGCAGGCTGTCAGCGGTCGCCTTGCAAAACGCGGTTAGGCCCGATGCACTTAGGGGTGGAAAGGAGTGTTTGGAGACGTTCATGTGAAGCTATATAAAAATATATTGATATTGTAGCAAAGGATGGCAAAAGTGCCATCTATATCAATAATTATTTATATAGGAGGTTTGAAGCCGGTATCCGGGCATGCACATGATAGGCAGCTAGGCCAAGGAAAAAATTGCCAAAGCTTGATGCTTGATCGATGCTGTTACCAGAGATTAGTCTGTGACAAAGGAGTAGAGATGAGTAATTCACTCAGCCAAATGCAAATGCTTTATGTCTCAGAAGAAGACAGAATACTGTTTCGTGTCAATTCCACCTCGGGTGAAGAGT
>CAXRCG010000125.1:0-7636 GCA_964228885.1 Pseudomonadales bacterium | reverse complement strand
CCCTGTTGTTCGATTTGGGCCTTGCACTCGTCCATTAGTGAGGCGGTCCTTCCAGTCAGATAAACGTGCGCGCCAGCGTCACCAAGATGTTCGGCGATGGCTCGGCCAATACCGCTTGAGGCACCAGTAACGATGGCAGTTTGTCCTGCCAGAGGTTTTGAGTCTGACATTGTCAGGGTTCCTTTAGATAAAATTATTTTGATAAATTGACAAAATATGGCTGAAATGTCAATAACTGTTCTTCGGCAGCGTGCTGGTTTTACAATTTAAGTTCTGTGTAGCAGCATGCTAGGCTTGATTAGCTCGACTAACTAAATAACATTTGTCAGAATGTCGTTATGACAAAAGATAACAAGCGCGAAGCGATTCTTCAGGCAGCTAGCGAGCAATTCAGTCAGTATGGCTATCGAAAAACAGCGATGGACGATATTTCGAAACGCATGGGTATTTCTCGAGCGTCCTTGTATTCGTATTTCGATAATAAAGATGAAATATTCCGCTATGTGTCTCTCTCGATCCATGAGCGAGCTCTTAAACGTGCGCAAGAGCATCTGATGGGCGAAAGCAGTGGTGCTGAAACGATCCCAGCATTGCAGGTCCGTGTTGAGAATGCGTTGCTGGCAAGACATAGCCCCTTTCAAAAAGCGGTGGCTGAATCTCACCATGGCGATGAATTGTTCGACGATTACAGTCGTCTTTGTGGTGATATCGTGCTCGACTCGCACGCACGTTTTCAGGCGTTGCTGGCATCAGCATTGAATGCTGCGTCTGGAAAAGGAGATATTGACCTCAAAAAAGCCGGAATAACCGGTAAGGCTGCCGCCGAAATATTGAATCTAGCGGCTGCAGGGTTCAAACGCGGTGCTCCTGATCTAGCAATATTTAGGAAACGGATCAAAAACTTTACCAAAGTTTTCATTGTTGGACTTGGAGGGTAGACATTGCCCGGTACTCTCAAGTTCTTGCCACAGTAGACGTTGAAAACGTCTTCGGGATAGGCTTCATCAATACAAAATCGCCACGGATGGCCAGAGATGATACTCAGTGTCAGATTCCCGAAGAGTAATATTTATAAAGATAGGTCAACTCCCGAACTAGCCGTTAGTTTCGATTTGCATTGACGCGATGCCGCTTAGCCTGCTGTTGGTTGAAATCACGTTCGCTGGTCACGAGGTTGTTTCTTTTTGTATCTGCGCTTATTGCAATGACCTTGTCTTTCAGAGACGGAACACGTATACAGTGCGATTACGCCGACCTCTGATGAAGCGCTAAACTAAACCAAGGAGCTTAGCCGTATGACCGACCCTCGGGAATCGAAAGGACCATCTCAATTCACCAAACGAGTGAATAGCCATGCGGGCAGCATACTCACACTGGATGATCCCGGTGATTGGGAGCGTGCGACGCGAGGCAAAATAGCTGAGCACCCGACGGGTGCGATCGCAGGCCCACTGGGCGGTATTGCCTGGAACACTGCGGATTTTGATTTCATGCGCGAGCAGGAACAGTCACCGGATTCCGTTCACCCAAGTTTGTGGCGACACGGGCGCCTGAATGCCGTGCATGGCCTTTTCGAAGTGGCGCCAGGCGTATGGCAGTGTCGTGGATACGATCTTTCTAACATCACCTTCATTAAAGGGAAAAATGGTTGGATCGTGATCGATCCTTTGACGACAGCGGTCACCGCGGCGGCCTGTCTTGAACTTGCAAACCAGCATCTTGGTGCCAGACCTGTCACGGCCGTTCTGTACACGCACAGTCATGCTGATCACTATGGCGGTATTCTCGGGGTGACAACACGTGAGGATGTTGAGGCTGGTAATGTGCGTATTCTTGCGCCAGAGGGTTTCCTTCGTGAAGCGGTCAGTGAGAATCTGTTAGCGGGGCCTGTTATGAACCGTCGCGCGCTCTATCAATTTGGCATTCTGTTGCCAAAAGGGCCGCTCGGACACGTTGATTGTGGTCTTGGCAAAACGATTCCTCTGGCTCAGGGCGACCTGATTGGGCCTACCGAGGAGATTTCTCTGACGGGTACGGAGCTTGATATTGACGGCGTCCGTGTGGTGTTCCAGAACACGCCTGGCACCGAGGCACCGGCTGAAATGAACTTCCTATTTCCCGACCACGGTGCTTTGTGTATTGCTGAAAACTGCACGCATACTTTGCACAATGCGCTGCCATTTCGTGGTGCGCAGGTTCGCGACACACTGGTATGGAGTAAATATATTCAGGAAGCGTTGGATATATTTGGTGATCGCATGGACCTCGTCTTTTCAACGCACAATTGGCCACGCTTTGGTCGGGACGACGCGGTTAAGTATTTGGAACTTCAGCGTGACCTCTATCGGTGGGTGCACGACCAGACTTTGCGTCGTATGAACCATGGTGAAACTCAGCGTGAAATCGCCGAAGACCTTGTGTTGCCTGATTGTTTCGCTCGCCACGGCCATACCCGAGGTTACTACGGCACGATTCACCATAACGCCAAGGCGGTGTATCAGCGGTATATTGGCTGGTACGACGGCAATCCGGCTAATCTCAACCCGCACACGCCGGAAGACAGCGGCAAGCGGTATGTTGCTGCCATGGGCGGTGCTGATGCTGTGGTTAAGCAAGCGCACGATGCATTCACCGAAGGCGATTACCGTTGGGTGACCGAGCTTTTGAACCACGTGGTATTTGCAGAACCCGAACATGAAGGTGCGCGCCTGTTACAGGCAGATGCCTTCGAGCAGCTTGGCTATCAGGCCGAATCAGGCCCATGGCGTGATTCGTATTTGACGGCGGCGATGGAACTACGCACTGCCAGTAATGGGGTAGGTGCCAATCCTCGCAATATCACCGATCAGCTTGATGTTGATATGCTTTTCGATTTAGTTGGTGTTCGTCTGCGAGACCAGGATGTCGGCGAGGCGTGCGGCACAGCTAACTGGACCTTTACAGATATCGACCAGACACATGTTCTTGGTCTCTCTCACTGTACGATCCATCATCGTGCAGATACGACAGATGACAACGCGGACGTCAACATTGCGAGCACGCGGGCAGATCTCGCTTCGATGCTGCGCGGTGAGCGTACCATCGATGAAGTGATCGACTCGGTTGATGTGAAAGGCGACCCGACAATCCTGCGAACAATATTTTCGAATCTAGATATGTTTAGCGGTCGTTTTGGCATCGTAGAGCCATAGTTAAACCATGTCGATACAGATGTTACTCGTTGAAGATAGCTTACCGTTAGCAGAGACGGTTGTCTCATATTGCGAACTTGAAGGAATAGTTTGTGACTTCGCTTCAACTGGATCGCAAGGGTTAAAACTTGCGCTGGAAAACGACTACGCAGCAATACTACTCGATGTCAATTTGCCCCATATGAATGGGCTCGAAGTATGCGAAGCGATCAGACAGCAGGGTGTTGATACGCCGGTTCTATGGAAGGTATCCATGCAAATCAAAGCTCTGAAACATCAATGCTCAATGCTGTACATGACCGTTTTCGCCCGATCGTTCTTTCAAGCATCACAACCTTACTGGGTTTGACGCCCTTGATTTTCAGTAATTCGATTCACGCGGCGCCCTTACAACCTGTCGCCATATCTGTTGGCTTTGGTATGGTATTCTCGATTCCGGTGATACTTATTCTTTTGCCATGTATCGTGGTTTCGCTAGAGCAGAATTCAGAAAAAAGTATGCAGGAAACAGCACTGTCACAGTCAGTAATGCCTGTAAGTCGCTAAAAAAGTAGCCATGGGCAACAATCGTGCAGGACCATCAGGTAATGGTTAGCGGCAACTTACAGAGACTATTGAATAATGGTGAATAGATTACTAACGCGTCGCAGGGTGCTGGCAGCTATCACCGTCGTGTTGCTAGTGCTTTTTGTTGGTCGACTTTTGGTTCGATATGCGACACCTATTGAGTTTGCCGGAGAGCAAGGTGACCCGACCGTAACATGGCCTTACCCTATTGATGCCACAGAACCTTGCTGGCTTAAGCTTAATCGAGATGAGCGCCCGATCATTCGCGTTAACTGCTTTGCGATTGACGGTGTCCTTCACACGCACTCGAATCGCTTTGCGCCTCTGTCGTCGCTATTCGACCAGTCATGGACGCAAGTTGTAAAAGAGCATCCTGCCATAAAGGTGCTGATCGACGATAAAGTCTATCAATTCGAAGCTCGGAGAATTGAGGCTGAAGAGAGAAGGCGTCAGATTCTTATTGACCGGCATTACCGATACATTCCTGACGGGATTCAGGTCTATGCCTTAACACCAGCGTCTTCAGAAAGTTTTTCTCGTTAGTGTTTTTGCTGGTGTCGCTCTATCGCCTGTAAAAATTGCGCATCCAAAACATTCAAGGGGACAAGCTAGGCCTCAGCCGCCGCCCATTGTCGATTCAGTGCCTCTTTTTCAATCTTATTGAGGCACCTCGATACCTCCGAATATAAAACAGAATGTTTTTTGACGTTGTCTGCTCTGAGCATTTAACTACTCTAAGCATACAAGAATCGAACTATTATTGAGCGAATTAACGACGTCTCCTAATATACCGTCGTAAGCACAGAATTAGGGGTTCCTTGTGCTGTTAGTTTTGGAACCAACGATGAGAAGTAAAGCGAAAGAGGACACCAACCAAAGGTGAAATCTAAAAAGTGAAGTCTAAAAAAAGTGATACTAAAAACAATTATATAAAAGGATAAAACCCCATGAATAAAAGCATAATATTTTTTGCTCTAGGCATTTTTTCTTTTTCTTTGTCCGCGTATTCAGCACCACAAGCTTCTACTCAGGATGAGTTGTATTCCGAATATTTTTTCTGCCATTTGAATGATGGCAAGAGTCTTGACGATGTGCGAAGTCAAGCTCGAGAATACGAATCATTCGCGAAATCCAAAGGTAGTAAATATATGCAAGCATTGTTAACGCCGATGCATGCTGGTGACACTGATGATGTCGATTATGTGTTGACTGGCAGTTGGCTTAATGCTGCGGAAATGAATCGTGAGTGGAGGTCCTTTAGTAATGAATACAAGGGGCCCACGGGTGAAGCTGCTGGAACCTGTCGTCGCAGTTACCTTTTCACGGAAACAAAATTAGCTCATCGGCGCATTCCTCAGGATCAAAGAGATATGAAAACGCCCTTCGAATATCTTAATTGCAACTATGTTGAAGACGCCGGTCGTGATGATCTACTTGAACTTTATCGTGCCATTGAGGCTGCGTCATTTGAGTTTGGGCTAGATGGTTGGGGAATACATCTGCTTGAACCCAACAATGGATTTGATGAGACCTACACAGCAGATTTCACACTATCAAGACATTGGTATTCATTTGAGAAGCGTGCTGAGATGATGGAGAAATGGCCAGCTTGGATAGATTTTTTGAGTCAATCAGGTTTGCCCAAGAAATACGCTGCGACTTTAAGCTGCAATAATTCCAACACTTGGTTGAGTGAAATGGTTATTTTCACTTTTTAGTCATGCTCGGGCGGTTGAGCTTCAGGTCAAGTTTGTTGATGTTTCGGTACCTTTGTGGTGCTATCGATAGTAGATCAGTTCGGTGGTTGCCGCCTCAGGACGTCGGTCGGGGTTAGATCGGCGTGCTGGCAGCACCCAAACTGGACAGCTCGCTACTGGTTCCTTGTTTCAGGTACCAGGTTTCAGGTACCAGGTTTCAAATACCAGGTTTTGGTTTTATCTAAAATTGAGTCCCGTAAAACTCATCAGCGAGGCACTTTTCTCATCAGTAAAAACACTAACGGTATGGTTAGTGGGGCCGCTAGAATCATCGTCAGCAGGCCAGCATAGAAACAGCTTCGCTGCGCTGCGCTTGCAGCTTTTGGTGCTGGTGAGTAGGGTTCGAAGTATTTACCGGAGTAGAGATGAGGGTATTCGTTAAACTGCGCTTGCATGTGAGCTATCCATTCCCGTAAGCGATTTAAGCGTTCGTCGCGCTGCAATGCAGTAAGTGGGGGTACGGGGATGCTTGAGTGACACTGAATGATACCAAACAGCATCATGTCTCGAATGCCCGGTGCCTCGCCATCTAGAAAAGATCTACTCGATGCTTGAAGTATGCGTTCCCATACTAGGAACTGATCGCCAAAATTTTTCGGCTCTTGGGGTTTCATTACTCGCTTAGCAAAGTTGATCAGCGTGAACATGTATAGCGCGATAAAGCTGCGTCCAAAGTTACCAGTAGAACGCTTGATCACAGAGGGTGAAACATCACCGGCTCGAGCGAAGGCCGAAAAAAAACCTAGCAAGCTATCGGGACGATGCAGGACGCCTTGCCAAGCGGCTTTAACTGCTTGCAGGTCTGCAGCTGATATTGGCTCAAGTCCGAGTTTGACTAAAATCTCCGCTGATTCAACCTGCCAGGCTCCATCATTGATTGAAACCGCTGGCATTAAGACGCCCCATTTTCTTAACACTTGCCACGGCGGTAGTGGACGCAAACCGTATTCGATGCCTTTGTGGTGCAATGTCAGTAATACTGCTTGCACCCAAGGAGAATGATCAGCGCCATAGACTATGACTTTCACGGTATGACCTCATCAGCTGCCGACGATTGAAGACAGCGAACTCCATCGCTGTCAGCTATCGGGCTTTCGTGCCTTGGAGATTTTTTACCAGGCTGCCTTGTACATCTTTTCAATGGCCTCAGCATCAACTGGAATTGGATTCGAAAAGTTTACCGGGTCAGCCATCGCGTCTTGAACAAGCACATCGAGCAGATCGTCTTCACCACCTAGGTCTCGAATAGATTTATCGATACCAATGTCTGCACGAAGTTGTATCACCGCATCAATCGCACCAGTTCCGGTCGCTGGGCCGTTTGGCGCAAGTATCTTTGCGACTTCAATGTACTTCTCTTCTCGTTCTCTCATATTGAAGTCCATGACATGAGGCAACATGGTGGCGAGTGTTTGGCCATGAGCGGCGTTAAGGCGCGCAGAAATAGCGTGACCAGTACCGTGTACCGAACCGAGTCCTGCAACGTTAAATGCCATCGCCGCCATAGCGGAACCGAGCAGCATTTGGGATCGGGCCTCGACATTAGAACCGTCGTTTACTGCGTCTCGCAGGTTTTCAGCAACTTTTCCGATCGCTGTTAACGCTATCGAGTCCGAGTAAGCATTAGTGCGGTTTGAAACAAATGCTTCAACCGCATGCGTTAGCACGTCGTAGCCGCAGGTCGCCGTTGGGTAGGCGGGTAAGCCGACGGTAAGGTCCGGGTCAAGAACAGAAAAAGCAGGTGTGATACTTGGGTGAAGCACATAACCTTTGCGACCCAATCGGGAATTCGTAATCACGCATGCACTATTTGTTTCAGAGCCAGTGCCCGCTGTTGTTGGTACTGCGATAACCTGTGTTTTGGCGGGTTTTGGAACAGAAGATTGCATTTCTTCGACTGTGCCCGGATTAGCGTCGAGCAGCGCTATTGATTTACCACAGTCCATGGAAGAACCACCACCGATAGGCACCACAACAGCGTCATCACCAAGCTCTTTGAGTCTTGCGGCACCCGCCTCGACGTTCAGGTCTGTTGGGTTGGGTTCGACGCCATCAAACACTTCAACTTTTAAATTTGCCGCCTTTAGTGCATCGATGACTGAGTCTAGTACACCACTCGCC
>CAXRCG010000124.1:0-29290 GCA_964228885.1 Pseudomonadales bacterium | reverse complement strand
ACGGTGCGGTTTATTCGCACTTGCGTATTGCAAACGACGCTGAAGAACTGGCAGCCCAGCGTATTGGCGCAGGCGAGGCAGATCTGATTTTGGGCTTTGATCTGGTTGCTTCTCTGGCCGGTGATGCCGCGACCACCTACCGAAGCGGACGAACTCAATTTGTTGGGAACTCCGCGGTTCAACCGACAGCCGCTTTTCAATTTGATCGGGATTTGCAGATTAATGCTCATCACGTGGCGTCACTGGTTACCGCTCGAACTGGCGAAGATATGGCATGGTTTGTCGACGCAACCAACCTCGCGCTCAAGCTCATGGGAGATACCATTGCTAGCAATATGTTTATGGTGGGCTATGCTGCTCAACACGCTTTACTGCCGGTCTCGGTGGGAGCGCTAGAGAGGGCTATCACCCTCAACGGCGTTGCAATTGACTTTAACCTGACAGCACTTCGACTGGGCCGTTTGTTCGCTCACAATCCAGAAAAGACGAGAGCGCTACTACCAGAATCCATTGTTGAAACCAACAAACTGACGCTCGATGAGCTGATCATACATCGATCTAAACATCTTACTGACTATCAAAACAAAGCATGGGCAGATCGCTACCTCGCCACCGTCAACAAAACAAGAAAAGTTGAACAAGTGCTTGGGCTGCAATCTGAGGAGCTAAGCTACGCAGTAGCAGAAAACCTCGCTAAGCTTATGTCGTATAAAGATGAATATGAAGTTGGCAGGTTATTTGCCAGCTCGGACTTTAGGAAAAAGCTCGATGCTCAGTTTGAGCCAGGCTACCGATTAAAATTCAATATGGCGCCACCCCTGCTTAGCCGTAAACATCCTTCGACCGGCTTGCCCGCAAAACGAGAATTCGGCAGCTGGATGATGCACGGATTTCAATTATTGGCGCAACTAAAATGGCTGAGGGGGACTGTTTTTGACATTTTTGGTTACTCCGCAGAAAGACGCAGCGAGCGCGAGTTGATCATCGAATACGAGTCTATGATCGATCGCGAGCTGACGGCACTGTCACCTAAAAACCTTGATGAGGCTATTCAAATGGCACGGCTACCGGAGCAAATTCGTGGGTTTGGTCACGTCAAACAAGAATCACTGGCGCAATACTGGCAACAACGCGCACAGGTAACGGACTAAATTCCCAGTTGCGGCTGATTGACACGACTTAATTGTTGTCGGTGTTTTGGCATATCGATCGTCGCGATCAGAGACATACCCAACACACAGATAGCGCCCAAAACAAAAGGCAAATCGGTTAATGCAATATACTCATTGAACTGGGCGTAAATGCCGGCGCCAATCGATTTCGACAGGTTTGACCAAGCCATGTAGATTGCAAATTGCGTCGCGGCGATTTTCTCCCAACAAACGTTCATATGTAGCGCGATGAAGGAAATAAATGCCACCTGGCCCGCCAGAGAGTAGCAACAAACAATGACCACAAGAAAGACGGGCGACACCCAATAATCTGAAAAAATAGCTGCAAATAAATAATTAATTGCAAGACCGGCGATGCCGACAAAAAGAAAGCGTTGCGCGCCGGAACGATCTATAAATCGTCCTAGCAATAAACCCAGCACCGCTGAAACAAAACTCACCGCGGAAAACCAGCTCGAGTAGACGGTGCTCTCGTAACCTAACTCCTGGGTAAGAATAACGGGTGCAGAGGACTCCCAAATACCCTGGGTCATGCCCCAGCATAACGCTGTGGTCATGAGTATCAGACTCGTTGGTAAAAACATTACGCGAATAAGATTCGAAAAAATCTCACCCCAGTTACCGGCTTGAATTTCCAGCGATCGCGGGGCCGCTATGCCCTGTGTCCAGGGTAGCCTCTTTTCCATTGATCGCTCTCTAATCAAAATCGACCAGAGCAGAATCAGCGCAACACCAGCAGCAACTATGAAACATGCCAGCGTGAGGCCGCTATATTCAAGCGCATAAGCGGAGATGACGCCAGAACCTGAAAAACCAACAACCTGACCACAAGCCATAAAAGCATTAGCGGAGCCTCTTTCATCAGGCTCAAGCACATCTATCGCCATCCCATCGACGGCAACATCCTGAACCGCCGCAAACATGTTGACCAAAAAAGCCATTGTCGCGAGCAGCCCAACACTGTCAATCGGATCAGGCGTTAGCGCCATAAAAAAGAGCGCAAGTAACAAGCCGCTTTGGGACAACACAACCCAAGGTCTTCTGCGACCCATTGAAAGATAGGAGAAGCGGTCCATCACTGGACCCGCGAAAAGCTTTAGACCCCAAGGCAAACCAGCAAGGGATACGTAGGAGGCGATTTCTGTCGCTGTAGCACCCGCTGCCGCCAACCATGCGGGTATGGCAATCATCAACAGTCCTATCGGTAAACCTTGAGCCACATAAAAAATCGCGAAGCTAGCTATTCTCAGGTGTCTGTTTTCCGCCAGAACCAGTTGCATGAAACCACTCAAATCAAAGTTCCCTTCACTATACGGGCATCCTTAGTGGCGGTAGCCCTTTATCGTTGATGGGTGCTGCCAGCATCCGTTGCCGGCAAAACACCACCTGAGAAAATGCTAGAACACCATTCGGCCAACACTCTCAGCCACGCATACTGGTTTGTCGCTGCCTTCTGCTTCGACAACGACCTCATTCATCGTCTCAATCATGTTGCCTTTTGCTTCGGCTCTTCGCAGCGTGCTGGTAGCGCGAATCCTTGTACCAGCAGGCACCGGAGACGGGAACCGAATTCGATCAAAACCGTAATTAATACCAAGTTTCTGCCCCTCGATTTTGGGACCCTCGGCGACAGAAGCGATGGGTAACTGCCCCATGATCGCAATCGTAAGATTACCGTGTGCGATAGGTGCGCCAAAAGGACCAGCCTTCGCGCGCTCAACATCGATGTGAATCCATTGATGATCCATCGATACCTCGGCGTAATCGTTAATTCGCTCTTGCGTTACTTCAAACCATTCGCTCTGTGAAGTCTGCTCGCCCAGTCGCGACGTCATGATCTCCAGTGCTTTTTCCAGTACTTCAGACATTACTCTTCTCCTCGTTTATTAACTGTTTTAGTAAGATTCGATATCGTGTGTGTTCAGGCTCAACGTGCAGTGAATCCGCCATCAACAATGAGTTCTGTTCCAGTGATGAAGCTAGCCTCATCAGAAGCGAGAAACAAAATTGCATTGGCAACTTCTTCTGCCTGCCCAAGCCGTCCCAATGGGATACTTTGCTCTCGCGCGGTAATTGCGCGCTCTCCATATTTTGCCTTGTCTGCATCAAGAATTGGAGTATCAATCGATCCAGGGTGTACTGAATTCGCCCTGATTGCATACCCCTTTTGTGCACAATGCATTGCGATCGATTTGGTCAAATTACGCACCGCGGCTTTTGCTGAGCCGTAAGATGCATAATTCGCAGCACCGACCATACCAGCCACAGATGACAGATTAACGATTGCCGCCGCCTCACTTTGCCGAAGCAGAGATAAACCGTGTTTACATCCGAGAGCAACACTCTCGGCAACTATCGAATGAACATGACGCCAATTGTCGAGATCAAAATTTTCGATGTTATCGTGTGGGGAGATTCCCGCGTTATTCACAAGGATATCCAGACGGGGATACTCGGTGGAAATATTTTCCATCGTGACGATCCACGCACTTTCATCGCTGACGTCGAGCGCGCAGAATATGCCGCCAAGTTCTGTTGCAACTTGACTTCCAACCGCTTCATTAATATCGGCGATAATCACTCGGGCCCCTTCCGCTGCCATCATCTTTGCGGTAGCTAACCCAATGCCGGATGCGCCACCGGTAATTAGTGCTATCTTATTCGAAATTCTGCCGCTCACTTGTTGACTCCTATTGCTTTTTATTACGCGATGCAAAAAAAACCGACATACACTTTATCTTCTATAGTTTTTTACCAAACAGCGTACAAAAGGGTCCGGTCATGGACTGCGGAAAGTCCCGAGTAATAGCTACTGCGAGTCTCAGCAACTTCTGCTTAATTGTTGTTTCACTCATGATAGTTAGACCTGAACTATTGCATTTTAAAAATATAGGGATCAAGAGATGCCTGCGCTGCTTTGCGACGTTCGTGCCAACGATCACCTCCGCCGTAGTAAGCAAGGCTACCAGGCTCGGCAGAACCATCACCATTATAATATGAGTAACAGTCTCGCAGAGGCTTAGACAACAGATCCATTTCTCGACAGTGATCGGCATATTCTTCTTCGGATTCCCTTTTCACATCGACAGAGTCAAACCCTCTGTCTCGCATCTCGGTTAACATCCATGTGACATAGGTCGCGTGCATTTCACAAACACGGGTAAAATTAAACTGTCCACCCCCACCCTGAGGGCCGGTCATGATCAACAAGTTGGGGAAACCTGCACTGTGCATACCGAGGAAAGTTTTTGTACCTTCCTCTTTCCATTTAGCATTCAAAGTTCGGCCACCTGGACCTGTCACCATGTTAAAGGTAGAGGTTTCCATCCATTGAAAGCCGGTTGCATAAATAAGCACATCAACCGGGTATTCAATGCCATTGTGGATCACGCCAGTTTCGTTGATTTTGCTCACACCGGTAGGTGCCGTATTAATCAAGTGAACATTAGGTCGATTAAATGAAGGCAAGTACTGGTCGTGGAAAGTCGGCCTTTTACAGCCGTAGGAATAATAGGGCTTTAGCAGTTCGGCAACCTCGGGGTCATCAACCACAGCATCAACCCGACCGCGAATTTGTTCCATAATTCGAAAATTTGTATTGAGTTGGCGCGCTATCAACTCTTCTGGTGACAATTGTGTCGCGTGCACTTTCGGCTCTTTAACGTGATCGATTTTTCCCGACAGAAAGTCGTCATTAGCCTTTAAGGCTGTTCTACCCGCAGAAATAGTCGCCAGGCGTTCACGACGGGCCACAGCCCAACCGGGTTCGTTCATCCAACGTTGCGCCTCTTCTTCCGTCGTCACTCGCTGATCTCTCACATCAATCGTTGAAGGCGTACGTTGAAAAACATAAAGGTCTTCTACTTCTTTGGCGATCTCCGGAATAATCTGCACAGCAGTTGCACCGGTACCAATGATGCCCACTCTTTTACCCTTTAGATCAACGTGATAATTCCAGCGGGAAGAGTGAAAAGCCTTACCTTTGAAGCTTTCCATGCCGTCAATGCGAGCCAACTTTGGTGTAGTTAAAATACCATTGGCAAGCACGACAAACTGTGCCTTCATCGCATCTCCACGGTCGGTTTTTACCGTCCAGCGAGCAGAGTCTTCGTCCCACCGCGTTTCTTCAACGGTCGTGTGAAACAAACATCGATCATAAAACCCAAACTTTTCGGCCATGCGCTGACAATATTCTAGAATTTCAAAGCCAGACGCGAATTTCATGGTAGGGATGTAACCCATTTCCTCCAACAACGGCAGATAGCTGTAAGATTCAACATCGCAGGCGATACCAGGATAACGATTCCAATACCATGTACCACCCACGTCACCACCTTTTTCACAGAAACGCACATCCTTAAACCCGGCTTGTTTGAGACGGTACCAGAGTAGCAGCGCTGCAAATCCAGCACCCACAACCAAGACTTCACACGCGTCTGTCAGAGCTTCCCGTTGAATGGGTGGCTCGGAATAAACATCCTCTAAGTACTTGGCAAAATCACCCTCCATGGCAATGTAGTCCGCAACGCCCTCACGCGCCTCTTTGAATTCGCGATATTTGGCCTGTTCCTCTGCATTAAACGTCGCACCGGGTGGCGGCTCTGGTAACGTAATCAGTGATTCATCGGTAACAACCGAATACCCCTGCCCCTTAATTCTATCGGTAGATTTTGCCGCTCGTGTGTTAAAACATTTAAGGCCAGTTGCGGGATCAATTGTAATCGACATCCTTTCTCCTAAATATCATAGTGCTAAATCACGTAGCATCACTTCAGTCGGTTCAAGACCGAGCAATACCTTGCCCCCATCGATGATGTGCTGGGGCGCGACAGTAATATGCTGGCGGACGACACGGGCATCTCGCGCAATACGTTCCAAAGGTGAATCAAGTTCGTTTGCGGTTGTACCAACGGCTTCGCAGACAAGATCTACTACTTCAGCACAAGCCTGTGCACTATCGCTGCAGGCAATATGAAAAAGTGCTCTCTGGTCAGGTGGTATTTCATTTTTTTCACAGACGCAGCGCCACAAGGTTTCTGTCAATTCGAGCACCAATGCCCTGCTCGCTCGCAGACGAATTTCTGCACGGGCAACAGCATCTTGTACAAAAGGTCTAGTATGTAGTTTGCTCGCGGAAAAGCGCGGCTTCTTTTGAAGCGCAATAACATAAAACTCATCCAGAGCGTGCCGGGCAATGCCGAATGCCACTGCAGCCTTGTTATAGCTCAATCGCGGTGCCGGGGGAAAACGCGCATGCGGCGTATCACTGGTTGTGCGAGCTGTATGGTCAATAATGTGTCCTTCGGGCACAAAAGCCTCGTTCACAACCACATCATGGGAGCCTGACCCACGCATACCACCAACGTGCCACGCATCAATAATATTGAAGTCGCCTTCTTTTATGAGGGCATAAATTCTTGGAGGGTATCTCTGCTTTTTACCTTCGTCGTAAATAGCAACAGTCGCTGCGAACAACCGGCTGTTGTGGACCCCACTGGCAAATTGCCATTTTCCTGATACCCGGTATCCGCCTTCAACGCGGTCAGCCCGTCCAGTTGCCGCTGTAGAACCTGATATGACAATATGTGGGTCTGCGATGAGTTCATCACACCAGAGAAAGTCAGGTTGGATCATGGCGAAGTGTTCAATGCCGATCATAAGATTCCATCCTGCGCTTCCATCAGCACGAGCAACCGCCTCGATGACCCGTACCTGGGTCATGGGATCAGATTCGGCACCACCGAATTTTTTCGGTGCGGGTAATCTGTAAAGACCACTGGTCGCAAATGCAGTGGCAACCTCCGGAGAGAGACGGCGCTCTCTGTCTGCTTGGTCTGCATATCTCTTTATCAAAGGTGCCAATTCGACGGCACGTTCCAACATCGTAGTCATATCGATTCAGCTCCTCCCGACTATAAAACCACCTCTTCTAATCTCATTCAACTGCAAGCGGGCGGTAAAGTAGAGGCGGGTTCCCGAGACGCTCGCAGCGAGGAACAAGCCAAAAGTTAAACCACTCCAGTAACCATAAACACCCATAGGCTCAACAAACAATATGCCTTCTGCAAGCACATAACCCACGGGGATAGCGATAAGCCAGTAACTCACCAGACTAATCAGCATCGGCACCATCGTGTCTTTAAATCCTCGCAGAATACCGCCGGTTATGGCCTGCAGATCATCAAAAATCTGATAAAACGCAACAAACAACATCAGCGTCGCACCCAGCACTATCACTGCCTGATCTCTTGTGTACAGCGAGACAAGAGAGAATCTCGCAAAGATCAACAGACAACTGACAATAACGGCATAGCAAAGGGTCACCTGATAGACCGTTCTAATAATTCCCTTCACCGCATCAGAATCGAGAGCACCAACAGCAAAACCAATGCGAATACTCACCGCCGAGCCTAGCGCCATCGGAATGACATAGGTTAGCCAATTGAGATTCCCGGCAACGCTGTGAGCAGCCAACTCCGTCACGCCGATGCCCGCGACGAGGAAGCCGACAATTGAAAAAACCATCATGCCGACAAATGATTGTGCGCCGATTGGTAAGCCTATTTTTAGAATTTCTCTGATGCCTTCTAGGTGGGGCCAACTAAGTTTCTCCAGTAGACCGGTTTGTCTAAAAAACGACATGCGCAAAACAAACATCATGACAATCAGCTCAAACCAGTAGACGGTTGCTGTTGCTACGCCGCAACCAACACCACCGAGTTCCGGCGCGCCAAACTTGCCATAAATAAATATATAGTTAATCGGTATGTTTACCGCCAGAGCACCTGCGGCAATCATCATAGGTGGTTTCGTGTGTCCCAGTCCTTCTGCGACAAAACGGAGTGAGACATAAATCATGACAGGAGGCACACCCCAAGCACAGGCGTACAAATAATCAACAGCGATCCGGATCACATCGGCATCAACACCAAGCCAAATGAAAAAAGGCTCTGCATTCAACATCATACCGACCACAATAAAGCTCATCACAAAGGCTACCCACAAGCCCTGTCGGGCTTTCTCGCCCACATCGGCGACCTTGTTTGCACCACGAAGCTGAGCAACAATGGGCACCAGCGCCATGGTTAACCCCGAGGAAAACATAAACAGCGGCCACAACACGTTGCCACCCATGGTCACACCAGCCAGATCTTCAGAGCTATAGCGTCCAGCCATTACCGTATCGACGAACCCCATACCCATGATAAAAAGCTGCGTGGCGACCATGGGCACACCCAGCTTCATTAGCTGTTTAGCTTCGGTAACAAATTCTTTTTGATTTAAAAACATGG
The DNA here is from genome assembly GCA_964228885.1 of Pseudomonadales bacterium. Classification (GTDB taxonomy): domain Bacteria; phylum Pseudomonadota; class Gammaproteobacteria; order Pseudomonadales; family Azotimanducaceae; genus UBA4582. Next base: position 20,826 of record CAXRCG010000124.1, on the reverse strand, counting down.
GCGCAGGGTATGGTGTTTATGAGTCGCTGGCAACCGAACATTCATCACTAACAAATCATTACTAGAACAATCCGCTTTATCTATGTCAGCAATCGAATATAAGCAGGTAGACGTTTATGCACGTCCAAATAGGCTGGACACTGGAAAAAAAACGGAGCTGGACACCTCTGAAGGCGTTCTCTTTTTTTAATTTAAATGCCTTTATTCCTGCGCTAGTTTCACCAACATCTTGCCGTTGTTAGTGCCATCGAACAAACCGATAAACGCCGCAGGTGCATTCTCAATACCTTCAAATATCGTTTCATGATATTTAATTTTTCCGGACTCAATCCAACTCGACATATCTTGAACAAACTGAGGTTGCTGTGCAGCAAACGCCGACACAACAAAACCCTTCAAGGTAATGAATTTATAGATTGTTTCTGTCAGGTTACGAGGGCCAGGAGACGCCGTTCCGTCATCATTATAGGTCGAGATCATGCCACAAATAGGAATACGACCATTAATTTTCATATGTGTGAGTGCAGCCTCCAACTGTAAACCACCAACATTTTCAAAGTAAACATCAATCCCAGCCGGTGCAGCCCTGCGAAGTTCTGCGAGAGGATCGGCTGTTTTGTAGTTAAAAGCATGATCAAACCCGAACTCGTGCGTCAGCTGTTCGACCTTATCATCTGAACCAGCACTCCCAATCACAGTGCATCCTTTCACCTTCGCTATCTGACCGACCACACTTCCAACAGCGCCTGAGGCGGCGGAAACAAACACAGTTTCGCCGTCTTTCAGCTCACCAGTGACAAGCAAACCACCATAAGCCGTGAGCCCTGGCATCCCCATGACACCGAGGTAACTGCTAAGTGGTGCAAGCGAAATATCTACCTTGCTTAGATCAGGTCCGTCAGAGGTAAAAAACTCTCTCCAGCCTGAGAAGTTATTTACGTATTCACCGACTGCAAAATTAGGGTTATTCGAAGCCACCACTTTGCCAACAGCACCGCCAGCCAATACCTTACCCAGCGGAAAATCTTCACGCATTCGACCTCGCATATAAGGATCTACAGACATGTAAATATTTTGCACCAGCACTTCGTTTTCACCAGGATCAGGAATATCGACCTCTATGCACTGAAAATTGTTTGCCGTAGGTAGACCTTTCGGACGAGATTTAAGGTGAATTTCTTTACTGAGTGGCATTTAGTCTCCTTCGTGAACGGCTCGTGATAACTTTGATTATTGCGGAGCAAGATAGTATCACTTTCCTTTGAGAAACTGATACAAGCAGGTTAGTCAGACCTTCAATGCTTTGACACCCAAGCTACTGTCTGGTTGATACACATTCTTCTCTCCAATAGGCGACCTATCGCCAAGACTCCTTTTATTTCAATCAATCATGCCCCTGCACACAGAGGGCTAGGTCCTGCGAAGAATATAAGACACATTTCATGATGATGCTGGCGCACTCGAAGATGTTCCAATGAAGCTCCATTTGAGCGCCCACAGAAGACTCGAGCAGCACATAATGCAATGCTATGGAGACCGCTATCAAGAAGTTAGCCAAGTCAGGACTTGATTTTATGCCTCCACAGCCCAATATTACTCGTACTGCGGTCGGTTAATTAACGCCGCTAATTTTATATTTACAGACTCCGACGGCATTAACATGAGCGACACCACGCTACCAGATATCTACGAGATATATCGCGATCAAAGGGCTAACAGGCCGGTTTATAAGGAACCTGATGGAGCCTGGCAGGTCGCCAGACATAAAGATGTCCAGCAGGTACTTAAGGACAATGCAACTTACTCCTCTGATGTGTCTCTGGTCCCCAAAGAAGAACGTACCACGCCAAGTATGCTGTTCAGTGATCCACCGGTTCACAATCGTCTGAGAAAACTAGTTAGTTATGCTTTTAAGCCTGGACACATTGAAAGCCAGCGGAGGCTGATAGAACAACGCTGCGAAGATCTCATGTTAGACATGAAAAATTCAGAGCAAGCTGAACTGGTTGAAGCACTGGCTGCCCCCCTGCCGGTCACGGTTATTGCCTACATGCTGGGTGTTGAGGATGGAGATATTCGTAAGTTCAAGGCGTGGTCAGATACAATTTTCAGCAATATCGGCGAGATTCTGCTTGCGAATCCGAGCCCGGAGGCAAGTGCAGCCGGTGAACAGATGGATAAATATTTTCTGGGGCGCATCGCGACACTGCGCGATACGCCGAGAGATAATCTGCTTAGTCGGCTTATCGCCACAGAAACCGAGGATGGCAAACTGAGCAATGAGGAGCTTCTGAGTTTTTGTCGTTTGCTGCTTATTGCGGGCAATGAGACGACTACTGGACTCATCACGGGCATCGTCAGAGTATTCAATGATATTCCTGATACTTTTGCGCAATTGAAAGATAACCCAGCGTTAATTCCGACATTCGTTGAAGAAACCCTAAGAGTACACTCTCCTTTCTCGGTTACTATCCGCAAAACCACGCGAGCTATAGAGGTTGCAGGCGTTACGATACCTGCAAATGAGATGCTTTTGCCCATGATCGCTTGCGCAAACCGCGATGAATCGGTTTTTGATGAGCCGGAGCAGTTTAAGATTGATCGAAGTCCAAATCCCCATTTGGCGTTTGGTTTCGGCATTCATAACTGCTTGGGTGCACACCTCGCTCGTCTGGAAGGCCAGATCGTCGCGGCATCAATGACCAAACATATGAACAGCATCAAGCTAATGCCTGGCAGCGAAAATGAATTCGGTCAGCTTGGCGGACCATCAACACTAAACGTTGCCATTGACTGGGCGACCTAGCATTAATCCGGAATCGGGATCGCATTCACCTCTATCGGTACCTTATACCCTCTTTGCACAGGGGCTCGTTCTGCAATTTTGACATACCACTCCTTAAGCGATGGATAGTCTAGCCAATCAATATCCTGCCATTCATAACGCGATATCCAGGGCCAAGTCGCCATATCTGCTATTGAATAACTGCCCGCAAGGTATTCCTTATCAGACAGACGTTTGTTGAGAACACCGTATAAACGCCTTGCTTCAGCTCTGTAACGCGCATCCGCATATGGTGCCTTACCCGGATTATAATGGAGAAAGTGATGAGCTTGGCCCAACATGGGTCCCAGACCACCCATCTGAAACATCAACCACTCTAGCGTTTCATAGCGATCATCACCCCAAAATTTATCGTAGGTGTCCGCGAGGTACAACAAAATAGCGCCGGATTCCATCATAGAACGGCCCGATGCCTTATCGATAATAGCCGGAATCTTATTGTTAGGACTGATTTTCAAGAATGCTGGGTCAAACTGCTCATCCTTACCAATATTGATTGCATGAGAGTTATATTCCAGCTCAAACTCCTCTAGCGCTATGGATATCTTGCGGCCGTTTGGTGTCGGCCAAGTGTATAATTCAATCATCGGTGGTTACCTCAACTATCCGATCTTGTCGGACTTATTAGTCGGCATATCAATAGGGCCATCTGAAAGGCGTCTCGTAAGGCACACTATCAGAAATAGCATCTGCTTTCGTCAATTTTGCCCACACGATTGACTGGCGCACCGCTGCGACGATCGTTAAACTAAACTGACCGTGTTTGAGACCTCCGCATCGGATTTTGCCGAGCTAATTAGCCGAGCGCTACGTAAGACACGACAACGGCTGGCAAGGTCGGAGACCCTCTAACCTGCAACCCGGCTATTGGCTTTGCAGAAATATGCAGATGAGCAGGATAGGTATGAATAAGAAACAGCATCGGGCAAACAAAAGTCGACGAACATTCCTCCGAAACCTAACGCAATTCACTGCAGGCATGAGCAGTTTACTGTCAGCACCATCAGTATTTGCTGAGCAAGTTGTGGGGAATGTTACCGATGCCGTCAATCAGTTTTTTGTTGAGGGGAAACATACTGGCCTAACAATCTTGAATGACCGTCCGGTGAATGCGGAAACCCCGGCACACCTACTGGACGAAGATATTACTTCGGCGAAGCGACTGTTTGTTCGAAATAACGGCATTCCGCCAACAGATCCTAATGCCGACACATGGCAACTGACGATCGAAGGGGAATCAGTTAAGAAAAAAATAACCATCGGCCTGGCCGATTTGAAAAGTAGATTTAGACACCACACCTATCAGTTAGTCCTCGAATGCGGCGGCAACGGTCGATCCGAATTCAATCCCCCAGCGCGTGGAAACCAATGGGGTACCGGCGCTGTCGGCTGCCCAAGCTGGACCGGGGTTCGATTACGGGACGTATTGAACGCCGCGGGTATAAAAGATGATGCTGTGTACATTGGATACTATGGTAAAGATACACATCTTTCAGGAGACCCTGCCAAAAAGACCATCAGCCGAGGTGTACCCATACAAAAAGCCATGGAAGATGAGTCGTTGATTGCATGGGCTATCAACGGCGAAGACTTACCTTTGATGAATGGTTATCCACTTCGTTTAGTTTTTGGCGGCTGGCCTGCTTCTACCTCAGGCAAGTGGTTAGAGAAAATTGTTGTTAGAAATCGTGAGCACGACGGACCAAAGATGGGTGGTTTTTCATATCGAGTGCCTTGCAAACCGGTTGCTCCAGGCACAGAAGTTACCGCTTCGGACATGTGCATTATTGAATCAATGCCGGTGAAATCGCTCATCACCACACCGAGGTCAGGTATTTTGCACGAGCGCGCGGGTCCTCTGCTGATCTCAGGCCACGCGTGGGCTGGCGATAATAGCGTGACCCGACTTGAGATTTCAATCGACTTCGGACAAACATGGAAAAGCGCCAAGTTATCTAAACCGACCAATCGACTCGCATGGCAGAACTGGCAAGCAGAAATCACATTTCCCAATCAAGGCTATTTCGAAATTTGGGCGCGAGCAACAGACGATCAGGGTCATCAGCAACCCATGGTTGTGCCGGGTTGGAATCCGCGCGGATACCTCAACAATGCTTGCCACAGAATTGCGGTTAGGGTGACAGCGTGAGGCGGCAAAGCCAATTAGCAACACTGATCTTGGTTGCTGCTTTTTCAACTGATCATGCGCATTCCGCGGAGCAGCTAAAACCGGGGCTCGGTTCAGAGATTGTCTCTCAAACCTGTATCCCTTGCCATTCGTTAAAACTGGTTACCCAAAATAGAGCAGATCGAGAGGGATGGTTGTCCATGATTCGTTGGATGCAAGAAAAACAGGGGCTTTGGCAGCTGGGAGAAAATGAGGAAAAAATTCTCGACTATCTTTCAACTTACTACGGACCAACAAAGTCTTTCAGGCGTGCACCGCTACCAGCCGAACTCATGCCTCCGATTGATTCATGACGCGCAAAAAGCTGAAACTTCCGTTAACTCTGACGTGAGAGAAATAGTGCTGTCAAACCGACGCAATCAACTGGAGCCAAAAACCAATGTCTAAACAGTCAGATGTCATCATTATTGGAGGAGGTATCGCCGGAATTTCCGCAGGCGCACAGCTATCACAATATTGCGATGTCACGATTCTTGAAAAAGAGCGCACGACGGGCTACCACGCGACTGGCAGGTCTGCAGCCGCATTCGCGCCGGCTTATGGTAATGAGGTCGTGCGTAACCTAACGTCGGCCTCAGAGTCATTTTACCGTTCCCCGCCGGATGGCTTTACTGAAGTAACGCTACTTAAACCAAGAGATGGCGTATTTATCGCAAGCCACGATCAACAACACTCTCTAGCAAATATGCTCAGTCACTCAAGTCACTTAGATGAACTTTCAGCCGACGAACTGGTGCAACGTGTACCAATTATCGATAGCGCTCAGATCTATGGCGGCGCACTGGATTGCACCGGTGGCGACCTCGATGTTGATGCCATTGTTCAAGGTTTCTTGCGTCAGTTTCGTTCTAACAAAGGAAAACTTGCGTGTAATGCTGAGGTGCAACATATAACTCGGCAACATGGACATTGGCATCTGACTACCCCTGAAGCCGAGTACACAGCGCCAATCATCGTCAACGCCGCTGGTGCCTGGGCCGACGAAGTCGCTATGATGGCCGGTATATCACCTGTATCAATGACACCCTTTAGACGCTCAGCATTACTGGTTGATGCGCCGCCTGAAATAGATATTACAGACTGGCCTTTGGTTATCGATGTAGATGAGAACTTTTATTTTAAACCGGAGGCTGGCCAGTTACTGATTTCGCCAGCCGATGAGACACCAATTGGACCCTGCGATGCTTATACTGACGAAATGGACCTCGCAATAGCGATAGATCGGGTACAAAAAATCAGTCAGCTAGAGGTATCAAAAATTAACCATAGCTGGGCAGGACTAAGAACCTTCGCCTCAGACAAAACATTCGTTCTGGGTTATGAGCCCGGTCAGGAAGGTTTCTTTTGGTTAGCGGGTCAAGGCGGTTACGGAGTCCAATCTGCCCCTGCCCTCGCCGATATCACCTGTCATCTCATCTGTGGATCAAACAACATCATCACTAAGCAGCACAGAGAAAAACATCTCTTAGATATATCGCCAGCGCGCTTCAGATAGCTTCAGCACACATTAGTATCCCTTGGCATGTTTCAACTCAAGATCAATTCAGACGTCGCTAGTCTGCCTCACTAGCCAGTAGTCCTTAATCACTAAGTGGCGGGAATCACGCGCGCAAAAAAACTGACCATCGCCGACTCGCAGGCCTCTTTGAGCGACTGATAGGAAATACTTTGGTGTGATTTTCTATCCATGTTAAGTTTGGCGTGGCACAAGTACGCATCGATATCAGTTTCAAATGTATTGAGTTTTTTGTCTGGTTTATTTTTACACTGGCTAAACTTAATTTAGATCCGGGGATAAATGGTATGGCTGAACGGTTCAAGTCACTCAATCAGAAACACATTACGTTTATTAAACAACAGCACATCTATTTTGTCGCAACTGCCGCGGAAACCGGACAAGTAAATTTGTCGCCCAAGGGTACAGACACGCTTCGAGTTGTCGATGGTCACCGGGTTAAGTGGCTCAACCTTACCGGCAGCGGAAACGAAACGGCCGCGCATCTACTCAAGTCCAATAGAATGACACTGATGTTCTGTTCCTTCGATCGTCAACCTTTGATACTTCGTATATATGGTGATGCCAAAACGATTCACCCAGCAGATACCGAATGGCAAGAAGCGATATCAGGTTTCGAGCAGACACTTGGCGCACGGCAGGTATTCGAAGTTAACATTGACATCGTTCAAACCTCCTGCGGTTATGCCGTGCCATTTTATGAATACAAATCAGAGCGCGACACCCTGACTAAATGGACTGAGAAGAAAGGTCAGGCAGGCATTGAAGCATACTGGCAAACAGTTAATCGAGAAAGTATGGACGGATTCCCAACAAGAATAGACGCGAATAAAATATGAAGACAAAAACCACCAATCTTCCTTTTTTTGAGACGGTCGCTGTCGACGACATGTTTACCTGTCAGGGCTGATCGGCAACAAACCTGGAGAGCATTATGTTGTCGAGGGAGGTATTCGGCAGTCATCGCCCGGCGCGAAGTGCTCTGGGCACGACCGGATTGACCCTTAACAGTAAAGTAGAAATTGAACGTATCTCAATTCGTTAACTGCAACGTGAAATTCGCTACATGCAGTCGACCCAATGTTCTTCCGAGATTATTTTGATGTCATGACCCTGGCTCTGCATTTCAACTGCGACTTCAATACTCTTGCCAAAAGAGGTGTGTTCCCACTCAGGACTACACACCTCTCCAATAACCAGATAGTCGGTGTCCTGAGTTGGCTCCTGGTCGACCATACCGCCAAGTTCTGCAACCGTTTCTTCGCACTCAATTTTCGAACCGAATACAAATTGCCCAGTCAAACAAAATGTTTTACCCGCAAATTGGATGTCTGGTGCCGGGCGGTTTATGGGCAAAGTAGTGGAACGATTGGGTTCCTGATAGGTGGAGCTTTCGCCCGTCAGTTCCTGCAGTGTCCTGAGCAGTTCACCTTGCTCATCCTTACTGAGAACACCGTCTTTTAGCATTTCTGTGATGCGTGCATATAGCACGTTAACAGGCCATCTGTTCGCGATATCCCTGTGGTTTTCTATCCATTGTCCAAGAAAGATGGCCTCACGCTCATCGACGTTATCATCCGCTATGACACCTCGACAAATACCAATGAGTTCATCTATTAACCGATCTTGAACCTCTAGCTCCCTACGGGAACTTCGCTCTCGTAACATCTATTCATCCTCAAAAATTTCTGAATCACCGCTCGATGTATCGCTTAACGCTAAAGCGACAACATCATGCCATTGTAATTTCTCTGTTCACTCTACCTTATACTCATCTTTCACTCTAAAGGGCAGTCTATCTCTAAATTCGGTCCAACCCGGCGCAGTCAATTTCAGTCGATTATGGCCACGCCTAGCTCAAATCCAATCCTTAACATATTGACTCACGTTCATTTCGGGCACTAGTCGGGTTTTGCCTTCAATTGAACCCAGGTAAATAAAACCAATAATCTTTTCGTTTTGAGCAACATCCAGCCCTTCCCGCACCCGGGAATGATAGGTCATGGACCCAGTTCGCCACATCGCACCGATGCCCTGCATATGTGCCGCCAAGAGCATGTTCTGTGCGGATGCAGCTGCGGAAAGCATCTGTTCAATTTCAGGCACTTTTGGATGATGCCGAATCGACGCAATCACAACGATCACCAATGGTGCTCTCAAAGGCTTTTTTTTCAGCTTATCTATCGCCGCCTGATCCAGGTTAGGATCATCCTGCAATTTCGCGCTGACAAACAACTCACCCAGCTTTCCACGTTGTTCCCCTGCAATCTTCAAATACCGCCATGGTTTCAATCCGGCATGATCCGGCGCTCGCAACGCAGCAGTAAATATGTTCTGCAGTGCTTCAGTTGATGGTAACTCACCACCAACTCGGGATACAGACACCCGCGATAACAATAAGTCTAGTGCACCCTGAGACGACAATAGCCTGTTTCCTTCCAATGATTAGTTTCTGAATTCTCTACCATACTTTATTCGTTTACGAGGGAAACCGGTGACCTCTTGAGCAAAAACTCAAAACTGACCGTCACTCGCGGCGAGGCTAAATCATACCTGATTCTTACGCTTGGATTGAAAACTTTTAGAGTACTGTCAACGCGACCGTGTCTGTTACTATGTAGTTACATTTTGATTCACATGCTTTAGATGATTAATGACCACAGACCCTATTGGATGAAGCGTTGGTATATTAAATTCGAAAATTGGTATGCCAACCATTTTATCGCTCCGCAATTGGCTCACCTCGGTTCAGGGTACCATCTGATGAAGCCGTGGAATATTTCGGTTCACGGTAGCAATATCAGGATCGGTGAAAACGCACATGTAGTTGCCAATCGGGACCGAAAAGTCGCTTTTTCAACATGGACTTTTGAACAACATCAGGGAAACATCGACATCGGAGACCACTGTCTTGTATGTCCCGGCGTCAGGATAGATTCCGCCAGCCAGATCACTATTGAGAACAATTGCATGCTCGCTGCGGGTTGCTATTTGACAGATGCAGACTGGCATGACATCTATGACAGAACAAAGGCTGTTGGCACATCGAAACCCATACATCTTGAAAACAATGTATGGATAGGGGACTCCGCTATCGTCTGCAAAGGTGTCAGGATCGGAGCTAACAGCGTGATTGGAGCTGGCGCAGTTGTTGCCGGGGACATCCCCGAAAACTCAATTGCTGCTGGTAATCCGGCAGTAGTTATCAAGACTCTTGACCCGACAAGAGCACTCATTAAACGCGAAACTATATTTGCGGATCATTTAGCCCTCGCCCATCAGATTGATCAGATAAATCGTTATGCGCTAGGCAGCAACAGTACTCTCGGGTGGCTAAGGAACAGAATCTTCCCAAAGAGAGGCGAGTAACACTACTGACGCCAATTTCGCGTGTCAGGACCCATGTTTTCTTCGTGAGACCGATAAGGGTTAATGTCGATTCCCCCGCGCCGAGAAAACCTCGCTTGCACAGTCAGGGTGTCGGGCGCACAACGATTCATCAAATCAACAAATATGCGCTCGGCAATTTGCTCGGCGAACTCCGAGTGTTCACGATAAGAAATCAAATATTTCAGGATACTCTCATGGGAGATACTTGCGCCATGATACTGGATTAGGACGCTCGCACAATCTGGCTGTCCGGTCATAGGACATTTCGCCATAAATAAATTCGTATATAACGATTCTCGGACTATGGTGTCACTTTCCGGCATAAGAAAATCCGGGTTCCAGTCGTACTCATCAATATCGATATCCAATGTGTCGAGAGATTGCCCAACTGTAGGCACAATACCGTTTTTTAGCACCTGCTCAGGTGATTGCAAAGCGACACTTATCGGACTTCCCGCCACCCGCGTCAAATCTGCCTCAAGCGCAGAGACGACCTCTGTCCGAGTACCAAACTTAGTGCCGCTATACGAACCCAGATAAAGTTTCAGCGATTTAGATTCAATGATACTTGCTGATTTGCTGGGGACCTGAATTTGCGCCAGCGCGACTTCAGGCTTGCCTCTTCTATTCAACCAGCTAAATTCGTAGGCGTTCCAAACATCAAAGCCGCAAAAAGGCAGTTCATCTTCGGCGAGACCCAACGCTCGACGCTGAGTTGCCCTATGAATTGGCACAAGCAACGAGGGAGTGTATGTCGTTACATACTCAGTCTCTTGTCCAAGCTGATTCTTAGTCTCCGCGTTATTGGTCATTCTTTCTTACACTCATCTACGATCAGGTCGCGTATGTTACTTTGATTCGCCGTTGCTTTGTCAATTAATTGCTTCTCTTGGCTGAAATGTAGCCCTCACCTGGGTGCGATGCTGAATAATTAATTTCGCCGTTCAATCTAGAGGTCGTGACGACTGAAAATGGGTATACTGGCGAACTTTTTGTGCCCGGGAATATTGATATGAAACTAACTCTGCCTGTAATGATAGCAGCACTCCTATTTTCTAAAGGTAGCTTAGGTGCAGAACCAAAGAATAGTACAGGCAAGCAAATCGACGAGGTTATTGTTTCAGCTTCCAGAATCTCTCAACCCACATCCGAAATCAGTTCAAACGTTGCAAGGATCAGCGGCGATACGCTGAACCTGATCAGCCACACCCACATCAATGAAGCATTGCAGCGCGTATCCGGCGCATGGATTAGCCGCGGCAATGGCCAGGAACACTTGACCGCACTGCGCTCCCCCGTGCTCACAGGGGCCGGAGGTTGTGGCGCGTTCCTGATGGCCCAAGACGGTATACCACTGCGCGCAAGCGGATTTTGTAATGTCAATGAGTTATTTGATGCTAACTCTGAACAGGCCGGCGCAATCGAGGTCATCAAGGGACCCGCAAGCGCACTTTATGGTTCTAACGCAATGCATGGTCTCATCAATATATTGACGCCAAATATCGAAGCTGAAGATCGCCTAAGTATTGGCGCTGAAATCGGCCCCCATGACTACTTTCGAACCAGGTTGACAGCTAACTATGCCGATCTACGCATAGATATTAATGGGACGAGCGATGGTGGCTATAAAAACGACTCAGGATACGACCAACAAAAAGCTACGATCAAGTATGCAGGAGAAATAGGCGGCTTCGACGCAATAGCAACCCTTGGTTTTAGTAACCTTAATCAGGAAACCGCTGGCTTTATAATAGGCGAAGATAGTTATCGTGACAGCGAGGCTGGAAAACAGAACCCAAATCCCGAAGCGTTTCGTGATTCTCAGACAGTGAGAGGCAATATACGCTTACAACGTGCATTGGATAACGGTGGTGAGATAGTCGTGACGCCCTACTTTCGAGACACCGATATGTCGTTTCTACAGCATTTCCTGCCGGGTCAGGCGATTGAAAAGAATGGTCATACAAGCTTTGGCGTACAATCAGCGTGGTATGTTGATAGATGGATTGTTGGACTTGACGCTGAGAACACCCGCGGTCAGCTAAATGAGTTCCAGCCAAACCCGACTGTCAGCGGCAGTGCCTTTTTGGTCAATACAATTCCTTCTGGTGCGCACTACGACTATGACGTGGATGCGAATACTTGGGCTGTGTTTGCCCAATATCAGCTACCCGTTTCAGATTCGATGCTGCTTACTTTTGGCGGGCGCTATGAGAGCGTCACTTATGACTACGACAATAAGTTACTGGATGGTCGCACAAAAGATGACGGCACAGCCTGTGGCTTCGGCGGTTGCCGGTTCAGTCGCCCTTCAGACAGAGAGGATACATTTCGAAATTTCTCTCCTAAGATCAGCTTCTCGCAATTTCTTAACGATACTACCCAATGGTATGTGCAATTAAGCAGAGGATTTCGAGCACCACAGGCTACGGAACTATATCGTTTGCAAAACACTCAGGTTGTCAGTGATATTGATTCCGAGGAACTCGATAGTCTCGAGATAGGTATTCGAGGCAACCTCGAAAGACTTGGATATGACCTTGCCATTTATCGCATGAATAAGGACAACTTTATATTCAGAGACTCATCCAGAACCAATGTCGACAACGGTAAAACCGAGCATCAGGGACTGGAGCTTGGGCTCCAGTTCGCGTTTACCGATAACATTACGAGTGAATTTAACTGGAGTTACGCGATTCACCAATACGCCAACAACCCACCTTTGGCGACAACACCAATCGATGGCAACGACATCGATACCGCGCCTAGGAATTTCGGGTCGGCAAATATTATGTGGCAATACAGCGAAAGTGGACTGGTTGAGCTAGAGTGGACTCATCTGGGTAAGTACTTCGAAGATCCGCAAAATCTTAACCTCTATGAGGGTCATGATCTGCTGAACCTCCGCTGGGGCATGGATATTTCACAGACATGGCGAGTGGCCGCAAGACTTATCAACCTAACGGATAAAGCCTATGCTGAGCGCGCAGACTTTGCCTTTGGTTCAGACAGATATTTTGTGGGAGAACCGCGTTCTTTCTATTTTTCAATCACCGGTAATTTCTAACTCTGATTTACAAGATCAGATAACCATTGAAAACTATCCGCGTCGGTCAGAATTCTGTCGGCGCGGTTCATCTTCGTTAAGTATCCTTTCAAGAAATCTACGCTCAGGTATCTCTCTTCGATCATGCTTCCGTTTCATAATCTTTAAACATTTCTATTCCGTACAAGCTGATTGACCAATAGCGTATAGTTTTTTCACTACACTTGTTTGAAAAGCCTCTGCGCTTTCTCCTCCAAGCACATCACCTGTGTACCCGGAAGATAAAGAGTGACAGAAAAAATCTATTACATTTGAGTATGGGCTGCGCGCATAATAGCGTTGTTAACGCATTAGATTTGGCCGAAATCGTGGCAGAGTATGGGTAAAAGCATAATGCTGATCCCAGAGGGTAAATTCAGATATCTAGACTTCTGTAATGTGGTACACATAAGCTTTATCACTACGAAACTTGGCCGTGTATAAACACAATTTGCTCAGACGGAAGAGGAAGATGATATGAAAACAGGCATGATGCTTGGGTTTGAAGACTCAATCAAAACTATGACAACCATTGCATCCGAGGCTGAAAGTGCAGGCATTGATGCGCTGTACACTGTTGATGCTGGCCGCAGTGCCACTGTGACCGCGGGCGCGGTGATCCATGCGACTCAGCACACAAAAGTCGGAACCTACATTGTCAACGCCTATGCACGTGAACCGTGGATGACCGGGATCGAAGCACGTGACCTTAATGAAATCAGTAACGGCAGGTTTGTGCTTGGCGTTGGCACAGGAAATCTGCATTTCAACGATCTATATATGGGTTTGGATTCATCACGTCCACTGGCAAAAATGCGTGATTTTATGCAAGTCGTTAAAGCCGTCGTTTCAGGCCAGGCACGGCAGCCTGTTCGCCATCAGGGCAAACATCACAAGATAAGGTGGCGTGCGAGTTGGGAGCCTGCCAGCAGAGATGTCCCTGTGTTACTTTCTGCATCAGGTCCCAAAATGGTAAAGCTGGCAGGAGAAGTATCTGACGGTGTTGGCATTGGCATCATGTCTTCAGTTCAATTTGTCCGCGATATCGTTCGGCCCAACGCTTATGAAGGGGCAAAACTGGCAGGGCGTGACCCAGCAACCCTTCAATTTCCTGTCGCTGCAACCGTCAGTATCAACGCGGATGAAGAGTCGGCGCGAAACGCTTCAAGAGCGGCAATCTGTAAGCTCTACCACCCGATTCCACATCCCTACTACGACTCACAACTACGCCAGCTTGGTTACTCGGAGTTCGCGGATCAAGCGACCAAACTCATGCCAGAAGGTCGCCTTGCGGAGGCAATGGCACTCGTACCAAACGAGGTGATCAACACCATGACAATTACCGGCACCCTCGATCAATGCCTGTCGCGGATCGACGAATACGAGGGTATTGCAGACGAACTAATCTTGGCACGAACGGCTCAGCGCGGTGAACCTGCGGGAATAGCCGCTTACGACGAGTTCTTTGAATTGATTGCACGCATATCGGGCTAAACTCAGTAACCCGCTAAAGCTCTGCTTTTTATCTAACTCAGTACAGCCAAACCGCGCTCAATACACCACATGGCCGATAAACCACCCAGCAAGTAGATCGGTACAATTAACAATTGGTGTCGATCTACCATGATACGTGCTGCAAACACAGAGCTGGCAAGCATTCTGCTGAGCAGCAACCAACCGGTAATTGCTAAGGCAACAAAAGCGATCTGGCCAATCTCTATGCCAATGTTAAAAAAGAACAGCGCTAACGGGACGCTACCTTGTGGCAAGCCAATCTCAGCTAACGCTCCGGCAAAACCCATACCATGAAGCAACCCAAATCCCCCCGCTAACCACCAAGGATAACGCTTAAATAGGCTCAACTTGCCTTCATCTTGCGTTTTCCTAGTGAGCTCTATTGCTAGCACAAAGATACTCAGCGCAATCGTAAACTCAATAAGCGATACTGGATAAGTTAAGAATCCAAGCGTGATCAATGCCAACGTCACACTGTGCCCGGCAGTAAATGCCGTGATAGTCCAGAGTAGGCGAGTACCACCACCCACGAGTAAGAGCAAACCGAAGACAAACATCAAATGATCAGGACCTTCCCAAATATGCTCAGCACCCAGCATAGTATATTCCGTCATCACTTTAGATTGACTGGGTTTTGCAGGCACCAAAAAAGCCGGCATTTCGTTGTTTAAAACACTCTGGTAACTTCGCCCATCATTTAAAGTCAGCATCACCATCGCTGAGGCTTGATTCTCAGACAGCCCGATCACACCGAGCTTATGACCAATCAAACCCTCTACCCCAAGTGGTTCACAATTCATCGACCAACTTGAGACAGTACCGGTACCCTCCCGCACCACTGGCTTTTCACTGACTACTTTACAGCCAACGGGCAAGCTGGGTCGCAAGGGTATATTACTGGTGGCTTCAGTCGGTGTTTTCCACACTACGTTATAGTTGTATTCAGACGTTTCTACCAGCTTCAGTAAAGAGGGGGCAAAACGATGTCCGATTGCTTGATTAGGCAGCAACATAAAAACCAACAGCATCAGACTTGAAAAGCCGAGGTAAGCATATTTCATTTGCACGAGCCCTCTTCCCCAGATGCCATATGCTCGGGGCCTCGCCAATCAAACTCTGCTCTTAGCGCAACAACAGCACATCGCAACGCTTCCTTGTTTGCTAAGTATGCTAAATCCTGCATTAATCGTTGTTTGACCTCATGCAATTGTACTTCGCGTGCCGGTGTATAACTTGTAAGCCAAACATAATGAGCACCATAAGCTGACACTATTGGCCCCAACCATCGCAGCTGTATTGTATTTGCTCTATTTTGCGTCAGCAAAATGTTGAGCTCAGAAGCCAATTCGCGAGCAAAAACATGACCAAACTTTCGCGCCAACTGATCAGGTGTTTGTTTGATAAAACGATGACCTTGTAAAAACGGCGATCCCAGTTTTCTCGCCGCGCTTATGTCGAGCTTTTCCGCCTTGATTTGTGCGATCGCATCAACCATCTCAGCTTCCCGTGCTGATGGGAAGAACACATGCTCAATTGAGTACAAAGGCGGTTGTTTCAATGCCTCCTTGCGTTCAATAAAAGCGGCTTCAAGCTCAGCCGCATCGGGAGCCGACGGAGGGTTATTGGCAAGCAATCTTTGCTCCACCATTTGTATGAGCCTACGTTTCACAACTTCATCATCGAGATGTAACTGCATTTCAAGCGCTTCTTTAAACAGCTCTGGATCGGTTTTACCTTCCGCAAGCTGCAAAAACTGCATATTGAGTATCAAACGTTGATAAACAATCGAATCGTGAAGATGATAATCAAGATCCAATGCGCGTTGAATTAACATGTCTCTGTCTAGTTCAACTGCGACGAACCTTTCTATCTGCGCTGCACTAGGCGCTCGACCAGTACCACGCGCCCACTGTTCTCTTAAAGATGCAATGCGTTTTTCGCTCAGAGGGCCGATAACAGGCTTCGGTTCTGGAAACATCACCAGCTGAAACTGATAGAACACTAGGCCCAGCAAGACAAAATGCAACCATGGCTTGTTGAACCTGGATAGCCCGTTCATTTTACGACTTACCAAATCTAAACCTCAAAACGCACATTAACGTGGCAGGTAATGAATGGGCGATGACCAGGCCCGCTCTTGAATCGTCGTCGGCAAATCAGGTCGCGGCGCGACCCCTTCACGGTTCGCATCCCAAGTGGACCAACGACAAGTTGGATTCTCAATCACCCGAGCATAATAGAAAGCTCGCTGACCTTGATCGAAAGCAGGATCACGCCATAAGGCAGATAATTGTCCGGCACCGGTTTCTTGATTGATTGCGCAATTCCTGATGTCAACCTTAGCACCATTATCAGGGCAACGGTGCGCTACCGGAGAGGCACCTCCTGCACAGGCAACATCGATCACCTCTTCATGCGCACCGTCTGCGTCAATCCAGCCCTTAATAATTTGCAATCGCTGCAACGGTGCACTCTCAGTATCCGCCGACGCCATCACAAGAAAACTCGGTTCGCTTGACTGATCAACCTCCGCGGTTTCGTTGGGCAGCAAATTCCCCCCCATGGTGACGCCCGTCGCATAAGCCCGTTCAATACCATCTGCTTGCGTTAGCATATTTTCATCAAATCCGTAGCCTGCAAATAGGCGAATCTGCATACGTGGCCCAGAGGTTGCAAACACCTCTTTCCTACGAAACGCGCTGTAAAGAGACTCCCGAGTATTCTCCTCAGCCCAAGCAGCCGCCACGCCGGAGGCACCAAATGTTGGTGTGGCACCCGCCGTGTAAACCTCCCCGTCAATCTTTAATCTTAAATTAGCCCTCCCACGAATGCCATTGAGCACTTTGTCAGACAAGTAACTAATTTCGCCAGCAATACCTGCTTGTGGTACAGAGCCTCTTCGTTCACCTGTACCAGACAACAAACCCAATTTCGAAACAAAATTTGACTCAACATTCTGACTCGCTGCTGAATGAGTGTCGCTAGAACCAATAAAACCAAACTGATATGGATTCGTCATGCCTTGCTGTTCCAAGGCCAACCCGTTTAGCAACGCTTCACGCACGTAAGAACCTTGCGGCTGACTCAAGGCATTTGTCGCAACGCGATACGGCATAATTTCAAAACTTGCCCATTCATCTCGGGAAGATAATATCGGATGCGTTTCCGACGTGCCTTTTATTTGCGTGATTTCAACAATCGGCTCGTTTCGGACTCGTTGTGTCGTGTAATCATCATCCATGGGATTACCCGCCCAATCGACGAGCTTGAACATCTGGCCATTAGAGCCATTAGAATTATGAGGTATCGCGAGACTCTCAACGCCCTTTTCTCTCAGCTCATCCATCCATTGCCATAGATCTTCGGGGTTGACTGAGTGAAAACGGGAAAACGGCTCTCGTGGCAATTTCTCTGTGCCCTTAAAAACAACATTTCTATGCAGATTACCCATATCAGCCGTACTGGAGGTATATTCATAGGCAGCAAATGTCGTGAACTGTCCCGGCACATAATGCTGATCTGCCGCATCGATCGAATCCCGCCATGCCGTCCTTACGACGTCCATTACTTCTTCACGGTCTAACTGTCCGGACAAGATCTGCGTGACCGCCTCAGGTAGAAATGAACTAAAGGTCGTGAGCCGTTTAAGCACGTCAAACGTTCCGGTGCCCATGTTTTCTGGGGCATTTAGGTCATGGTACGGTTTGGAGAATGGGTTTTTTGAAAACGCTGTTGATGTATCTGCAGCTGCTTCGACGACACCTAAAAACATTGCGTGATCGGTCACTGCATAAAAATCCAGCGGACGGGAAAGCTGCATCGCAAAACCCGCAGGATTCGAAATCGACTCACCTTTTGCAAAACGATAAGCATCATAGGGTGTTGCCAGGGTGCCAAACGCATAGCCATCAAAAGAATAAGTCGTATGAACATGCAAATCACCAAAAAAGGCTTTGCGTTCGGCGGGCTTGTTAACCGGCTGACCTGTTTTTTTGACTCCGCGCTGCAGTAACTCTGTTTCGGTGTCAAAGATTTGAGCACTTCGAGCACCTTCCCTTGCCTGCTCTTTCAGCCGCAGGTCGGTGGCTACGGTTTGCGCTAAAATCTGCGGGTTTGAGTGGGCATCGGCGGGCAAACTTAACGTTTCTCCTGAGTCGTCCGAACAAGCAATCAGCGACAGCGTTAGCAGCATCAAAGTGAGCAATTTTAGTTTGGTTGTTTTAATCTTCATAGCACTCAGTTCCTGTTAGGGTTCGCCTTATTCAATTTTTTTAATTTTTTCTCTATTTTGTTGAGTTCACGGGAACCGTATCGACCCGATGCCACGCCAAAGTAAAGCTCACGTTGCGCGCCGCGTTACCCTTTCCCTGCTTAAGATTGATCTCCACCCAAACGGGCTCAGTCGCAAATTCCCAATAACCGGAAATGTTTTCCTCGAAGGCTTCAGGCATCACCCAAAGCGCCGCAATTCGTGATATTCGACAGTCATCATTAATTTACTTAAAAACATGGAGTGAGTATCTCGCCCATCGTAGTGACTATTGTTGTCAGGGACCATTGACAACAATCTCATCACTATCGATGGGCAGATCAAACCACATTAGATCTTTCGCGAGCAGAAAGTGTTCCGGCATACCGCGTTTAAAGACATCTTCCAACACCGCGTTCAAAGGTACCGGCACCAGATGGTAAAAAGCGACCATATCTACATTTGATCGTTTACCGAGGTCGATTAACGCATCCGTGGAAGCATGATAGTCCATCACATCAGCAACAATTTTGGACTGCCTTGGCCGCTCCGCTGCGCCCAGCGCCTCCGAAAGCGCAGTAACGGTCGGTACAGAGAGCGCGTCGTGTAGTAACAAATCGACATCGTCAACGATCTCGAACGTATCATCATTGACGTTACCGTCACCTGAAATGACAACGCTGCGACCGCGATAATCAAAGCGATAACCTACAGCCGGTTCGATGGGTGGGTGCTCGGTGGCGTAGGCCGTGACCTTCAGATCGCCATCCTCGAAAATCACACCGGGCGCAATTGTTTTGTGCTGCAACACACCAAGTGCAGGAGGAAGCAACGCTTCGCCGTGATGGCGCGTGCGGTAAATACGATCAAGCCGATAACCCGCGTTCACGGCATTGGTTACTTCACCAACACCGGTGGGACCGTAAACCATGAGCGGTGCCGGTCGACCAGCTACCCAAGAGCCGAGGTTCACTTCATAAATCTCCGCCATATGGTCAGAGTGAAAATGCGTGAGTAACAGGCCCTGCAGCCGCTCCATCGGCAGCCCCAAACGGTTAATGTTATCCGTAGAGCCTGCGCCTGAGTCGATCAGGTAAAAGTGCTCCGGTGTTATGACAGCGATACAAGCTTGTGCCTGGCCCATACCTAACGGTGATGCGCTACCGCAAACAAAAACCCTGAGACTCGTTGATTCTGGAAAAGCCTCGGCACCTCGTTCGGCAACAGCAGCGGTACCTCGAACTAGCATAGCGTCTTGTACTGATGGCAGTTTTAACAACCCTTGGCCAATGCCTGCGACGATTGCCACAACGAGCAGCAATATGAGCATTTTTTTCATCGTTTAACACCCCTCTTTTATTTCTCGATCGCCCACTTCTGATGAGGCCTATTTATTTTAGTTGCCAGCAATACTTTAGGTTTCTAACGTTTGTCTTGCGTTTTTATTGATCATGGCCGGTACTGAATAGGTGAAGACCAAGCGCGCTCCTGTAACGTTGCAGCGAGGTCAGCACGCGGCTTAGTGCCCGCTCGAATGGCGTCCCACGTGTTCCAACGACAGGTGGGATTCTCTAATACCCGCGCATAATAGAAAGCGCGTTCGTTAGCGTCAAAGTTCGGATCAGTCCAAACAACACGTAGATCCGTGCTACCGGAATTAGCGCTAAAACTGCAGTCGCTGAGATTAACTTTAGCCCCGTTATCCGGGCAACGGTTTGTACCGGCGTTTACCGCGACACCGCCTGCACAAGCTACGTCGATAACGTCTTCAAAGGTTTTCCCTGCTGCATTAATCCAGCCTTTAATTATCTGAAGTCGCTGCAGCGGTGCGCTGTTAGCATCTGCCTGCGCCCAGATAGCAAATTTCGGTGCGGCATGCTTAGAGATACTTCCGCTCTCGAGCTTACTCGCTAACGTAGAGGGCATAAGATCGGCACCCATCGTCACACCGTTAGCATAGGCATACGACACACCGTTGGCTGTATCCAGCAAGTCATCGGGGAAATCATATCCGGCAAAAAACCTTAGTCGCATACGC
>CAXRCG010000123.1:0-3041 GCA_964228885.1 Pseudomonadales bacterium | reverse complement strand
TCGTAGATACCGACAACCTCGAGACTGAAATGATTGTCCCGTCAGTTCAATTACCAAAATTCAAGCCCGGGCGACCTTTTGAAATCTATGTCGGGGAAACCGGACAGGTAGTAACGGTTATTGTCGACCGCATTGGCGGCGCCATCGATCCGGTAAGCGAGTCCGTTAAGGTTTTTGGCCGCTTGAAAGACCAGCAGAGAAACTTATTGCCAGGAATGAGCGGTGCAATAGTGGGTCATTTGGAACCGTAAGCGTAGCGTGTGACACCATGGAAGTTGCTGATTTATTACTCATGCAGGCCAAACTAAGGGACTGCCAGTCCCTTTCTGAAATATCTCACCTGGTCGTGAATGAAAGCACTAAATTACTCAACTATGATGTTGCTGTGCTGGTCGGTCACTCCACCCGAAGAGAACTCCTGGCCATCTCAGGGTTGCCGGAAGCAGTGCCCCATACGCCGTTTTCCGACTGGCTTGAACAACTAGTCAAGGAACCGGCGTTCCAATTAACCCAAAAGTCTCGAGTGTTCACCCCCGCCGATGTATCGCTTGAGATAGCAGCGGTTTGGCACGAGTATCTGCCAGGGAACTTGCTGTGCTGTCGGTTGACTGACGGCAAGTTCCTTATCCTGGCGAGATCAGAGAGTTGGAGCGATGAGGAAACATTAATCGCAGACTATTGGTCGGCAGCGGTATCGCACGCAATCTGGGCCTCTCGACCTTCGACAGCGTCTAAGCTCAGAGCAAATATTTTTCGCGCAAGGAACGTTTTGGCGCTTATGGCTGTATCTCTCGTCGCAATGGTCATTGTGCCAACCGTGCAGACAATTACCGCCAGTGCAGAAATAGTCCCTTTAAACCCCGCGATTATTCGCTCGCCAATGGATGCTGTAATCGATCAAGTCAACATAGAACCGAACCAGTCCGTTGATGCCGGGGAACTGTTGATCTCTCTTGATAAGAGAGATGTGCAGACGCGTTACTCAGTCGTTGCACAAGATCTTGAAATAGCCAAGGCTGAATACCGACGGGCGAATCAAGCTGCTATTGGTGACAATACGTCAGCATCGAGCCTGCCGGCTCTGCGCGCTCGCATAAGTCAGCAAGAAACTGAGCTGGAGTACATGCGATCGCTATTGCAGCAGGCCACACTGACTGCTAGCCAATCAGGCATTGCGATAGTCGATGATCCAGTGAGTCTTTTAGGGAAGCCTGTAAAGATTGGCCAGCAGTTGATGATGGTGGCCTCCCCAGGTTCTGTGGAAATCGAGTTTTGGGTGGCGATCGAGGACAGTATCACCATACCCCCTGCCTCAAGAGTCAACTTCTACCCAAACGTGCGACCGGACCAACCCTACGGCGGTGAAGTGCGATATATCAATTATCGCGCCGAGGTTTCCCCAGCTGGGATTCTAGGGTTTAGAGGCAGAGCGGCTTTAGAGGGCGCTGACACGATGCCCAGATTAGGCTGGCGAGGCACTCTGAAAATAGAAGGGTCGGAGGTGAGCCTGTTCTATTTTCTGTTCAGGAGACCTATTGCTACTGCAAGGCAGTGGATGGGCATTTAATGGACAATCCAATGTTGCTTCCGCATTTAAGGGAGGAGTTGAAATTACAACAGGCCGAACCAGACCCCGACGGGGAACACTCAT
This sequence comes from Pseudomonadales bacterium, assembly GCA_964228885.1. GTDB lineage: Bacteria > Pseudomonadota > Gammaproteobacteria > Pseudomonadales > Azotimanducaceae > UBA4582. The sequence continues at coordinate 1,390 of CAXRCG010000123.1, read as the reverse complement.
TTCTGCTCTATGATCCGCTAGCCAATCGTCATTTCAGACTGGCTGCGTCTTTCATTGAGCTCATGAACTTCCTGGATAGCGAAGACGCATATGACATGCAAAAAAAAGCAACGCTGGCGCTTGGTCGACAAATTACTTTTGAAGAAATTGAGACACTGATCAACTTCATTCGCGTCAACAATCTGTCGAAACCTGATGACACCCAGATCCCCTGGCTCGAGAAACAAAGAAATGCCGCAAACAGGAAGGATAATCTGAGCTATCTGGTCAAAGCGCCGATCTTTATGCGGTTTCCCATTTGGAATCCTGACAAATTCCTGGAGCGCTCCTTACCGCTCGCGCGATTACTGGCATTGCCGATTGCAGTCAGAATTTATTTTGCCTGTGCTCTCATCGGTATTCTGGCTGTGAGCCAGAAAAGCGAGGAGTTTTTCGGTACCTTTCTGTACTTTTTTACCCTCGAAGGCCTATTGGCGCTGGTCGGCAGCGTTGTGATCGTCAAGATCTGTCACGAGCTAGGGCATGCATACGTCGCAAAGAATTTCGGGTGCAGAGTGCCCGTTATTGGCCTGGCTCTGCTGGTCGGCTGGCCCGTGCTCTACACCGACACGAGTGCGGCCTGGAGAATAGTCTCTCAAAATAAACGTTTAATGATCGGTGCTGCGGGCATGTGCGTTGAACTGGCCATAGCCAGCGTAGCGCTGGTGATTTGGTTTTTGCTTGAAGATGGAATCCTGCGCAGCATCGTGTTCGTCCTCGCGACGACCACTTGGGTGATAAGTCTCTTCATCAATCTAAACCCTTTGATGAAGTTTGATGGCTACTACCTGCTGTCTGATTGGCTTAAAACCCCTAATCTCGAGCAGCGCTCTTTTGCCGTGACGAAATGCTTTCTGCGGCAAAAGCTTTTCAAACTTGATCAACCCTACCCTGAGGAGCCTAGACCGTTCCTGCTGATTTTCGCGATGCTGACCTGGCTTTATCGCCTGGTGTTGTTCACAGGAATCTCGCTGCTTGTCTACAATTTTTTATTCAAAGCTTTGGGGATTATTTTTTTCTTCGCAAGCCTGTGGGTGTTTATTGGCCTGCCTGTTACGAGAGAGCTGCGCTTCATTATAGAACACAGGTCGGAAATGAGCTGGAACCTGAACACGCTGACCACTTGTTCAATTCTAGTTGCGTTTCTTGGGATCGGCATTGTGCCCTGGAAAACAACGATGGTACTGCCCGGTTACGCCAGCGTAGGCCAGGTCGATATATACGCACCGTTGAATGCCCGGTTGGTTTATTTGCGCGCCAGGGGTGAAATGATGGATGTTGGTGATGTTGTAGCGAAATTCGCCTCGCCCCAGCTGGAGAAGGATATCCGGGTGACAGAGTTGAGAACCCT
>CAXRCG010000122.1:0-18028 GCA_964228885.1 Pseudomonadales bacterium | reverse complement strand
AGAACAGGTACCTCGCCAGCAAAAATTGATATTCTGGCGCGCCGAGTGCTGCTTGCTCGCGAAGCTGGTACTCAAGCTGCGTGACAGAACCTAGTTTGGGAAAACCCTGCCTCGACCCGCTAGTCTGGCTAATCCATAACGGAGCGCCCTCATAACCAGAATTAATTATCTTGCGGTGCCAATCACTTACTTTCTCCGATATTTCTAGTTTTTCGGTTTCTGAAACTTCATAAAATTGTAAGGTTTCGCCGCCCTCTACGTGATCTAGGCTTAACTGTTCGAGCACCTTGAACGTCATATAGGCTTCGGAAAACCTATCCCCGCCTCTTTCAAGGAGAAGATTTCCATACAACTCTAAACTCGTAAAACTGGCCCGATCAATTTGTTTAGCAAGTACACTTTCTGCTTTGTCTTGCTCTGGCGGGATCAAAACCCCATCGAGATAAAGCGAGGCAAGTCCTCCTTCGCCAAAGCCCACAGTTAAATACTGTTCATGCCAATCGATCGCTTTATCTGCGTTGGGTGGATGCACACCGCTGCCTGCACCGTATAGATAGGCTAACTGTTCTTTCGCATCGACATAACCTAGCTCGTTAAGTCTGACCATGTTGGCTTCGATCAATTTTGAATTCTTAGGCAAATATCCATAACGGTACATATACATGGAATTGACTAAGGCTGGCGGATACCCTTTTGCGGCTAGTTGCTGAATCTCCTTGGCAAAATTTTCATAATCACCAGCTTCCCTTGAATTATCGGCGACTTTATTAAACTTGTGCCACGCTCCTTCGAACTTAACCTGATCTGTATCACAGCCAGCGAGTAATAAACCGATAAGGAACACAAGCAACAGTCGAGCCATTAGCATTTCCATTCAATCAAGTTAGCACTTCAGTTACTCACAATTAACTTACAAGCACGGCTTATATGCAACAGCTCAATCTACCTTACCTGGCAAGTCCGTAACCTATTCATCTGTATGAAAAAATACAAAAACTGAACGTGAAAATTACGTAAACTAATGATTTAATTGAATTTAATCGTTGCGCTACGTAACGTCTGGAATGTTGAGGAAGTCTAGGCGCTACTGCGAGCGCAATAACTAATTGTTGGTATATTTTTAACTACATTGATCTAAAGTCGATATTTCATGGGCTATAGAAGGCTGTTCGATTCCAGCCGGGGGCACCAAATACTCAGTCTCTTACCGCTCGGTAACCCGATAACTAAACCTGAAATATATCAACGGGGTTTTGACCCAGCTGTGATCTAGTACGCCTAATCACAGCGTAATAAGTAGGTATCAGTCAAATAGTAGTAAAAACATGAGAAAAATTTTAGGCATTATTTTATTACTGGCTTCCTCTGTTTCATTTGGCGCTGAGTGCAATAAGTTACTTGATTTTAGCGCACCGCGTCTCAGAGCCAGTGAGACAATTGAATTCTGCGACGCGTTCGCCGGCAAGGCATTACTTGTCGTAAACACCGCAAGCAGTTGCGGATTTACCCCACAGTTCAAAGGGCTAGAGGCGTTATATCAAACCTATAAGGACGACGGTTTAGCCATCGTCGGCTTCCCATCGAATGACTTTAGACAGGAATACGGCGATGCTGAGAAAACGGCCGAAGTTTGTTACGTCAATTACGGCGTTACCTTCGATATGGTCGCGGAAAGTTCGGTGACAGGCGCAAAAGCGAATGCGCTGTTTCAACGTCTGCGGAGCAAGACAGGTGAATCACCAAACTGGAACTTCAACAAATACCTCATTTCCCCCGATGGGAAAACGGTACGCCACTTTAATTCGGGCGCAAGTCCGAGAGACGGCGCTTTAAAGCACGCGGTTAAGGCAATGCTTACGTCCGACCGTTTATCGTTCCGGCACAACATGCGTCAGCACCCGATGAAACGCGCTTAGCGTATAAGAAGCATTAACGCCACTTTCCCGCACCCCAAACTGACCGAATAGAGCCTAAGGATCATTTCCTTGCGCACTTTTTGGCATTAGGCAGGGCAGGCGGTGACAAGCTTTTAGAACATTTCTTGGTCAAGATTTGACGAGTATTCGATCGAAACAAAAGCTAAATCGATCTCGGTGGGCGTTTCTATACTCACACAGAGCCTTATACGACCTCACTATGTTCCATAATCTGACAGTAAGCGACTATCCGTTGCATTTTCATAAGTATCCAGACCCAACTCAAACCGATGTTTTTCAGAGGGTTGATAATTCAGCTTGACGACAATACTCGTCGTTTTGGTATCTTGAGGATCAGCTTCTTCACGAGTAGGGCCGTTGCCATCGTTGCGACCGGAGGTTTCCTGTTCCTCACCTTGCCTATGGCTGACGTTTAACATTGCCGACAGTAATTCAGTCCCAGCAGCAAGCGTCGCTGCCGTTTGCACAGATTGATCGCTGCTGCTGTAACCTGTTTTTAGTCCAACGTATGTGGATTCACCACCGAGATAATCTTCGGCTGTTTTGGTTCGCAGTGCGACTACACCGCCAAGGGCATCACTACCGTATAGAGAGGAGATAGGGCCACGAGCGATTTCTGCCTGATAAATGCTATCTACATCAACGAAATCACGACGAGCTGACAGGAAAGGTCCAAACGAAAACTCGTCCGATATTCTCACGCCATCAACGATGGTCAGGACACGATTACCACCAATTCCTCTGATGTTAAATCCGCCAAGACCAAAACGGTCACCGGTGCCACCTACTGTGATACCAGGTTCAAACCTGACAAGATCGGCAATGTTTCGGGTCAGTTCTCGCTCAATGTCATCAGACGTTTTGATAGTAATTGAAGCAGCAACATCATTAAGTGCCCTTTCTGTCCGCGTGCCCACCACAGTAATAACATCATCGATCCTTGCCGCAAGCTCAGCCGCTGATGTCACCACTGGAATGACCATGAGTAGTGAAGAAATAATCGGATTTACGATGCGCATTTTTATTTCCAATAATGATTCGAGTGGCGCAAGTTAACTCAACAATTTTTTAAATACAAATGAGAATTGTTATCGTTTGTATTTAAATTAAATGTAAATCATTTATACTGGACTCTGTTTTCGTAATTATGGCTCCCTATGAAATATCGACTCTTTACCGGAATGGCAACCCTCTTCTGCCTGATTCTATCAACTGAAACCATGGCTGAAATGCATCAATTCACCTATGCCTGGCCTTATGAGGATAGCAGCACCATGAAACCTCGCGGCGGCTCAAGCAAAGGCGCAGCGATAGAACTTGACGAACAAACTAGCGAAGCCTGGTCCGCCATTTCACAACCAGGTCTCAAGCCAGTTGACAGAGACCGCCGCGCCATTCTCGCTATGGCAGGGGCTTATCGAGCAAGTTTCGACTTCCTTGAGACTGTCGGTTTCACGCAACCTTACGAGCCTAAACAACCGTACCAATCTTGGGGCACAGAATATGTTTATGTAGTCACAAACGAACCAAGACTCATCTCGTTGCAACATATTTTGGTCATGCGCGTTGAATTAGAAAATGGCAACATGTCAGAACCTATGGTCGTGAAACACTGGCGACAAGATTGGCAGTACCAAGACCGGAGCCTACACACTTATCAAGGTCACCAATCCTGGTCAAAACAGACACGGAAACGGAGCGAAGTCAGAGGCCAGTGGACACAAGCGGTGTATCAAGTAGACGACTCACCTCGCTATGAAGGACTCGGGCAATGGATTCACTTGCCTAACTACTCATCCTGGCAGAGCAATGAAACCTGGCGACCACTGCCTCGCAGGGAATTCAGTGTTCGTCAAGATTACGATGTATTGATTGGCAAGAACCGTCACATCATCACACCTTCAGGTTGGGTTCATGAAGAAGAGAATTTAAAGGTTGTCCTTGATGAGAATGCAAAAATCGATCAAGTCATTGCCAGAGAAACAGGCTTCAACCGATATGAACGTATCGTAAACTTCGATTTTTCTGCTGGAGATATCTATTGGAACAAGACACAACTATTCTGGGCGGATGTGGCTGAAGCATGGTCTAGAATCTATAAACTCAACGACAATTTCTCCATCAAGAAGAAACACGAAGGAAAAACGTTGATTGGTAAGATGTTTGGTTACACTTCTGGCATAGATGAGGTTTATGACCAAGCCGCGGGGCAGGCATTTATACAATCAACGCTAAATGATTTTGTCATTGGCAGCGTAAAATAAGTTTAAGCGAATAGGGTGCGACAAGTGTCATCTCAGATATGAATGACGACCATGCTGAAACCTTGCCATGATCTGGAATTAGCAATGCCTGCATCCACTAATTTTGAGGTAAACAATGACCAAGGCTGAGCGCAAAGTTGGACAACTGCTCGCTATGGTTATAACCAAGCACTTCACCCCGACACCTTCAGAAGCCGGGGAACCAGTTTACGCAGAAGTCATGTAGTACTTACGAAGTCGCTTGGTTATGTGCCACGTCATCTTCGAGCCCTTGGCGACGAAGACAACTTCCCCGGGCTCGAACGTTTCTGACACACCATCGGCATGAATGATCGTCAAAGCCCCTGAAATGATCGTCATCATCTCGTTTACCGGATAAGCAGGGATTTCCATCTTGCAGGGTGGACATTCCCAAACACCTGCCGAGACCGAACCATCATCTGCGTGATGGAAAGGCATGGTGGTCTCGTCTGTCTCAGCCGTCGTGAAACACCCCTTAGGAATTAGCCTCGATGGGCTCGATTTTTCATCAACATCTGGCAGGATTTTAAAAGTATGCGCTGTCATGTCTTGCTCCGTAGTACTGATTAGGTGGGTAAATTGCAGCCATTATTCGGTTTGCTCTTCGACTGCGCGATGCGCCGCATCGAATGCAGCGTTCATGAGTGGTGTGACTTCAGAATCCGTATTGGCAATCGAAATACGCCCAAACTGTTGGCGTCCGATTTCATGGGGGGCTTGGCCCTCCTCCCATTCTGGGTCGTCCAAACCCTGGTACCAGTACGCGTAGCCATGAGGGATCCGGTTAACCGTAATCGCCTTGATGTCTGCCTCATGGTTGAAGCCATGTTTGCCCAGCATATTTTGCAGTTGTTCACGGATCTGTTGTTCGTAGTCATCGAATGTGGATGCATAGATTTTATGACGCCCCAGACGCAGAAGATCACGCGTTGTTCCCTGAGTGCCATCGGCGGGCGTGGGGGAAGCCATCATAAATACCACCATGGGATCATCGGGCCCCCTTGGTGGCTCATAACCGCCCGTCGTCATCGTCGGTGCCGCGGCCACCCACTGGAAGGGGTCGTATGGGCATTGCGTAATCTGCACACCCAGCTCCGAGAAGGCTCGTCCGTTTTCCAATAAGATATTGGCATAAACAAAGGGTACCCGAACCCCATAGCCCAATCCGCTTTTTTGTGCGTCACTCATCTCCGGGCATAGCGCGGGAATCAAATTGTTATAGCAGGCGAGAACGCAATGGTTAGCGGTAATACGTAAAGGTTTACCTTGTTGCACGTAGTCTATTTGCACGTAGTCATCGACTTCTCTCACACCAACGACAGTGCTATTGAGACGGATACGGGTCGACTGGTCAGCTTGGTCCAGCGCCCCATAGTTAAAGCGTGCGATCGCAACATCCTCCAAACCTTTCATACCAGGCGCAACATCAGGAATCATTTTCTGAACCAGAAGGCGCGCAACAGAGGCGTTTCCATCCGGGAACATGCGAATATCGCCGGCGAGTTCATCGAGCAGCATGGCGCCGATGGAATCGACAAAGTCTGCCAGCCACCCCATGGCACGGAGACCTGGACTGCCAGCGAGTATGCCTTCCAGCACTGTGTGGTTCCATCCAGAGGGTCCATTCAAGATCCTTAAATGTGCATTTAATATGGGTATCGTGTCGACTGACAGCCCAACCCGATCCAACAAAAACTGGTTGTAGCTGGTGTTGTTAACATAATCCCATTTCTCGGTGAGCGACAGGTCATCGAGCAAGTCTTGCTCACCACCAAAAAATCCGACCAACTTATCTCTTTGATTTTTCGGGATCGGTAATTCAACAACGGCGGCCTTATAGTCGCCTCTTCCATGGAAGAATTTTAACCAGTTACCGCCTATCGTTAGGTATTCATCACCATCAGGCACTGTTAGACCGCAATTTCCTCCCAGCTTGCCGCCTAGTAAGTAATCATCAGGTGTGTTGGCCGCCATTTTGGCGATAGCTGCCTCGTCTATACCAAGATCTATCAAAAGACTGCCGGCAACGTCACCGTAGTTGCTTGGGCTGTCTAGATTCTGCGCGCCACCAAGGCTCAAGAGCATTCTGTTCTTGTGGTGAAACTCATTGCGCTTGGCATGCCCACCAAAGTCATCGTGATTATCAAGCACCAGAACCCGGGCCTCAGGACCCGCTTTTTTTAGATAATACCAAGCAGCGGCAAGACCACTCATACCAGCGCCAACAATGACCAGATCATAGTGTTCATCCAACGATTCATAGGTATCGGGTTTCTGCCCCTGCCAAGCTAATGCATGTGCGACTTCGTAGGAACCTGCATGACTACCACGCATACCGGTCAACGTCGGAGGATAATAAGTAGATGTGCCGCCGGGGCTCACTGATGAACCAAGACTCGGACTGGGTTCGCCGGCATAGGCCGGAAACATCGCGCCTACCGCACCAACCGCCATGCCATTGAGTAGATCTCGCCTCGTTATCTGTATTGCCATTGCTGCCTCTTGGAAGTTTACATGTCACTCGACATGTTCTATTATGCTGACCAACATGTCAATGCCGCAGGGCTCCGCTATCGGCAGGAATTGGCGCCTGTGTATCACAGCGCTCAAACCTGAAAAGATAGTTTTGTCCAACCCAAAGGCTTCAGAGCGACCTCAGAAAGGTACCAAGGAAAAAAATCAATGACTCAGACAACCGACACCATGATGAGCAAGCGTCAACAAGAGATATTGCAAATGGCCAGAGAGATAATCGCTGATGAGGGTTACAGCAGCCTAACGATGCGCCACCTAGCACGCGCCTGCGGTATGAAACTCGGTGCCTTGCAATACCACTTTCGTACCTGGGACGCCTTGATGCACGCCATGGTGGATTACCTAAGCGATGAGTTTCGCGATCTTTTTGTGAATTCCGAAGGTGACCCACTAGGCATTCGCGGGATAGCAGAGATCATGCTTTCGGAAGATGCACAAACACAAGACGCGCTATGGCCACAACTCTGGGCAATGCAACAAGTCGAGCCACTGGTATCTGACCTGCTGGACGATGTCTACGCAGAATACTTACAGCTGCTAGAAAAAGCACTGGAAGCCGAGGGGATCCAATCGCCCCGTGCTGAAGCCCTATGCCTAATGGCTTTGCTAGAAAGTGAGGCACTTTTCACCGGGAAAGGCCGGCGTTGGGAAAGTGACCGAAGCGCCGTGCACAAGACGATTCTTAATTTCATTGATGACAGATACGGAGCGTAGCTTTTGAGTATGACAACGACCTTGGGTTTACAAATCAATCGATTCGGTTTTTGGTCAGCCATCATTGCAATAGCGACGACTATTATCTCTTTTTTCATCCCGTTGGATGCACCAGGTGGTTATACCGCTGAACACGCAGACCGGGTCGCTTGGCTAAGCGCTAATAGTGGTACCTTTATCCTCGGCTGGATCAACCAGATAGCCGCCATGCTTAGCCTGTCAGGCGTTTTCTTCGCTATGGCCTGGCAAATAGCCACTAAAAATCCGCTACGTGCAGTTATCGCAGCGATGGTCGTGCTGGTTTCTGTTGTCGCCTTTATCATACCTAAATTTATGGCGGTCTGGACGCTACCGCTATTGGCACAGGTAATTTCAAACGGCGCAGTCGGTGCTGAACTGGCTGACCCGTTACTAAGGTTGCTAAACGTCTCTGTTCCGTTTTCGCTCTACACTTCTTTTGATTACCTGGGTTTCTGGCTTTATGGCGTGTTTGGATTGCTTGTGGCGGGTCCGCTCTACGGGGAAAGAACGAGCGCAAAGATCGCTGCCGTCACCATCGGCATGTTTGGCGCCATGTACCACGGCCTGCTAGTCAGTCTGCTGCTTGGCGCTATCGCCCCACCTGATATTGCGTCCTCGTTCCTGGTTGCTGCTGGCTTGTTGTCGGTCGTCGTGGTGGCAATGGCTTTCAGTTTTCGATACGCAATAATTGCCCCGCCTAGAGCAAGCGGGAATAACCCCGAATAACCCGCCATGCGAGCGATGCTAAAAGACCCATGACTGACGATATTACTCCGCGAGACTCTTTGAACGGCATGGACATCGCCACAGGTACGGGCCTATTCGTCGATCTTGGCGTCGACCTCGAAGCGATGAAAACCAACTCAGAAAAATTGTCCTACTAAACCCTAACGTTGACGACGTGCTGACGTTGCCAAGACGGGATGACAAAGAAAGTCACGCAGGACAAGTTGATTGAATTATTTAGCGGTGACCGCGATTATCTGACTGACCTGCCTCTGCGCGAAAAACAAACCTATATCAAGTCGGTCAGTTACGCACAGCGTCTTACCTAGAGCGTTTAAAGTTCAATTATGAGGATCAGAAGACGGCAACCGTGTTGCGCTGAATTAATCCAAAATCTATTTCAGCGCCCAAACCGGGTTGTTGGTGTGCATGAACAAAACCATTTGCATCTACTTCTATATCATTTACAAGACCATGTTTTTGAACCGCATCAGGTAGGAGAACTTCAAAGTATTCACAATTAGGTATAGCCATGATCAAGTGCAAGTTGGCCACGTTATTTAGGGAGTTACCACCATGATGTACCTCATAGTTCATCTGGAAGGCTTCAGCGAGGTGTGCGGTTTTTAAACAGGAGGTTAGTCCACCCTTGATCGCAACGTCACCACGAAGGTAATCAGTTGCTTGCTGCATAATCCAAGGCGCATAGGAAGTTGGGCCTGTACTTGGCATTTCCGTAGCCATCAAAGGAATCGACAAATTTTGCTTTAACTTCACGTAACCATAAATATCATCGAAGGGCAGCGGGTCTTCATACCAGTAGAAATCGAGAACCTCCACCGCGCGTCCGACGCGCAGCGCATCCGGGTAATCGTAAGACCATGTAGAATCTAGCATCAATCGATAGTCGTCTCCCACGGCGCCTCGCACGGCTTCACAAATTTTAATGTCCCTCGCGGCGATAGCGGGCGGATGGATTTTGTACGCAGACCAGCCTAGCGCCTTGTAGTGAACGGCCTCTTCTACGTATTCTTCGATGGTTTCGAACACTGCTGAACTAGCGTAAGCGGGAACTGACTCCCGATAGGACCCCATCAGCTTGTGAATTGGAACACCCGCTGCCTTACCTGCCAGATCCCAAAGTGCAACGTCGATGGCTCCAACAACACGCATGATGCTACCCATTGCCCAGCTCGACATTGATTGCCATATCCGTTCTCGATTCAGCGGATCCTGACCGACTAAAAGTGGCTTGTATCTTTCACTGATCAATAGCGCGTCGTTGCCTAGTGTGCTCAGCGCCGAACCTAAAAAAGCATATCCCTCAATACCCTCGTCAGTAATGATTTTCACCAACGCCATATGAGTTGAACGGCTACCTGCACTTTTTACTTTAAGTGTATATCTTGTAGGAGGAATATCTCGCCATTCCCAAACGATCACCTTTACATCTGTAATTTGCACAATTGATAGCCCCTCTTTTAGGTAAATGTATCTCTTTTTCTCGGCTCAAAGCAATCTTCCTTGTAATTTCCAAGTTCTCTATTTGCGTTCATACTGGGGCCTTTAGGGGCGATAACATACTAGAAACAGATCGTTCTAATGGAAGCGCTAACCTTGCTTTCATGCTGGGTAAGAGATATGTACCTAACTTCGATTCGATCGCCTACATTGTTAATGTGTATGTGCCACAACGATCCAGCTGTCATCTAAAGAGTACTTGGTGTGGACTTAGCAATGAGACTACCTCGCTCTGAGTTGGATCCAAGGAGATCTCGCAGGAGTGATTTGATGTTAGTACCCCCAAAATTTTTCACTGGCGTGGATATTGGGCTCGAGATTACATAACAGCCATTATTTCTAACTCAGTTCTATCCGAGCTTCTTCCTATACCAGTTCAAGTAGGTTCCCATCACTGAGGAAAATGCTTCTGTACTAGAAAGTTCGAGCATGTGTTCGTAGGCCAGCGGATATTCCTCGGGGCCATTTTTGCTGATTAGATCCAGCCCCTGGTTATTCAGTGATTCAACGTAGTGACCTTCCCGGAGAAATTGTGCAAAATCGCAAACGTAGCTGATATCGGCTATCGAGAGCTCTCCCCCGACTAGATACCCGTCGCCCTGTTGCAGACAATTTTCTATACCAGACAGATAAAACTCATATGCCGCTTCCATGCGATTATAGGTTTCCAACGTCAGTTCATTCATGCCAAGCAAGTAAACCTGAGCTTCTCGCGAAAAAACGAGATTGGCATCGAGAAAGCTATCTACTCGAGAGGCGTGATAATCGTCTTTACCGTATAGGTTCAAATTAGAAGAGCCCGCTCTGGCAACAGCTCGAAGAATGCTGTTTGACTCAAAGATACCGAGCCCGCTGGGACTAAAACCAGCTGGTACTGTACCAAAGGGGTGCTCTTGCAGAAACTGATCAGTTTTATATAGTTCACCAGAGAACCCTCGGCGACTTTGACGGGCGTATGGATTATCCACCTTATCAGATTCTGATAAGGGCCTAGCGTTGAAATCCCACAACCAGTTAGACAAGTTAGCGGGCTTGTCGCCAAGTAGCTCAATCTCTACCCCGCAGAGCCCAGCCGTGATCAATGACTTCCAAACTCTTGGATTAGGTAAATAAGAAAATATTCGAAGAACCGAATTACTATTGTCATCCTTACTCAATGTTGATCACCTTCCTACTATTTTTTCACCAATAATCAAACCAGATATTCCCTACCCAACAACAGAGTTCCGTTGACCCTCTCGCTGGTAATTTAAAGATGTTCTCGGGACAATGATGTATCTGTTCTAAGCCTTCTTTATATTCGCTTTTTTACACCCTTATGCAAAGTTTTGCCACAAAGGAAATTCTAATAAACACATCCGATAGATCATGGCAAACCAAGCGTCTGCTAGCAGCCCGCTATAAGTTATAGTCCTGGGGAATTGTTGCCAAGTGAACGTGATTGACTCAAGGTTATAGTTTTTATTCGTCTGGCATCGAATGGTCATTGTAGGATGACATTACTGACCGAAGTCTTTTCGCTTTCTTGTGGCTTAGCGTGAAAGAATTCTCGGTGCGGTAAGTGATATCAATTAGACAGAAAATCTGACTATTCAGACATCGACTATCCCTTACTTAAAAACTGTCATTCAAATTATAAAATTACTATCCTCCTTGCTTACGTCAGTAAAAATAGCGAGCTATGCCTCGACCTGAAATTGTCTAGCCGAGATTCGCCCGACGCGCGCAATCCTCCAGTTATCAGTGCAAAGGCGATTCGTGCAAACTGATCAATTTTCTCAATCGTTAAGATTATTTCTTTTAAATATACGAACCCGCTCTATAAGCCTAGACTTAGGAGGTGATTTAACAAAAAATAGTCACAAATGTTAATGAGGGAATGTTCTACTCGCCTGCCAGCGAGTGCGTCAGCCATTCTCTATAATTCAAAGGGGTAGGTCTTATGAACTATATTAACAGGCACATAGTGCCGGCGCTGCTCGCACTCGGTTGTATGGCGTTGCCACCGTTGGCCGCGGCAGATGAACATAACAGCAAAGCCAAAACCGCTATGGGTGGCGGCATGGTTCAAGCTGGACAAGCGAAAACCAATCAATTTTGGTGGCCAGAACAGCTGAACTTAGTGTCACTTCGTGATCATGATGCAAGGTCTAATCCACTGGGTGCAGACTTCGATTATGCGGCCGCCGCAGGCTCGCTGGATTTTGACCAGGTGAAAGCTGACGTCAAAGCCGTGCTGACAGATTCTCAGGACTGGTGGCCAGCCGACTTCGAGCACTATGGGCCTTTCTTTATTCGTTTGTCATGGCATGCCGCGGGCACCTACAGAACCCTCGATGGTCGTGGTGGCGGTGACGGTGGTCAGATGCGTTTTGACCCCCTCAATAGCTGGCCAGATAACGGCAACCTGGATAAAGCACGTCGACTGCTTTGGCCAGTCAAAGCCAAGTATGGTGAGGCGCTTTCATGGGGCGACCTGATGATCATGGCCGGCACGGTTGGTATGGAAGATATGGGGTTTAAGACCTATGGATTTGCCTTTGGCCGAGCTGACGAGTGGGAGCCGGACGTCGTTTATTGGGGCCCAGAAGTCGAGATGCTAGCCAGTGATCGACGCGAGAAAGATGGCAAATTGCAGCGGCCCCTTGGCGCAATGCATATGGGGCTGATTTACGTGAATCCTGAAGGTCCCATGGGCGTTCCTGATCCGGCGGCGTCAGCCAAAAACATCAGGCTATCTTTTGGCCGTATGGCGATGAATGACGAGGAGACCGTGGCGTTGATTGCCGGCGGTCATACCTTCGGAAAGATGCATGGCGCCCACAAAACTGCTGATTGTGTAGGCAAAGAGCCAGGTGGTGCGTCGACCGAAGCGCAGGGCCTTGGTTGGAAAAACAAGTGCGGTAAGGGGCACTCGGAAGATACCGTGACCAGTGGTCTCGAAGGGGCTTGGACTCAGGCGCCGACGCAATGGACCACGCTATATCTATCAAACCTTTTAAATATAGAGTGGGTACAATCGCGAAGCCCTGCCGGCGCTGTACAGTGGATACCAGCTGATGAGTCTTTACACACGGCAGCACCGGATGCCCACGTGGAGGGTAAGCGTAACCCTGTTGTGATGACGACGGCCGACCTTGCACTTAAGGCCGACCCAGCTTACCGAGCGATTGTCGAACGTTTTCTTGCAGAGCCTGAAGCCTACAGGCTGGCGTTCGCCAAGGCATGGTTCAAACTGACCCACCGGGATATGGGGCCAACGGCGCGATATGTTGGCAACGAAGTACCGGAGGAAGCGCTGAATTGGCAGGACCCAGTGACGGCACCGGGATACACATCAATCAGCCGGCGTACGCAAAATAAAGTGAAGCAGGCGGTGCTCGATTCTGACCTAACCGTGTCGGAGATCGTGCGTGTGGCCTGGGCATCTGCTTCAAGCTTCCGCGGCAGCGATATGCGCGGTGGTGCCAATGGTGCAAGAATCGCACTCGCGCCTCAAAAAGACTGGTCGGTGAATAATCCCGCCGAGGTGTCCAAAGTGTTGGCGGTGCTTCAAGGCATACGCAAAGCAGTCGGTGAAGATCGAATTTCTCTGGCAGATGCCCTGGTGCTGGCCGGGGCAGCGGCCATTGAACAAGCCGCCGCAGATGCCGGCGTAGAGGTGGCAGTACCGTTTGTCGCCGGTCGTGGTGATGCCACCCAGGCGCAAACGGATGTGAATTCCTTCAGTCTGTTGGAGCCAACTGCAGATGCCTTTCGTAACTACTTTAATGTGGAAACTGCCTATAGCGGCCCAGCTGAAATGTTGGTTGACCGGGCAGATCAGCTCAACCTCACCGTTCCCGAAATGACGGTTCTAGTAGGCGGAATGCGCGCCCTCGGCGCCAATGCAGACGGTGGCCGTCATGGTGTCTTTACGAGCAATGTGGGTACCTTAAATAACGACTTTTTTGTTAACTTGATGGACATGGGCACCCAGTGGCGTAAAGCGGATGAGAAAGGCCTGTATGAAGGTGTGGATCAAGCGACCGGTGAGGTAAAGTTTACTGCCACCACAGTGGATTTAATCTTTGGGTCTAATTCGGAGCTTCGCGCCATCGCAGAAGTGTACGCCTATGAAAACGCCCAACAGCGATTCGTAAACGACTTCGTGAACGCCTGGGTAAAGGTGATGCAAAATGACCGCTTTGATATCTAGGCGCTAAGCAGCCAAGGCTCTTTTGTAAGGAGTTGAGCTAGATGATCGCTAAAGGCGATTGACTCGTTAGCGTCCGCCGCTTTTTTTGTTTGAAAATCAGGAAAGGGCATCAAAGCCACCTGAGATTCGGTTGTTCTTGTTCGCTATCGATCCCAGAGAGACTTTCTGGATATGGTCACCTCTGAGGAGTATCAGGCCATAATCGCGAATCGCAACGGCGGGATGGATTATTCAGAAGTCACACCAACGCATTCATTCCTGAATATCGCGACCCCGCAGCTCATGGTTGGCTTGCTACTCTTGGCGTTTTGGCTGGGAGTAGACTCGATGCTACGGCGCAACAAAGATGTCGTAACCGAACATCAGTCATCGTAAAGCCTTACGCAATCAACAAATACGCTGGCGGCGCGATCGGCACTTTTCACGGATGGCTCAAGCCGGGTGACACTGTCCGCTTCGACGTGGAAATACTGCCGTCGGTTCCCGACTGCTAAGTTCCGACAAGATTAGCGTTCATGACTAGACACAGCATGACGAACCACTGCCCAGTAACCACGAGCAAGCGCTTCGCCATGCTCATCATAAAAACCCCTTGATCGGAGTAAACCGTGCAAAGCCGGCAATCGATAACACGGCACACTGGCTAACAAATGATGCTCGCAATGAAAATTTACTCGATTCGGACAAATCAATAGACGTTCAAACCCATTTGCCAGCGTTGTTCGAGTGTGCTGACGAGGATCCGGGTCATACAGGTTGTTCACGTTGCCATGTTCCGCCAATTGTCGGACCCTCGCAGCGAAAGGATAAGTCGTCAGGTAAGCGACTACCCATATCAGATAGAGTTCGCCGACTCCCGCGGCTAGGAGGACAATTGCCAAAATCGAATTTGCGACCACACCTTGGACAAGCGGGCTCTGCTGCTTGCTCCCTCGCGTCATAAGGTCACCACCCTCGCCTTTAACTAAAGCCAACAAGTTACGCAGACCCGTACGGCCACTCAGGTCTCGGAAAACTTTGCGTCGGAAACTACTGACGGACACCGGATAAGCGACATAGTTGGCCAAATCCGGATCTTCTTGACTACCCGCACGGGCATGATGCCCTCGGTGCGAAGTCGCGTAGGCTTCAAGGCTACTTAAAATGGGGAAGGCACAGAACCACCGCCCGATCAAACGATTCAGCCCTGGGCTCTGAAATAGGGTCCCATGCCCGGCTTCATGCATAAGGATAGCAAGACCTAATTGCCGGCCGCCTAAAAGGAGCACCCCTAAAAGCCAGCTCAACGGATTTTGCCAGTAGCTCACGGCCAAAAAAATGGCTGTAATCAAGGTCCAGTTATATGCCACCAGGAATAACCCTTGTACGTCGCTTCGTGCAGTCAGCCCTCTAATCTCTTCTTCACTAAGCCACTGTTTAACATCGACCAAAATTCTTTCCTCTTATCGACGGACCAAAGTACACCAAACTAGGCGCTCTCATCTAGCCTTACCGAAGCACCCTCTCCCAATGAGTGCACTCAGGCATAAGAATGCCGCTCGGTCACGTAAGTGACAAGCCTCTCAGCATAAATTTACGTTAACGGGATCATCTGATTTGGCCTATTATCTATGTTATACGAACTAAGATGAGCGACAACAAGCCGATATCGATCTATTCGAATTGCACAAAGCGTTTGCCGCTAACCCAAAATACGAAGGAGCGTTCGATGCACTACCTCGTCTCATTTCTTCTCACCCTCTGCCTGCTGCAGAGTGCCACTGCACTAGCTTCAGCCGATATTATTTTTCTCGGCAACAACATCGTTACCGTGGATGCAGCTAACGTCGATGCTAACGCCGTGGCTATCAAGGACCAACATATCGTAGCGGTCGGTAAAGAGGCGCATGTCCTGCATCACAAGGGTGAATCAACCCGGGTCATCAACCTGGGTGACCGCGCGCTGGTACCCGGATTCATTGATGCTCACGGCCACATGCCTTTCACTGGCGCCATAGCCAACCGGGTTAACCTTTCGTCACCCCCGGTCGGTGCTGTCAACAACATTGCCGACATCATTCAGAGCCTACAGGCGCACATCAGGGAAAAGAATATCGCACACGGGGAGTGGGTCTATGGCTATGGCTACGACAACTCCCTGATAGCCGAGGGTCGACACCCGAACCGTGATGATCTCGACAGAGCATCACTGCATCATCCTATCTCACTGATGCACGTTTCAGGCCACCTGACAGCTGTTAATTCGAAAGCCCTGTCGGATAAGGGCATCGACGAAAACTCTCTGGACCCGGCCGGCGGTATTATTCGCCGACGACCCGGGACGAACGAACCCAATGGGGTCATGGAGGAAACCGCGGGTTACCTGTTCCAGGACAGAACTGCCATGAGCGACCCTGCAAAGATGGCTGAAATGATCCGGCAATCGGTCGCCCTGCATGCCAGCTACGGACTGACTACCGTGCAGGATGGTGGCTCCAGTCTGGACATGGTGCGCCTTTTTCGCAACATGGCAAAACGCGAGGCCTTCTCCGTTGACGTCGTCGCGTTCCCGGTTGGGAATCGCATGGATGTTAAAGAGCTTGACGGGATTCAAGCCGAAAAAAACTACACCAACGGTTTTCGACTAGGCGGTATCAAGTTCCTACTCGATGGTTCACCCCAGGGTCGCACTGCGTATCTTTCTAAACCCTACACTCAAGGCCCGCCAGGCGCAGCCGAGGATTACCGTGCCTATCTTGTTTACCCCGCAGAGGAATACGAAAAGCGGGTTGCCCAACTGATCCGCCGCGGCGTGCCCGTGCTGGCACATGCGAACGGAGATGGGGCAATCGATACCCTAATCCAGGGTGTATACAAAGCTATCGATGGCATTGAAATGCCTGATCATCGAACCGTTATCATTCACGCTCAACTCACCCGAGAAGACCAGTTGCATCAGATCAAACAACTGGGCCTCGTGCCGTCCTACTTCGCGGCCCACCCTTTTTTCTGGGGGGACTGGCACCGCCAGTCATTCGGTGAAGCACGCGCCGCCTTTATCAGCCCAGTCGCACGCACCGCGGAACTCGGCATTCCCTTTACCGTTCACAACGATGCCCCTATCGTTCCGCCTGATATCATGCGCCTCATGTGGGTGACTATTAATCGAAAAACACGCAGTGGCTTTGTATTGGGACCTGATCAGCGGGCGACGCCGATGCAGGCGCTACATGCCGTGACACTTGGCGCGGCCTACCAGTACTTCGAGGAGGCAACGAAAGGCTCAATCACGACCGGCAAGCAGGCAGACCTTGTGATTCTCGGCGCCAATCCACTCACCGTTGACCCCGATGTGATCAAGGACATCCCTGTTCTCGAAACATTCGCTAGGGGGCGCTCCATTTACCGGGCTGACAGCGAACCTACTGGCTCCTGAGAGGCTAAATCTACTTAGTGATCGACCCACCGCCTTTAGGCTGGCAGGTCGGTGGCCTCTCTGATCTTGACCATTTTCTGCCCAGCGCTACCACCCTGACTTGCTGATGTAAAAAAGCCTGATCGGATACGCTAGCAATCTGGGGAAAATATGGTTTAAAGTAATCATCTATTGTGACTATTCTTGACCGGGAGGATGAGATGTCGTTTGCAATTAAAGTCGCGCTGCTTACGTTGATATTGCCAGTTTCCCTCGTATGGGCAGAACAAAACTCCCTGGAAAGTATGGTGGGCACCGAAATACCGGCTTTCCAGTGCAACACGCTATCACGTGGCTCGCTGACAAAAGATGGCATAGCCCAGCTGAAAAAGCTGCGTAAAAAAGCGAATAAATACTGCTTAGCCTGCAGGGGCGATGAATGCATAGCCAAACAATGGCCCGAAGACAGAGTACAAGAATTGCAACTTTGTCAGTCGCTCTATTGCGTACCTGAGCGGTTTTCCAAAACCCTGCTTTCCGATCAATCTGGTTGGGCTCCGCACACAGCGAACGTCGCATACAAGGTAGAAAAGAACGGTAGGGGCAAATTGTTGAGCTATACAGCGACTGTAAACGCAAAAGCTATTCGCTCCTACAAGAAAGAGATCAACCAATCGGTAGGGTCATTTCTGAGAAA
>CAXRCG010000121.1:0-75121 GCA_964228885.1 Pseudomonadales bacterium | reverse complement strand
TAGTCGCATCACTCTGTTCGCAAAACTGATATGCCGCTGACGCATCCGCCCCCAGTTTCACAATGTCGCCAACAACAATTGCCTCAACTTTTAGGCCACGCTGAGCCAGCAGGCCTGCGAGCAGATAACCATCACCGGCGTTGTTTCCATTCCCACAAAAGACCCGCACAACCTCCGCTGCAGGCCAACATTGTTGCACAACATCTGCACAGGCCTGCGCTGCCCTTCGCATTAACGTAATACCGGCTATCCCGAACTCTTCAATGGCAATTCGGTCAAGCTCCCTAACAGCTGCACCTGTATAAAGCGCCGATGGCAATAATCTTCTTTCCTCGCGTGATTTTGTCATTTTGAGCAGTGTTTCTGTATTCCTGTGGCTTTCAGTTCACGTCGATTATAAGGTATGTCGACCATGACCGACGATATTTATCAAAGACTCTCGATGCTGATTAAGGATTGGGGAAGAGAACTAGGGTTTCAGGCCGTAGGCATCACCAATACTCAACTGGGTCAACACGAGTCTCATCTAGCATCTTGGCTTGCTGCCGACTATCACGGCGAAATGGCGTATATGGCGGCACATGGCACAAAACGCTCTCGCCCAGCAGAGCTGGTTCATGGAACACAAAGCATTATCTGCGTAAGGCTGGACTATCTTAAAGATCACCAAGCGCAAGATCTGATCGCTTCGGACTCAAACCCAGACCAAAAAGCCTATGTCGCTCGTTACGCTTTGGGTCGCGACTATCACAAGGTCATTAGAAAGCGATTACTAAAGTTGTGGCAGCGGATTGAACATTTCCTGAGAGAAGCGGAAATCACGCACCATCAAGCAAGAGTATTTACCGATAGCGCGCCGATATTAGAGAAGGCTCTAGCAGAAAAAGCCGGCCTTGGCTGGATTGGGAAAAATACGTTGCTCATGAGTAGGGATGCAGGTTCCTGGTTCTTTCTTGGAGAAATTTTTACGGACATTCCACTGACGCTCGATGCGCCAGAGGTTTCATCGCATTGCGGTAGTTGTACTGCTTGTATAGACGTTTGCCCAACAGATGCTTTTGTCGCACCTTACCAGCTAGACGCAACTCGCTGCATTTCATATCTAACAATTGAACACAGTGGCGCAATCCCCTTGGAATTGAGAAAAAGTATTGGCAACAGAATCTTCGGATGCGATGACTGTCAGATATTTTGTCCCTGGAACAAGTTTGCAAATATCAGCACCGAGCCGGACTTTAGCCCGAGGCACAAACTCGACAGCCCAACGCTGCTGGCTCTGTTCGAATGGTCAGAGGAGACTTTTCTGAAGAACACCGAGGGCTCAGCTATTCGCCGCACTGGCTACCAAGGATGGACCAGAAATATTGCCATTGCTTTAGGCAACGCTCCCTATGACTCAAGAATCATTGAAGCCTTGTCTGCTAAAGCACTGGTAGTGACAACGATGGTTCAGGAACACATTGCGTGGGCAATAGAGCAACAACACCAGGCGCAAATCAAGAGCCTACCTACCCAAAATTCACTAGATTAGCGCGTGCCTACTTTAAAGAAAAAAAATTGTCTCGATAATGCCTGAGCTCAGCAATCGAGTCTTTAACGTCATTGATAGCCCTGTGGGCTCCCTCTTTTACGACCCCCTCGGACACGTCCGGACGCCATCTAACCGCCAGCTCTTTAATGGTGCTAACGTCAAGGTTTCGATAGTGTAGATGGGCCTCAAGCTTTGGCATATATTTCACGAGAAAGCGACGATCCTGGCCAATGGAATTACCACACAATGGCGATACGCCTTCGTCTACCCAAGCTGCAATGAAAGCTAGCGTTTTCGCTTCCGCTTCAGCTTCGGTTACGCCCTCAGTTTTAACAAGATCAACCAAACCGGATGCGGTGTGATGTTCTGTGTTCCATTCGTCCATACTATCGAGTAACGCTGGGTCCTGTTTTACATAGATGACCGGTCCCTCAGCGAGTATCGCCAGTGATGAATCTGTAATGATCGTTGCAATCTCGATGATGCGTTCTTTTTCCGGGTCTAGACCCGTCATCTCAAGATCCATCCATACCAGATTTTCAGAGTAGCTCACTCAAACTCCTTACGATTTTATCTTCACTTGTTGGCTTACCCATGCTTGGTTATTTACCGCGCTTCTAGAGACCAATATTACCCGATTGGGAGTGATAGCGACCATGTACAACGTAATATTTTCTGACGAGACATCAATCAAACTCGCTTCACACCACAGGTATTTGTTAAAGTCGGCGTCCAAAAGTAGAGGTCAACATGTTATCACTCATTATTGAGCCGTCCGAACTTAGAGAAAACCTAAATCTGGAGGGATTGCTTATCGTTGACCTCTCCAAACCTGAGGTGTTTGAGAAAATCCATATACCGGGTGCCATCCATGTAGAACCCCGCGAAATCATCAGCGGAACACCTCCCGCTCCGGGTAAACTTCCTGAGCTCTCTCGACTCGAACCTTTATTTGCCCGCATCGGCTATCATCCTGACAGGCACATTGTTGTATACGATGATGAGGGTGGTGGCTGGGCCGGCAGGTTTATCTGGACACTGGACACTATTTCCCACGGGAAAACTTCCTACTTAAACGGCGGTATTCACGCTTGGATAGCCGCCAATGCACCTGTGACAAGCCAGATAACCGATGTGCAGGAATCCCAGGTTAAACTCACAATATCAGATCAATTCACTGCAACTATTGAGGAGGTTCTCGCCAGCATAGACCAGGACGATGTAAGAATTTGGGACGCGCGGAGCGCAGCAGAGCATCGCGGCGAGCAAAGGTTTTCAGCTCGCGGCGGGCACATTCCTGGCGCAATAAATCTTGATTGGCTTGAAACAATGGACAGAGCGGCTTCACTCAGGATACGAAAAGATATCAAGCATGTCCTGAACGATCTTGGTTTAACGACAGATAAAAAGATCATCACACACTGCCAGACCCATCACAGGTCCGGCTTAACCTATCTTATCGGAAAATCACTTGGATACGATATTAAAGCCTATCCGGGGTCTTGGTCAGAATGGGGAAACCATCCCGATACACCTGTTGAAACAATATGAGTCGCTTAACAATCCTTCTTCAACATCTGGTACCCCAGCACCTGCTGTCCCGTTTGATTGGCATCGCTGCGTCGACCAGAATCGTTTGGATTAAAAACCTCTTTATTTCGTCGATCATTCGCATATTCGACGTTGATCTCAC
Source organism: Pseudomonadales bacterium (assembly GCA_964228885.1). GTDB lineage: Bacteria > Pseudomonadota > Gammaproteobacteria > Pseudomonadales > Azotimanducaceae > UBA4582. The sequence continues at coordinate 71,897 of CAXRCG010000121.1, read as the reverse complement.
AGAAGCTGAACGCGAAAATTATCGAGACTACACGACATTCAACGATTTTTTTACTCGCACACTAAAACCAGGCGCACGCGAATTCACTGGGCTGATAAGTTCTCCCGCAGACGGTGTCGTATCTGCGTGCGGTACTATTCAAGAGCACAGCCTGATTCAGGCAAAAGGGAAGCAATATACCCTTGAAAAATTGTTGGCAGATGCCAGCCTCGCGGAGAAATTTAGCAAAGGTAGCTTCGCGACAATATACCTGTCACCCAAAGACTATCATCGTGTTCATATACCCAAAGACGGCTTGTTGAAGGCGGGAAACTATATTCCTGGCAAGCTATTTTCGGTTAACAAAGCCACCACTGAATCAGTAGACGATCTGTTTGCGATCAACGAGCGGTACGTCATGCAATTTGATACGCCAGAGGGGGCGATGGCGGTGATCATGGTCGGCGCAATGATCGTTGCCGGGATCAGACCTGCCTGGCGGGACAATGTGTTCCCACCCCTGAAATTCGATAAACACAGTTTTAAGCCACCCAAACCCTTCAACAAGGGTGATGAACTGGGGAGTTTCCTGATGGGCTCCACCGCGATTGTGCTTTTGGAAAAGAGGGTGGACTGGCGCATAACTGCAGATCAGCCCGTGAGACTGGGAGATTCACTCGTTGACGATCAGTTGTTGAAACAGTAGTTTTACTCGACACGGACTTGCTCAGTCACAGACTGCTTTAACAGTCACAGACGCTGCCTACTGAAGGTAAGCACCTCGTCGATAGATCTCTTACCACACAAGAGCATCACCAATCGATCAAGACCTATCGCAACACCAGCACATTCCGGCAACTCCGACATACTCGTGAGCAGTTTGTTATCTGGGGCCACTTCACTCAAGCCTCTAGCTACTCGTTGGACATTGTTTTTTTCAAATCGCTGTCGGAGCTCATCCGGGTCTGTCAATTCGTCATAGCCATTAGCTAACTCCATACCCTGCCAATAGAGTTCAAATCGATTTGCCACAACATCACACTGATCGTTAGTTGATATTTTCGCCAATGCGGCTTGCCCGACAGGGAACTCTAGGACAAAAGTCGGCTCATCTAATCGCGGTTCAATACAACTGGTAAAAAGAAGATCAAGACACTCATTACATGTTGCATCATCATCGATATTGTCGATGTGCTCTGCCGCCAGATTTTCAGCAGAGATCAACCGACGCAGTTTTTCAATACCAGCATCGTGGGGGTTTACATCGAATCGATTGGTAAAAAGTTCTCGATAAGTTGTAAACCTAAATTTCGATATTTTAATTTGGTTAACATCAAGCGTTTGCTGTAGCAACGTCGCTACTTCAGTAACAAGGTCCGATAGGGAATATCCGACTCGGTACCATTCAAGCATCGAGAATTCCGTATTGTGCTTTGACCCTGACTCACCCGCACGAAAGGCAGGACAAATCTGATAAATCGACCCACTGCCGCCGGCGAGCAACCGTTTCATGCTGTATTCAGGGGAGGACTGCAAAAACCAGGTTTGCCCTTCATCAACTAACGACAGACTTTGGATATGCAAATCAGAGACACCGCTGGCCCCTAAAACTGGCGTAGTGACTTCTGCGACACCGCGATCGTCAAAAAAGCGACGAATTGTTCTGTAGATTTTGCTTCTTTGCTGGAGGGTCGCGCTATCTATTCCCGGACGCCAACTCATCAAGCAAAGATCAGCTCTTGACTCGATTCTGGTATTCCGCAGTCCGAGTGTCTACCCGAATGACTTCCCCAATATTGATGAAAAGTGGGACCTTGACAACGGCTCCAGTACTCAAGGTCGCCGGTTTTGTACCACCCTGCGCCGTATCGCCTTTCAAGCCAGGATCGGTCTCAGTCACTTCCAATTCAACAAAATTAGGTGGCGTCACCGCGATGGGCGCTTCATTCCACAAGGTGACGAGATAGCTATCCTGCTCTTTCAACCAACGAACACAATCGCCTACTGCCGCCTTATCCGCGCCCATTTGCTCAAAGCTGCCATCTGTCTTCATGAAATGCCAGTATTCACCGTCGTTGTAGACATATTCCATATCGAAGTCCATAACATCGGCCCCTTCTAGGGATTCACCCGACTTAAACGTCCGCTCCCAGACTTTACCGGACTTAAGGTTACGCATTTTGACACGGTTAAAGGCTTGGCCTTTACCCGGTTTTACGAACTCATTCTCCAAAATAGAACAAGGATCGCCCTCAAGCATCACTTTGAGCCCCGACTTGAACTCATTGGTAGAAAAGGTTGCCATCTATTTTTCTCTTAGAATTTTTGGAGGTTAATCATAACGCTTCAGCGCGAAAAATTGCAGCGTCATTTCACTCGGCGGGCGCTCTTCTGGTTGCCGGCATCTGCTATAATATTACCATCAAGTTGGAAACGTTGAATGACTGAAAAGGAACCCGTCAAACTCCTCATTCTGGAAGCATCGCAAAACAGGGCAGAAGAGCTCATTGTGTTATTGCGCACAGCAGGACGCGCAACCCGCGCTCACCAGATAGCATCACTCGCAGATTTAATCGATAAACTGAAGACCAGGCAATGGGACCTCTTGCTTGCCAGCAACGAGGCAAACGGATTGTCTGCTTTGCAAGCGATTTCGACCATTCGCGAACTGGACATCGATATCCCCGTCATTTTATTGGCAGAAGGCAGGGAAATCGAATCTATCACCGAGGGCATGAGAATCGGTGCGCTTGATGTTGCCCTCGGAGATGATGATGAACGTCTTGGGCTCATCATACGACGAGAACTACAAAATCTTGAGAACAGGCGACTTCGTCGACGAGCCGAGGTAAGACTCCGAGAAACCGCACGTCGCAATCAATTGTTACTTGATAGCTCAAGTGCTGCGATTGCCTATATCCACCAAGGCATGCACATCTATACAAATAATACTTATGCTGAATTATTTGGCTATCGCGGTCCCGATGACTTTGCCGGCATTCCAATCATTGATTTGATCGCGGCGGAAGATCAGGACACATTCAAAAATTTTCTTAAATCCTTTGACCACCATGGCGAGGATATCGAAGAATTCGCTTGCGTTACCAGTGATGGCTCCAAAATACTCTCCACCCTTGCGCTTTCTCCTGCGACTTACGATGGCGAGGCATGCACGCAGGTTATCTTCCGTTCCATGACGGACGAAAGTGAACTCGAAAACCGGATTAAGGAGATATCCAGCCAGGATTTACTAACGGGTTTATACAACCGCTCTTTTTTTATCGAAAAACTCGATTTTGCTGTTGATCAAGCTCAAGGCGGTCAAGACTCCTACGTCTTCTTTTACATCAGCATTGATGATTTTCCAAAAGTTCGAGCGGAGGCTGGCATATCAAATGCCGACCTCGTACTGGGAGACTTGGCCGCTCTGATTCGTCGCCTAACCGATGAATCCCACATTATGGCCCGGTTTGGTGACGACATATTTACCTTGCTCTGTAAAACCGGCGACAAGGATATTGCCGCGGCTATCGCAGAGGAGATTAGAGCCAGAGTTGAGAACCACCTTTTCGAGGTATCCGGTAAAAACTACCGTCTTTCAGTCAGCATTGGTCTTTCACTTATTACGGAAAATGCGCCCACCAGTGAGGAGATTATTTCGCGGGCCCACAAAGCCGCCGCCGGTATTATCGACGGCAACGGGGTTTCCTTTTACCAGACTGAACAGGTACCAGTTGGAGAGAACGGGAAACCGCTGCCCTTTGACGACATCAAGGCATTGATCAGACACGCTTTCGCTGACAATTCTTTTAAGCTGGTGTTTCAACCCGTTGTTAGCTTGCATGGAGATGAGGACGAGCAGTTCGAAGTTCTGCTCAGACTCATAGACCAAGATGGACACGAACTATTACCGGCTCAATTTCTCGGTCCCGCAGAAAGTGCAGGGTTACTCGAAAAACTCGATCGATGGGTGATTTTACAGTCTATCAAGTCATTATCCGCGCACAGAGCAACAGGGAGCAAAGCCAGACTGTTTATCAATGTCACTCACAAATCCATGACAGATGACACGTTTCTACCGTGGATAAGCGTGGCATTAAAAGCTGCCCGACTACCCAGCGACACTATTATATTTCAAATGCATGAGAACGATGCCTCGTCATATATTAAACACGCAACAAAATTTTCGAAGGGACTAGCGCAACTCCACTGCAAGACATCAATTAATCATTTTGGTTGCTCTCTGAACCCGTTCAACCTGCTTAAACACCTGACACCCGATTACGTGAAACTTGATGGATCTTTCGCGCAACAAATAGAAAAAAGTAAGGAAAAACAGAAAGAGCTTATTGATATGGTGAAGTCACTTCAGTCAACCGGTGTCCTCACAGCCATTTCAGGCGTAGAAAACCCTGTGGTTTTGTCCACATTATGGCAGGCAGGTCTGAACTTTATACAGGGATATTATATTTCGCCGCCACTCGACAATATGGATTACGACTTCGCCAGCGAAGACCTTTAGTCTGGTAAGCACTGAGAAAACCGGAACTTAACCTTGTGACGGAACAACAACGACAACTCTAATGATCGCTATTAGGTTCGTCGCATCGCACGCAAACGCCATCAAGGTGCCTGATTAAACTGCCTCGCTCGAAGGGATCAACCTTTGTGCATAAAGTTCATGGAAATAAGGCGTCGCCTCAGCGACAACTGCATGTTGCTCCATATCCAGCGCTAAGGCCGGCTTTCGAAGCGCTTTAAAACCCGTTGAAGCCTCAACCGATTCATACCAGTACGGGGCCCAAATTCCATCTGATGCGCGCTTTCCCGGTGCCCATTTCAGCATATTGCCGCTAAAGGGCACGCCTAGCTTGTGGCAAAGTTGACGCATTAACGCCTTGGGTGCTCTCAACACGTCATTCGAATCAATAATTGGAATATCCTGCCCGGTGATCTTGGAAATTTTTTTGTACAGAAACAACTGCTGCTCAATGCCAATGTCGTGCAACTCGCAGGAGCCACGAACCGCTGTATAGGAGCTAACGATTTCAGCTGGATCTCGAATCAAAAACGCGTGCTTGAGCTTGGCTGTCCATGCCAAATCATCATCTTTAAACAGGTGATGGGTCATATGCTTCTGGTATTGCAGTGATGTATTGCAGCGACCCTCAGACATTGCTTCAGCAACATCCTTGTAGTGAATGGACTGGGAATTAACAATCTCATCAAACCCGGGATGGGATACCTGGCTGCGATTAAGGTAATAGGCATAAAACGGTTCATCGACCACACTGGTATCAAGCCTGTTTTCCCAACTCCGCATCAACGCGGTGGATATATTCCGAGGCCCGGACCACATGGCAACACGAATTGTCACTTACTGACCTCCGATTCGATCATGTCGATATATAACCCCTGCAACTGTCCGAGTTGAGGATAGACCTCTCCATTTCCTATCAACCTACCATCTACCTGCCTGACGGCTGTCAATCCCGCGAATGTGCCGGTAACAAACGCCTCTTCCGCAGCGTAGACATCAGCCAGTGTGAAGTTCTTTTCATAAACAGGTATACCGTTGTGCTTACAACAGTCGATGACATTGCGCCGGGTAATGCCATCAAGGCAGAAGTCTCCGCTGGAAGTCCAAACTTCACCCTGACGAATAATAAAAAAATGGGTGGAATTACAGGTTGCAACAAACCCATGAGGATCAAGCATCAGTGCTTCATCAACGCCCGCTTTCGCCGCCTGAATACAAGCAAAGATACAATTTAGTTTTGAGTGAGTATTTAATTTAGGATCCTGAACATCGGGGTAACCGCGCCTCACATGGGTCGTAAAAAGATTGATACCCAGAAAGTTCTCCGACACTAAAGGCGTTTTGAACTCTGCGATAATCACGATAGTAGCACCACCGATGGTGACTCTCGGGTCCTGGTAAGGCGTCGCTTTTTCACCTCGCGTGACCATTAGCCTGATATGCACCCCGTCTTCCATATTATTGACAGCACAGGTCTCCTCAATGCGTGCAACCAACGATGTCTTGCTTAACCCAATATCTAGATCAAGCGCTTTCGCACCATCAAACAATCGTTTTATATGTTTATCTATAAACGCAAGTCGACCATGATGTAAGCGAATGCCTTCCCATACACCATCTCCCAAAATGAACCCGCTGTCGAACACTGAAATCTTTGCCTCACTACGTGGATAAAACTCACCGTTAATGTTAATGAGAATTTCCGCATTGCGCGGGTCATCAACATACTCATGCGTACCTTTGGCCATCAGCATTACTCCAAATTATTACCTATTGGTACCATAGCTGGTATTTCCTGGGAACACGACATCAACGTTCGACAAGTCAAACATCGAAAGTCGATCAAATCGAGCAACTGTTGCGGGCTTCATTTCTCACTAAGATGGCGCACCTATCTTGCCAGGAGCCGCTAAGACTGCGTTCAATAAACTGCGAGAACCTGAGCGGTTTGCCGAATAGTCCTGGCGGGATTTCAAAGTACTGATTGCGGGTGGCTCGCTAAATGCGCCTCGCCTCTCTGTCCCTGATACCCATGAGGTAAAGGATGCTATCCAAACCTAGCGTTGAAATGGATTGCTCTGCACTTTCCCTGACAACCGGTTTTGCATGGAAGGCGATCCCCAGCCCAGCAATAGCTAACATTTCTAAATCATTTGCCCCATCGCCTACTGCGATCACCTGTTCCAGCGAGATACCTTCCTGTGCCGCAAGCTGGCGCACCAGGCTGGCTTTTTTTGATGCGTCAACAACCGGTTCAATTACTTTTCCTGTCAGTTTGTCGCTCTCAATTTCAAGCTTATTGGCATAGACATAATCAATGCCTAACTTCTCTTGCAGAACCTTACCGAAAAAGTCGAATCCACCTGACAGAATAGCTGTTTTGTAGCCAAGGCTATTAAGTGTTTTGAACAGATGCTCAACACCTTCGGTGAGTGGCAGCGCATCAGCCACTTGCTTCAGGGAACTCACAGACAAACCCTCAAGCAGCGACACTCTCTCGTGCAGGCTCTGTCTGAAATCAAGTTCTCCAGACATCGCTCTGCTTGTGATTGCTGCCACCTGCGCGCCCACGCCGGCCAATGCTGCAAGTTCATCAATAACCTCTGTGGTGATGAGCGTCGAATCCATATCAAAACAGATCAAGCGGCGATGACGCCTAAAGATGCCGTCTTCCTGAATGGCGATGTCAATTTCCAGTTCACTGCAAACCTGCATTAACCCTGATCTAAGGGATCTGGAGTTTTCATGCTCGCCTTTTAGGGAAAACTCTACACATGCTTTGCTGCCTTCAACCTCCTCTTCAACGTTCACCCTGCCGGACAGACGCACAATATTATCAATGTTAAGGCCGTGATCGGCGATGACTCTTGATACCTTCGCAATATGGCTGGCCTTAATTTTTCGGGCCAACAATGTCAGAATAAATCGAGGACGACCCTGATTTTTGGTCCATTCGGCGTAGCTAGTTTCAGAAACCGGCAGGAAGGTAATGTCAACGCCCAGCGTCTCGCCCATTTCAAGCACTGCAGACCGAAGGTTTTCAGCCGCATCGGGAATATTGATGAGCAATCCAAGTGCCAACGAATCGTGTATCACCGCCTGACCAATGTCTAGTATATCTACCGCGTAACCGGACAGAAGCTCTGTAATGGCGGCGGTGACGCCGGGACGATCTTTTCCTGAAACGCTAATAAGTACAAGTTCTGACACAAAATTTCCCTACACAGTAAACAGCGTTATTATCCCCTCTCTAGCATCTTAAGACAAAGTGAACGCTAGTTAGTGTCATGTCCTGTCATAAACTAGGTATACTTCTTAACAATCAAGACCTCGCAGCTTCTCAGGCTTATGCAAAGATCAAAAGCAAAACTGATTTTGCTCATACTAATCCCGGCAGTCATAAGCTTGACGCTCTCGCTATTTCTGATTACCGGCTTCGTTTATGACGAACTCAGGGAGCAGCGAGCACATTTCACTCAGGCGATCGTTAATCAACTCACCGCATCAACAGCGGACTATCTCGTTACAGAAGACTTGTTAGGCCTTAATGTTGTACTGGGCAACCTCGTGTCAGAAGGCGATCTGATATTTGCATCTGTCTATAAAACTGACAACAAACTCGTGGCTCAGGCAGGTAAAACAGGCGTCAGGCAAGAGGATATCGTTACCCGCGACATATCTTTTCAAAATGAAACCGCCGGTTACCTTCGCGTTGTTGTCAATCAGTCTAACCTTGATGAAAGTTTCAGGCAGCTCATTGCCCTCTTCATCTTTGTTCATCTGTTCATCCTTGGCGCGACTGCAGCATTTGTCTGGGGCTTCGCAGACCTGATATTCCTTGGCTTGTTCTCGATCAGGCAGCCACAGACCGATGAAGCATTGACCCTGAGTTCGGCGGAGGATAGCAGCGCGACGCAAACAGCAAGCAACGATGCTACCAGGCCTGCTCACGAGGCCGCTGACACTCATCTGATTATGGTAATGAAAATTAGACCTCATCGTTGGCTGGCAACCCACGAAGACCGAATTGCCAGCGCGCTTTCTCTCTATCGTTGCCAAGTGGAGGTCTCCGATGGACAAGACATTGTTGCTATATTCTCCGCCGCTGATGCAGAGGACTGCCTCTACGATGCTATTTGCGCCGGCTTGTTGCTTATACAGGTTTTTGAGAGGCTCAATACAACAATCAATATCAAAATTGGTATCAACCCAGTGACCGCTTCAGAGCGTATCGAAGCTTGCAGGAAACAAACGGTTTACATTGCGTCTATCGCGGACCGACAGCTACTCATAAGCAAAGATGCTTACAAAATATGTCGCGAAGATCCAAGATTACTCATCAGTGATTTTCACAATTCACTGACACCGACCGGGTCGGTATACCAGGTTGAATCCCTTCAACCCACCTATCAAAAACTTATCGAACTTCAGGCAGAGAAGCTCTCAACAAGCTAGCGATCAGTCAAAAAGCTAGACACCATCGAGTGTCACACCATCAACTTTCTGGAATCCCCTTGGCAACTTCAAGCCACGACGCGCTCGTTCGCCTCGATAATGTTCGAGATCACTAAATTTCAGGTTAATATGCCGCTTGCCTGAAATCACAGTGATAGTATCTGTCTCGGAAAATACGACTAGGTGAGACATCATCTCCAAGCGCTCAACAACACGGGCAGGCGGAATGCTCAGCATTTTTACTCCTTTTCCGCGACCAAGGACCGGCAACTCTGACAGTGGGAATATGAGCAAACGACCCTCGTTACTGAAAACCGCTATAAACTGTGTTTCTATGTCTTGGATAATTCTGGGTTTAAGCACGATGCCGCCCTTCGGTACAGATATAAACGCTTTGCCTGCCTTGTTTTTAGTACGTAACCCAGCAAGATTTGTCACAAAACCATAACCGGCATCACTGGCAACCACGAATTGCGACTCTTCATCGCCGGCCATAACACCGGTGAAATACGCACCCGCGGGGGGATTCACTCTACCAGTCAGTGGCTCGCCTTGGCCGCGCGCAGAAGGAAGCGTATGCGCCGCAACGGTATATGCACGACCTGTAGAGTCTAGAAATATAATATCTTGGTTGGACCTACCCGGTACCGCTTGTAGTAGCTTATCGCCCGACCTGTAATTCAAGTCTTGCGGGTCAACTTCGTGACCTTTCGCGGCCCGAATCCAGCCCTTTTCAGATAGCACAACCGTCACCGGTTCCGTTGAGATTAAGTCTTTTTCTTTGAATGCCTGTGCTTCTGACCTTTCGACAATAGCCGAGCAGCGATCGTCACCAAACTCGTCAGCATCCGCCTGAATTTCTTTTTTGATCAACGTTTTCAGCCTGGCCTTCGAACCGATCGTTTTTTCGAGATTTAGCCGCTCGGCATTGAGCTCATCCTGCTCACCTCTGATTTTGATTTCTTCCAGCTTCGCGAGTTGCCTCAGCCTAAGATCAAGAATGGCGTCAGCCTGAAGGTCGGAGATCTTAAACTGCTTCATCAGCACCGCTTTGGGCTTATCTTCCGTTCTGACAATCCTGATGACTTCATCGATATTCAAAAATGCAACCATCAAACCTTCAAGAATATGAAGACGATCAAGAATTTTGTCTAAACGGTACTGAAGTCTCCTTAGCACGGTTTCAGTTCTGAATTCTAACCATTCCGACAGCAGCGTGTTAAGCGCCTTCACTCGAGGCCGACCATCAAGGCCGATCATATTAAAGTTGGCCCTATGAGTTCGCTCAAGATCCGTAGAAGCAAACAAATGACCCATCAACGACTCAACATCGATGCGGTTTGAGCGTGGCACAATAACAATACGCGTGGGGTTTTCGTGATCAGATTCATCGCGGAGATCAACAACCATCGGTAGTTTCTTTGCTTGCATCTGCGCGGCAATTTGCTCAAGTATTTTGGTGCCCGAGACCTGATACGGTAATGCCGTGATCACAATATCACCGTCTTCAATACAAAAGACCGCACGAGTTCGTATTGCGCCTCGGCCTGTCTCATAGATCTGCTGAATATCTTCTTTAGTAGAAATAATCTCAGCGCCGGTCGGGAAATCCGGACCCTTGATGTGTTCACACAAGTCTCTTACGGTTGACTTTGGTTTGTCGAGCAAACGAATACACGCTGTCGCAACTTCTCGCAGATTATGCGGTGGAATATCCGTCGCCATACCAACCGCAATACCGCTACCACCATTGAGCAGTATGTTAGGCAGTCGCGCAGGAAGATGTTCAGGTTCTTCTATTGTTCCGTCAAAATTTGGCACCCAAGTCGCTGTACCCTGACCTAACTCAGATAATAGCGTGGAAGCGTATTTTGTTAGTTTAGATTCCGTGTATCGCATCGCGGCGAAGGATTTCGGGTCATCCGGCGAACCCCAGTTTCCTTGCCCATCGACTAAGGGATAGCGATACGAAAAAGGTTGCGCCATCAACACCATAGCTTCATAGCTCGCGCTATCACCGTGGGGATGATATTTGCCTATGACATCACCCACTGTCCTTGCGGACTTGGAATACTTGGCTTCTGAATTTAGGCGAAGCTCAGACATGGCAAAGACAATTCGACGCTGCACAGGCTTGAGTCCGTCGCCAATGAACGGAAGTGCCCTATCGTTGATGACATACATCGCGTAATTAAGATACGCATTCTCAGTATATTGTCTCAGAGACGCGGTTTCGGAGATGCCCGATTTATTTATTTCACTCATTAACTGACTGTTCTCGATATAGAAATGGTTAGTTCCCGTCCACAACCCGCCGTGAGTGGGTCGCACACCAGCAACAATGACTTCTCTTCGTCTAATTTATCATAGACCTTCAAAAACTAATGGCTGTAACGGCTCTCCTCATACTCACACGGTGCATATGTGGTCATTAGTTTTCGTCCGGGCACTTGAATGATCACTCGCCGGGCGCCCTGTTTTGCGTCTTTTTAACTACAAAATTTCTGCCTGATCACCTTTTTCTTCGAGCCAGCTTTTGCGATCTGCCGCTCGCTTCTTCGACAACAACATATCGAGCGTTTCCGTCACCTTGCTACCCGACTCCATGTTCAATTGTACTAATCGCCTAGTCTCTTCGTTCATGGCTGTCTCACGAAGTTGCAGAGGGTTCATCTCACCCAATCCCTTGAATCGCTGAACCGTTACCTTACCTTTTTTCTTTTCAGCTTCGATCAAATCAAGATAGCCTTGCCGCTCTGATTCGTCCAAGGCATAAAAAACCTCCTTGCCAACATCGATTCTATATAGCGGAGGCATTGCAACAAATACGTGGCCGTTTTCAACCAACGATGGAAAGTGTTTAACAAAAAGTGCTATCAGCAAGCTAGCGATATGCAAACCATCTGAGTCCGCATCCGCCAGAATACAAATTTTGCCGTATCGCAGGCCAGTAAGATCCGGCGATGCGGGGTCAATACCCAGCGCAACGGAAATATCATGAACCTCCTGAGAGGCTAGAATTTCAGAAGAATCTACTTCCCAAGTATTAAGGATCTTGCCCCGAAGCGGCATAATCGCTTGAGTTTCCCTGTCCCGTGCCTGCTTTGCCGAACCACCGGCAGAATCTCCTTCTACCAAAAACAGCTCCCCTTGCATGGCATCCTGGCAAGAGCAATCAGCTAACTTTCCCGGGAGAGCTGGTCCGGATGTTACCTTTTTGCGTGCAACTTTTTTACCTGCACGCAAACGCGCCTGGGCGTTGTTTATCGCCAGTTCCGCAATAAGTTCCGCCTCGGCTACATGCTGATTAAGCCAAAGACTAAAGCTATCTTTGACAACACCGGAAATAAAAGTTGCTGCTTGTCTTGAGTTCAATCGCTCTTTTGTTTGACCAGCAAATTGCGGCTCAAGCATTTTTGCAGACAGCACATGGGCGCACCTGTCCCAGATATCATCCGCAGAAATTTTTACCCCACGGGGCACCATGTTTCGAAACTCGCAAAACTCACGAAGCGCCTCAAGCAAACCCGAACGCAAACCATTAACGTGAGTGCCACCTTGCGCCGTTGGTATGAGATTAACGTAACTTTCCGTCACAAGTTCTCCACCTTCAGGCAACCACTGCACAGCCCAGTCGACCGCTTCATCATTGCCCGAAACAGAACCCAAAAAGGGCTCAGCAGGCAATACTTCATAACCACCCAGTTCATGGGTCAAATAGTCTTTGAGACCTGTCTCATAAAACCACTCAAAACTTTTCTCTTCTTCTTTACTCGCAGTTTCATCAGTAAAGAACACGCGCAGACCGGGGCAAAGCACTGCCTTAGCCTTAAGCAAGTGCTTCATTTTGGAGACAGAAAATTTGGGCGAATCAAAGTACTGAGGATCAGGCTTAAAATTAATCAGCGTGCCGGTATTTCTCTTCCCGACACTATCTTTCACGGCCAGATCTTTGGATTTATTACCGTTCTTGAAACCCATGTGATGTAACTTGCCATCACGCTTAATATAAATTTCAAATTGAAGTGAGAGTGCGTTAACAACCGAAACGCCAACCCCGTGCAGCCCTCCAGAGAACTTATAATTATCACTGTTAAACTTGGCCCCGGAATGAAGTCGACTAAGAATAAGCTCAACACCCGAGACCTTCTCTTTCTTGTGAATATCAACCGGCATACCCCGACCATTGTCACCCACTGACATTGAGCCGTCTTTTCGGAGCGTGACTCTTATTTCATTTGCATACCCTTCCAACGCTTCATCAACACTATTGTCAATCACTTCTTGGGCCAAGTGATTTGGGCGAGTGGTATCTGTATACATTCCAGGTCGTTTTCTGACAGGGTCTAGACCTTCCAGGACTTCAATTGAGTCAGCTTTATAGGAGTTATTTGCCATTTAATTTTTCAATCTAATTCGTTCGGAATGGACGCAAGTAAACATAAGAACATGTAGGCAGAGGATCAAATCAATTCAGTCTCGTTGCGGCGTGAAGTGTCGGGTCCAGTAAGAACCGGCGTTCGATGATTATACAGGGCGAGTTGATTTTATTCTTTAGAAATTTAAGCAGCTGATGCGGAAATCAGGGTCTAATCGATACATGCTCGAGGGAACGACCTCTTTCAATGCAAAAGGTCAGCAACTCTCCAAGAAACTTATTGATCTGGGACTTTTCGTCAGGCTGGAACATCTCGCGGTTGGGCGTAGCGTATCTGTACTTAAAATTTCGATGTCGCTCGAAGCTGACGACTTCAGCCGATTTTGTATCATGGTAAACACGAATCGTTAACAACGGCCAACGTACCCAAGGTTTGTCTGCTTCGTTCTCAACCCGCATTGTCATCATCGTGGTATAGCGACAGCGCTCCGTAATGTGCAGACTGACTCGCGCACCGTCTTCCGTCACACCCTCGACACCAAACTCTCTCAGCTCCTCGCTATCCATAGACGAAAAAAGCCGCTGCAAGCGAATATAATTTGCATCACATTCGGCCATATCCGACACCAGATCTGGTACGTATTTTCGCTTTCTCGTCATTTCATGATCGCTAGTTACAATTGTCACCAGGTTTTGTCTTTGCCTTTACCTGTTATTAATGCCCGGTAGGCCTTCATCGGCTCACCGCAAGCCTTGCAGTTCAGTGCTAGCCTATCATATTTCTTGTAGAAAGCAGGAAAGCAATCGAACCAGCTTTCAGGCGGGTGTTCGCCGATCTAGCAGGGTTTTTAGCAACTTGATTTAACGAAGAATGGCAGAATTTGGTTGCTCCATCGCTTGCACTACTAATTTTTCGACCCTGTCTAAAGCGCCCTTGTTACGCACCATCACTCGACTCTGCGCTTCGAACCTTCGCTGCAACTCCGCTTCGGAGCCCTGAATCAATTGTATTTCCTCGACAAGATCGAGGGCCGTGTGAACTATCTTCATACCGCCCTCATCAACAAACTGTTGCGCAATATCACTCACATTTCTGATGTAGGGACCCATGAAAACAGGCAAACCGAAACTGGCTGGTTCCATAGGGTTATGCCCACCTATGGGTGCCAGACTTCCACCAACGAACGCTGCATTGGCCATGCTATAAAAAGCCATTAACTCACCCATTGTATCCAACAAATACACGCGAGTAGCCTCGTCGCAGACGTGCCCGTCACTGTGCTTCTGGGTGAGGAAACCAGATTTTTTACATAGCCTGAGTACTTCCTCAGCTCGATAGGGGTGCCGTGGAACCAACACCAACAGGATATCCGGTACGGCCTTTTCCAACAGGGTTAATGCCTTGAGTATCTCTTCCTCTTCCCCGTGATGTGTACTTGCAGCAACCAACACAAACCGATCATGAAGACTAGGACCGAGTAACTCAGAGGCCGCGCTCGAGCCTTTGTCGTGCTCGACATCAAACTTGGTACTACCGGTGACACGAAGCTTTAGTTCCTCAAGCCCAAGTGCGATGAATCGCCGACCCTGCGCTTCACTCTGAGCCGCAACTCGAAAAATTGATGTCATCATGGGGACAGACAATGCGCTGATTCTCTTATAGCCCCTTGCAGATTTCTCTGATAATCGTCCGTTCACAACGATGGTCTTAACACCGCGCGAGGCGGCATAATGCAACATGTTAGGCCAAAGTTCGGTATCAATGATGATTAGCGCCTTCGGGTTCGTCAGACGTAAGAATCGTTTCACCGCATCTGGCGTATCATAAGGCGCATAACGATTTTCCACTCGACGCCCCAACAGCCCCAAAGCACGCTCCCTTCCAGTTGGTGTCATATTGGTCATCAAAACTTCATAGCCCTGGCTCAATAGCCTGAGGACAAGTGGAGTCGCTGCAATGGTTTCTCCGGCTGAAACAGCATGGACCCAAATCAGTTTATGACTAGACAAGGGTTCACCAAAGCCGAGTCGTTGTAAGAAGTTGCTTCTATAAACTGGCTCTTTTCGGGAACGCCAGAGCAGCCTGAGAAAAACAACGGGTAAGGCCAAGTAGAAAAAAAAGCTGTATAGGTGTCTAATCAAAAGGGCAGTTCCGGCAACCACTCCCACAACAGTATCCCCGTTTGAGGTGATACCAGGAAGAGAAAACATAATTTCCGTTCTCTATTTCGAAGTCAACATGCTCTACTAGCCTGGGCTTGCCCCTAACAGTATCGCTGACAGGATTGATTCTGTTTTCACTGGCAAGGGCAACCATCGCGCTCACCCCTTTTTCTTCAATTCCTCGTTCAACGCCACGATTCAAAACAAAACCTAGGCAATTTGAGCACAGGCATTGGCTGCCATCAACACCAGCCTCGGGTGGTAATCGAGGGAATGCTTTACACCAACAGCACGGCATTTCACTATCAGCCCCGCACGCCATATCAACACCACACTCTACACAATGCGAGGTTGTTACATTCACAATATCAGTTTGGTCTATTAAACCCCGACTCATTTTCCAAGACATCCCAATCCAGCCCGCCCAATGTTATAATCTGCGGCAATTAAACCCAAGCGAAAGCCAATGCCAATTCAAACTGACACACAAATCGCCATCATAGGTGGCGGTGTATGTGGTCTCTGGTTACTCAATCAACTGTCGCGAGAGGGCTATCAAACACTGTTGTTTGAAAAAGACGCGTTGGGATCTGGCCAATCCCTTGCATCTCAGGGCATGATTCACGGTGGTATCAAATATACTCTTGGTGGTTTTACTACACCTGCTTCTGAATCCATCGCGCGAATGCCTGAAGTTTGGCGAAGATGCATCAGTGGAGATGGCCCTGTTGATCTCTCGGGTGTTGAGATATTGTCTGAAAATTACCATATGTTTTCAGATGGGGCGCTCACTTCAAAAGTAACGGCCTTTTTCGGCAGCAAGTCTCTCAGGGGTCGCGTCAACGCGCTTGACTTTAAGGACTATCCCGAAACATTCAGAAACCAAGCTTTCAGGGGCAACTTGTATGAGCTCGAGGACCTTGTGCTTAACACCCAATCTTTGCTCCAGCAACTCAGCAAACCTTACAGCAAAGCAATCTATCGTGATGCACCCGAGGTCAACACAGACAATGAAGGAAATATCACCGGCATCACTCTCTCGACTGGCGAACTTCTCACTGCTGCGGTTTACATCTTTGCAGCAGGCGCAGGTAATGAGACATTACTCAAAAAAGCAAAAGTAGCAAACATTTCAATGCAGCGCCGACCTCTCCATCAGGTTGCTGCCAAAGGCAATTTGCCAAGCATATACGCCCATGCAGTCTCGATAAGGTCTGCCTCCAAGCCAAGACTCACATTCACAACTCATCCTTGCCAAGACGGTGACAATGTCTGGTACTTGGGCGGCAATCTGGCAGAAACGGGGGTCACAAAGTCTGGCGAGGAACAAATAGAACTGGCCCGAAGAGAAGTTAAGGATCTGTTACCTTGGATAGATATCGACAATCTCAGCTGGACCAGTTTTCGTATAGATAGAGCGGAACCAGCACAGGAAAATCATTCACGGCCCGACTTTCCTTTCGTACATCATTCCGACAATTCGCTGATTTGCTGGCCGACCAAATTAACACTGACCCCGATGCTAGCCGAACAGGTCAGCCAGGCAATACCAATGTCTCCTAACCTATCAGCACCACCAAAATATGATCTGCCCCATGCGACAGTGGGCATATCCCCCTGGGACGGTCTGTTTTGACCGACTCAAGTCCCGCGATTCTCACCGCCGATAGTTATCGTCCCCTCGGTGATTCGGATATCAAGGTATCGACCTTAGGATTGGGGACAGTGAAATTTGGCCGAAATATTGGACTTAAATATCCGAGCGACTTTTCATTGCCAACGGATCTAGAATTAGCGCTGTTACTGGATCGTGCAAAGGAATTAGGTATTAATTTTCTTGATACCGCGCCAGCGTATGGGACGAGCGAAGAACGACTCGGCAAGCTAATCAGAGGGTCCAGAGATCAGTGGGTCGTCAGCACCAAGGTTGGTGAGCGCTTTGCAGATGGGATTTCACATTACGATTTCAGCGCCAAATCAACGATCCAAAGTCTTGAGGACAGCCTACGAAAACTGAACACGGACTATCTTGATCTCGTTCTGATTCATTGCAACAAACAGGACGTGGACAATCTCAACAACACCGAGGTGATACCTATACTTCGTCTGTACCAGCAGAAAGGCTACATACGCCTGATTGGCGCATCAACAAATTCCGTGGAAGCCGGTATTCTCTCTATCACCGAACTCGACACCGTCATGATCACTTACAATCAGCACGAGAAAAACCAAGCAGCGGTCATCTCCAGAGCAGAACAACTTGGCAAGGGTTTATTACTGAAAAAAGTACTCGGTAGCGGTCACGCTAGCGACGCGTCGGAAGCGTTGAGATTCGCCATGTCATCATCGGCAATCAGCTCGGCGGTTATCGGCACAATTAGCCCGATCCATCTGAGTAGAAACGTAGAGACACTGGCGAGGATTACAAGTTTCTGATCTTCTCAGCAATGGCAGTGGTTGAACAATCTTCCACAAGATTTAGCACAGCGACTTCACCCCCGTATGCTTTAACGATGTCAGCCCCGACTACTTCTTCTAAACCATAGTCACCGCCTTTAACCAGAACGTCAGGCTTGAGTTTCGATAGCAATGCCTCCGGTGTATCTTCAGAATACGATACCACCCAATCAACCGCAGCTAGACCCGCCAACATTGTTAGTCTTCTGTCTACACTATTGATCGGCCGACCTTCACCTTTGAGACGATGGACGCTTTCGTCATCATTAACAGCGATAATCAATCTGTCCCCCAGAGCGCGCGCCTCTGTCAAATAATTAACATGTCCCGCATGCAAGATATCAAAGCAACCGTTTGTAAATACAATCTTCTCATTTCTGCTTCGAGCCTCATCGCTCGTTTGAAGCAGTTGCTCCTGGGTCATGACCCCCTTGCTGAATCCCATGTCTTCAGCTAACTCAAGCCTAAGTTCTGGTCCACTGACACTCACAATACCCGGCTTGCTAACAGCAAGACCCGCCGCAATATTTGCGAGTCCTACGGCGTCTTCCAGTGTTTCCCCCGCTGAGAGGGCTGTTGCCAAAGTTGCCACCACCGTGTCTCCGGCGCCACTAAGATCGTAAACCTCTCTCCTTCGTGCCGGCAAATGCATCTCGGGTTTGTTTTTCTGCACCAGTGTTAACCCTTCACTGTCTCGGGTCACCAGCAAAGCTTCTATTCCAAGCGCGTTGATCATCCCGCGACACTTCTCAACAAGTTCATTTTCAGATTGCCAGTGACCAACAGATTTAACGAACTCGGTTCTATTAGGCTTGATGATCGTTGCACCCGCATACTCTGAAAAGTCCTTGAACTTCGGATCAACTAAAACCGGGATGTTCCGGCGCTGGGCCAATCGAATATAACTGGCTGGGTCGCTGATAACCCCTTTGTCATAATCAGACATAATAACGATATCGCAGTTAGCCAGCCCTTGAGAAAACATCTCTTCTAGCATCGCAAAGGGGCTGTCCTTGATTTCTTCGAAATCTGCTCGCACAAGTTGCTGTCCCTGGCTGACTATTCTCAGTTTAGCTACAGTTTGGTGCTCCGGGCTTAAAACACACAAATCCGAAATACCTGCTGAGGAAAGTTTGTTGCGGATGATTACGCCATATTCATCATCGCCGAGAGTCGCTACCAGTGCGGAACTTGCGCCAAGGGCTGAAACATTCAACACAACGTTTGCAGCACCACCAAGACGATCCTCAACAACATCCACATCAACAACAGGGATGGGCGCCTCGGCTGAAATTCGCGATGTCGCGCCATGCCAATAGCGGTCAAGCATTGCATCACCAATAGTCAGGACTCTGGCGTTGTCAAATCTAGGTAAGTTCATTCTGTTTTTCTCTATGGGTTAGTGAATGACGCAAACACGCTAATAATATATTAGCTTGGGTTATGACGATGAGACATGCTCGGGTTGCGGTAGTTCCATCATCGGTTTGAGACTCCAAAAATTTCTGCGGAACCTTTCATCGCTATATTCGGTTTCGACCCGCGCCAATGCGCTGGTAGTCCTCGCTCGGCGATCATTCTCGGACATCGAGACTAACTTGGAGATCATCTTGGATAGGTCATCGACGCTATCGAGATCAAAAAGCCAACCTGTATCTCTCACTACTTCTGCAGGTCCACTTGCGTTTGAACAGATTAGCGGCGTTTCCGCCAGCATCGCTTCAAGTAACACAATACCAAAAGCCTCTGCTTCCCCCGAAGAGAAGACAAAAACATCGAGCGCAGGTAAATACCGATATGCCTCTGGCACATGACCGAGAAATACAAGCTGGTTCTCTATCGACAGTTTGTTAGCAAGTTTCCTCAGGCTCTTTTCCTCTGGGCCTGAGCCAATAAGTAATAGTTTTGTACCTTCGGGAACTTCTGATTTAGCAAATGCGTTTAACAATAGCCTATGGTTTTTCTTAACAACAAGCCTTCCCACTGTGCCTAACAGAAAATCATTCGGGTGCAGACCCAATTGCTCTCTTGCCTCGGCCCGACTCTTAAGTCGCGCTTTCTGATTCAAGTCGATGGCATTACTTAGAGTGTAAAGTCGGCCCTGATCTCTTAAACCGGGGCAGCAAGATTCTACATCTTGCGTCACTGACGCTGATACGCCAAGCACCACGATTTGCTTTCGCCAAAACGTTAGGAAGAGTGAACGAGTAATTCGTTTAAAAACCTTATGTTCATGGGCAACAGCCAAAACAAGATTCAGGTGAAAAAAGTAGCTCATCAAGCCAGCTAGGTAAATAGACTTGTAGCGGTGAGCGATCGCTAAATCAAACGATGATCGTCTAAACAGGCGGTAAATACGAAAAATCGTCGTCCACTTGATACCGCTCAGTGCACCCTTACCTTGGTCAAGAAAGACAACCTCGTTACCACCGGTCTGTATGACAACATCCTCATCCGGCTTACCTCTGAGATACAACGTCGTGACATGCGCGTTCTCAAAAGCAGCGTTGTATTGTCTACATATCGTCTGAAACGGCCCCTCATAATCATGACAAATCTGAATCACTTTCAGGCCCGCGCCAAAACGGGATTCCGAGCTCACTATGATGCCCGATTTTTGGTCACTAACAGATCTTCAAGCACCATGTATTGGAGATCAGAACCAAAAAACATTTCCAGCGCATCCCTCGGACTACAAACCATAGGTTCACCACGTCGGTTGAGCGACGTGTTCAACACAACGCCATTTCCGGTAATCCCCTGAAGCTTCGTAAGCAAAGAATGATACTTCGGATTGGTCTCGGCATGCACAATCTGAACCCTCGCGCTTCCATCTTTATGAACAACCTCAGGCATCTTTTCTTTCCACTCGTCGGCCACGTTAAAAGTGATCGTCATAAAATCCGCCTGATGGTCTGATTCAATCACTTCCTCAGCGATCGAATCCAGCACGCTGGGACAAAAGGGTCGCCATCGCTCTCTAAACTTTATCTGGCTGTTAATCTTGTCCGCAATCCCAAGCTGGTCCGCTCTACCCAAGATACTTCTACCACCAAGCGCCCTAGGCCCAAATTCCATTCGCCCCTGAAACCAGCCTATAGGATTTCCCTCAGCAATGAGTTCAGCAGCCTTCTCTACTACGTCTTCTAATACTTCAAACTGGGGGTTTTCAGGATGAGCTTCACAGGCTTGAACACAGCTTTCATTCGTGAAGTCTGGTCCTAAATAGACATGCTTCAGCCTCTCAGGTTCGACGCCTCTTTTCCAACTCGCGTAAGCTGCAGCACCAACAGACGTACCTGAATCGTTAGCCGCAGGTTGGACAAATAGTTCATCTACATAGGGCAATTCAAGTATTTTTTGATTCAGTCTCACATTCAGAGCGCCGCCGCCAGCAAACGCCAATTTTCCTGTTTCTCTCAATATGTCGCCAAGATAGTGGTCAATCAATTTTAAAGAAACAGTCTCAAAAATTTGTTGTAACGCGGCTGCATAATGGACATAGGGGTCATCGGCGATATCACCTTTTCGTCTTGGCCCTAACCAGTCGACTAGGGCTTGACTGAAGAAAAAACCCTTGCCGCCTTCCTTGTATCTACGAAGGCCAACGGTGTTAACAAGTTTTGTGTCAACCCTGATCTCTTTGCCATCAAATTCGATCAGCCTGGACAAATCGTAGAGCTCAGCATCTCCGTACGGGGCCATACCCATCACTTTATATTCGCCATCAAGCATCTCGAACCCGAGATATTCCGTGAAAGATGCGTAAAGCTGCCCTAATGAGTCAGGATCATAAAACTCTTTGATCTTGTGGATTACACCATGCTCGCCATAGCCAAAGAAGGTTGTGGCGTACTCGCCTTTGCCATCGATACCGAGAATCGCCGTCTTTTCTTTAAAGCCGCTTAGATGGTAAGCACTGCTTGCATGCGCAAAATGATGCTCAATGGAATCAAACTCAACCTGACGCCAATCAACATTAATGGCCTCGAGTAACTCCCGAACTCGGCGAATGTATCTCCGGTATCGACGATTACCATTAAACAACACATCGAAAACTCGGTCAGGAGCATACCAGTATCTTTTTGCGTAATGCCATCGTGCCGGGGAAAGCAAACTGATTTCAGCGTAAGGCAAAGCGACAATATCGATATCAGAGGGCTTTATACCAGCGTATTCCAGACAGAATCTAGCAGCTTCGACCGGCATCCGGTGAGTGGCATGTTTTCTTCGTATTAACCTCTCTTCCTCAACCGCTGCGACGAGTTTTCCATCGATATAAAGTGCAGCGGCAGGATCATGGCTTAATGCGCCAGACAATCCGAGAATGATTAAGGACACTACAGATATCCGTAAAGAAACAAACAGGTACTATGTTAACTTATTGACGCTTGCGCGTCTGCACTATTCAGTCTGTGCCGCGACGTTAACCTGCCTCAACAAACCCTTAAACTGGCTCGCAACTTCAGGTTGATCGTTCCAATTTTGCATAAACCTGTCGATATCCTTGTTAAATGCCCGATGAAAACTTGCTTGAGTTTTGTGCTCGCGCATAGCATCGAGGTCGATGATAACAGGGCCCCCTTCTGCCATTAGGAAATTGGTCGCTTTTAGATCACCGTGGGAAATCTTGCTTTCGGAAAGTTCATGTAAAATACCAGCAAGCGCCTCGAGCTCTCCGTTTGGCTTTTTGGTGTTTCTTAAACATTCTAGCGCGTCAACACCCTCGATATATTCAGTAATCAGATACGCGGTGCCCCGAATAGCACCAACGCGGTTCTCTATCATCGCGATAGGTTTAAGCGAGCGAATACCCAAAAATTCCATTCGATAAGCGTTCGACCAAGCTGTCCAAGCTCTGCTCTTGCGAAAAGCTCGACGAATAGCGTGCCCCAGCCCTTTGAGATTATATCTCTTGATCACCAACGATCGATTATCGGTTTTAACCAAAGCAACTGTTGCGGACCTTCCATCCTTGAGCACATCCCCCTGTGCCATGTGATAATCCGGATCACTAAGAATCGGCAACAAATCTTCATCAAGCGCGCTTCTTTCGCATACCTGGTAGCGATCGAAACGCTTTTCGCAAGCAAACCGAGTACAGTCTCTAAAAACCTTATCCAGATAGTCTTTCTTGCGACTTTCTCTATTCTTCACTACCTCGCGTTGCAGCAATTTAGTCCTTCTCTCGTCCGCATCCCAGCTTCTCTGCGCCTCATAGACCGGTAATACAATACTCACGAAGTCATCAAACCTTGGATAGAACTGCGCAAAAAACCAACCCAGGTTGTGCAGGCTGAAACCAACCGGTAATGCCCCTTTGGTTATTCGGCTGACACCTCCGCCGTCGATAGTAAACAGGCGCCCTTTGGACGACAGGAAGTTCGCAAGATGAATATCTTCCTGGACGATGCCTTTTTGATGTAAGCGCGCAATGTCTATCATTGCCCGTGTAAGAATATCGACCCGCTCATCATCGCCAGTCGCCTCGCGCCAGCGATCAAACAGACCAATCGCGTCCGGCAGGTATTCAAAGGCAAGAATGTCACTATGACCGCATGCACTTCTGCCTTGCCAAAGAAGCGCCGGTGTTCTGACGTCGGCGTCTGCGATAAGACGAACTCCCGCAAGTTCTCGATCCTTATTTCTTGTCGCCATTCGGCCTAGAAAGATCTTGACGAGCACATCTTTTCCTTCAAATTCTGCGAGTGCAACAATCCTCTTGCCCGGCAGTAATCTGAATATTTGTTTACATATGAGCGGTGCGGCCTTTCCCGATCTAGCCACTTCCATGCGAAACGGGGCTTCTACAGCCCTGCCCATCAAAATTAGTCTTTTGGGATCAACAGTTTCCATACCAGTTAAATCACATCCTTTGCCAGTTCGATTTACTATTCGTTGAATAGCTGCGGTTCCGTCCGCGCGGCTTTTACCATTTAACCTGCAGCTTCAGCCTTAATTGCAGGAAAAAACCCCTTTAAATAAGCATAATCTCCACATTCGTGGTAGACAATGTTAGTTCGACTTCTGTCGATCATAAAGATCTCGTAATTCAAGCGAGACATTAAATAATTACTAGATGTCTCTGATATGTTTGAAAGTTTCTGTTGGATGCGGTCAGCACCCGGTTACATAGCAGCTAGTAGTCCACTGATAATGGTTAAGGGTAAATGTTTCATGATCTGTCTCTTTTTCTAGAAATCAAAATACAGACTGTAAGCGTTTCCCGTGTCTTCCACATTTTTCTTAATGACTTTAAGAGAGCGGCGGTGCTCGGCTGAGCCTATCAAAGACAACAAAAGAAACCATGCCCCGGGTCGAAGCAATTGCATAGTCATCATGGAGAAATGCAGTTTTAGGTAAAGATAAGTTGGCTGTTGCGATTACTGGATCGTCACTTCCATGCAAACATACGGGACAGTTTTCGATTTGGACAAGTTCAGCATGAGAATACTGAGCCTCGGTCACTTGGAAAACAAAAAAAGCGAGCAGCACACCCAACATAACGCACCGCGGGGGCGATACCTTATTATCAGACGTAAATTTTAGCGTTCTCTCCAACTTTCGCACACTTTTATTCTACTGCAAAACCTATATTTTGCAATGTCACGCGCTTAAGCGTCTTTCTGCGCAGCAATCCACATCCGTCTCTGCGAGCAGAAAGAGCTTTCAACTAACGAAAAAATGGCGATGACGGGTTTTGTTTGTCAGGGAAATACTGGCGTTGATTTATCGCCAAAAACTTTGCCATCCAATGCAGTCTTTCAGCTCTATCGACCTTTGAAAAATGCGAGCACACGCTTAATCATACGTTTATCATCGACACTAAGCTTGTCTACTTTTTTGTAGTCTTTGTAAAACTTTAGTCTCTGAGTCCTGGAAAGAAACTTTTTCGCTGTCCGATCCAGACAAGCCATATCCTTGACAACACCTCGTTCAAAAAGCAACCCGCTTTTTATCGAACCATCGGGGCAGTCAATGATATAAACTTCAGGATCCTGAGCGAAATTGACCAGTATATTCCGCAATTTAAGGTCACCGTGGACGAACCCCTTATCGTGTAACATTGCTGTGTATTTTGCGATTTTCAGCGTCACACCTCCAAGCCATGACTTATTTTGCAGCATGTGATGCCCATTTTTCAGCACCACAGCGATATCTTCCACATTTTCCAGCTCTTCTATGACCAACGCTCCTATTCGGTCACCAAACGATTTTCGGCGCTCCCCAAAAGCCACCAATCGGGTCGTGGGAACACCTATCCGCCTAAAATAATCGCTATTCTCCCACTCTGCCCGGACCCGCGATCGACCAAGTCGGCGTCGAAAATATCTGCCGCCCCGATGATATTTTTTAATATAATATTTCGACTCACCCACTTTTACTCGAACGAGCGTACTCATATCAGAGGTATTTATTTGTTCTCCTTCAATGCCAAGCACATGTTCGAGACTTTCAAAGTGTTCAGCTTCTAGCTTTGAGGGGTCGGAAAGTTGCCAAATATCCTTCATGATTTTCCTGTTTGAACTACATCAGCAAAGGGGATAGCTGTGAGTGATTCTTCAGGTACAACTTCTGAGCCCGGACCAATACTTTGCTCCAAAACACATGGTCTTCTGATAACGTTTGTCGTAGTGGCTTGTTCGAGTATGCTCGCATGAACCTGAACAAATCAGAAACCTTCAAGGCGTTCTCCTCGACGGCAGAGAACAACAAACTTCCAACATCTTTGACCCGCCAACGCGTCGGTGTGTGCTTTCTGATCTGAGCTCTATGCAAGTCGATAACGTAAAGCGTCGGTTCTTTCTGGTCTTTATCCTCAAGCTGGAGATGAAAATGACAGATATAACAATCTCGGTGATTTACACCGGCTTCATGCATTTGGCGAGTGAGCTGGGCAACCTTGGGTATTAAATTATACTTCCTCGAAACATTAACCAGCTTTTGCCGACAGCAATCCTCGAGACTCAAGGTATTTAGCAGGGATTTCGTGACAATGCTTGACTTACGGGTCGCCGGATTGGAGCCACTGCTTGAGAAGCCGACAACAGTTGGTACAGGGACGCCGCGCTGTTCAAGCAGCTGTAGTGCTTCACGCTCGTTACTTGCACCGATAACGGGCAACTTGAACTGCACTAGATTTTTCAATATTTCTATCCACCCGACCCCGTAATGCAACTTGGCGAAATACCGTTGATCGGACAAGTCAAAACGAAAAGTTCTTCTGGTTTTAACTCTCCGATACTCCTCACCCTCAAGCGCATCAAGTGCAGGAAACAGCTCTTCAGGCCCTGATGCGAGCTTTTTCAGCTCCGCCGCGACAAACGCGGCGCCATTTTCGGGCCGTTGCCCGTCTTCTGCATCTGAAAGATTCGCACGACTCATGTGTCAATTTCCCCTGCTCGCATCAACGCCTGTAAACCTTCAAACACTAGCTCTGGCGTGCTATCAGAAAAACAGGGGGGATGACGTTCATTAAGTTTGCCAGACTGATACTGACATTCACGTCGGAGACAGGGTACGCAACCAAGACGACTACTCGCAATGACTTTCTGGTTAGTACCGCAGGGCCCCGTCAACTCAGGACTGGTTGCACTATACAAGGCGATCACTGGTTTATTCAGAGCATTCGCTAGATGACCAAGTCCTGTATCAACTGCCACAACACCACTACTTTCAGCAATCACCTCAGCGATGCCGGACAAATCCATTGGCGGAAGCACCCTGGCTCGGGTTGAAGCTTCTGCAATTTCTGTTGCCCGCTCAAGTTCAATTTGATTGCCATACGTCATCGCGATTTCGTACCCACCCCTATCGGCCAGGTTTACGAGTTGTTTCCAGTATTCAACCGGCCATAGCTTCGACTCCCAAGTCGTGCCATGAAGGAAAAGCAATTGTTTTTTCTGGGGCCGGTCCCACGACAATCCAAACACGGGCGATGATTCGCTTAATTCATAACCCAGCGAATAGGCAAACAACGTTCTCAATCTTTCTACCGCATGCATGGCTCGATTAATGTTTAGGCGATCTAAATAAAAGCGACTGACAACACTTTCTTTTGCGCTTTCTTCATCAAACCCGGCAACAGGACCTTTTGCTAACGAAGCAATAATGGCGCTTTTAACCAACCCCTGAGCATCGACAATAAGATCATATCGCTGCTTTCTCAGATCGACAATAAAAGCGGCCAGCTCCATAAAATTTTTTATCCAGTTATCCCGCCAACGTCTAATAGAAACTGGAATGACGCGTTCTACTGCCGGGTGCATTGCCGGTATTTCCGCAAAGGCTTCTTCAACCACCCAGTCGATACGCAGATCTCTCCTGATAGTTGTTGCATCGGTAACTGCAGGAAGCGCATGAATAACATCACCGAGGGATGAAGTTTTGATTACCAGCACTCTCATAAAGTCAACTCGCCTCAATGATCGGTGTGACCAGCGCTAACACTCGCGCCGGGTGCAAATTATTCAGGCAATCCATATGCCCCAACGGGCAAGATCGCTTAAAACAGGGACTACAATCAAGCGACAAGTTCGCGATATCAACCCGCTCGGTCAGGGGCGGCGTAAAGTCAGGTGAAGTAGAGCCGTAAAGTACAATTGTGTGACAACCAATTGCTGCTGATACATGCATCAAACCAGAATCGTTAGACACAACGCAGGCGCATTGACCCATCAGGTCAACGACATCAATTAGCGAAGTCTTGCCGGTTAGGTCAGCAATGTGATTGCGAGCAGCCAAGGAAGCAAAGTCAACAATCGCACGTCCAACTGGCTTATCGGCAGCACCTCCAAAAATCCATACTTCTGCCCCCTTCTCAACCAGCTTGGCAGCAAGCACCGCATAGTGCCGCTCCGGCCAACGTTTAGCCTCGCCAAATTCTGCTCCGGGACAAAGTCCGACAACTGGTCGCCGAGTCTTTAGATTGAACTGGCCAAGCAGACGTTCACGCTGGTCGATATCTACCTTCAAAACTGGATATTCGGAAAAATCTGGCGGCTCGACCTCTGACGAGTCAAGCGCAGACAACGCAGCAAACCGATCGATCATTCGGGGCATACGTCGCTTGTCCAACAGGCGCATGTCATTGATCAACCCATATCGATACTCACCTCTAAAACCGGTACGCGTAGGTATACCTGCAAAAAAAGGTACTAGCGCTGACTTGAGCGAATTAGGTAGCACAATGGCTCGGTCGTAGCCGCTTGTTGAAAGTTTTTTTGCCAGCGACCGTCGATAGGCAAGACCAAGCTCTCCATGACTGACATCGAACTCAAATATTCCAGAGACCTCAGCCATTCGACTGGCCATCGGCAGACTCGCTCTCGGCGCAAGCACATCAATCCGCTGGTCAGCATTCCGTGACTTCAAACGCTTGAATAGCGTCTGCGCCATGATCATATCACCCACCCAAGATGGACCGACGACCAGTGTTGAACTCAAGCGGCGTTGCCTTTGTTAGACTTTCCTTCAAGATAAACATGACCACCCCACTCCGGATGTTCCAAGCGCTTGCCTCTAACCTGATCAAAGTACATTGTTTGTAAACGTTCAGTGATTGGACCGCGCGACCCACTGCCTATGATGCGACCATCGAGCTCGCGGATCGGCAAGACTTCGGCCGCAGTGCCAGTAAAAAATGCTTCGTCGGCGACGTATACTTCATCGCGCGTAATACGCCTTTCCGCTACGTTCAAGCCTAGTTCCGCCGCTAGATCAAAAATTGTGGCGCGAGTAATACCTTCAAGACAGGATGTAAGTTCAGGCGTGACCAGCTGGCCGTTTTGAACGAGAAATACATTTTCGCCACTGCCTTCAGCCACGTAGCCTTCGTTGTCCAGCAGCAGCGCTTCATCACAACCAGAATCAATCGCTTCTTTTAATGCCATCATCGAATTAATATAGTTCCCATTGGCTTTTGCTTTACACATCGTAATGTTAACGTGATGTCGCGTGAAAGATGATGTACGAACCTTTATGCCTTCCTCGGTTGCTTCCGGTGACATGTAATTAGGCCATTCCCAACCAGCGATAATGCAATGCGTCTTCAAACCCTCTGCCCGCAATCCCATGCCTTCTGACCCGTAGAAACACATAGGGCGAAGATATCCTTCGTCTAAATTGTTCTCACGAATCACCAACTTCTGCGCTTCGGAGATTTGCTCTCTGGAGAAGGGTATTTCCATATTGAGTATATGTGCAGAACGAAACAGCCGATTGGTGTGATCGTCAAGCCGGAATATAACAGGGCCCTTATCCGTGGAATAGGCACGAACACCCTCGAACACACCTAGACCGTAATGTAATGTGTGTGTTAGCACGTGCACTTTTGCTTCACGCCAATCCACCAATTCACCATCGATCCAGATGACACCATCTCTGTCATCAAATGCTGCAGACATTGCCTATAACCTTTTAAATTTAAGAATTTTGTAGTTTACACTGACAAAGGGGTAAGTTTCACCGGTTAGCATAGCCAACAATCGCCAGACACGGTGAAAGATCAGGTGCCCAAGTGGTCATGCCAGACTTTCATCACTTGCTGACGAAACTCGTTCAATTTTTCAAAAGATATAATTTGTCCACCCAACCACTGATAATGTACTGCTGCTCTATAAGAAAGGTAGGCTTGCTGCAGTTGCTTTTTATCTTTTTCATCAACAATCTGGTGTAAGGCAAGGTCATCAAGCTGACGCATCACGTCTGTCCAGCGGGTTAACAGTGGGTGCTTGTGGGCCGAATTAAGCATTTTGAATTGAATCAGGAATTCGATATCAACAATTGCACCTAGGTCATGTTTGAGGTCAAAGCCAGTCACACTGACTCCGGACATACGCTCTAATTTTGCCGCCTCTAAATCCGATTCCGCATTTGCTCTAAAACCGTCACCGCTTGCGTTCGAGAGATGCGCTCGCATGCTGTCTCTCATTGTCACCACTGCATCACGTAATTCAACAGCATCGCGTTTCTGACGCAATATCTCTTCCCGAACTGACTGAAAAGGCCTACGTATACTTTCCGCACCCGCAACGAAGCGAGTTCTGACCAACGCCTGGTGTTCCCAGATCCAAGCCTCTTCAAATTGATAACGTCTGAAGGCGTTCAATGTACTCACTAGGGGCCCTTTATTACCCCCAGGTCGCAGACGAAGATCGACCTCATAAAGCACGCCGAACTGGGTATAGCTAGTCAGTATGTGAATAAATCTCTGAGCAAACCGATTGATATAAACGTTATTTTCCAGCCGCCTAGCACCATTCGTCTCTCCCTTTAAATCAACATTGTGAACCAGTGTTAAATCAAGATCAGAACCATAACTGAGTTCTTCCCCTCCAAGCTTGCCGTACGCAATGACACCAAAACCCAGACCCAGCACCTGTCCCTCAGCACTGCAGGGTTCGCCATACTTGATCGCCAACTGGTCGAACGTAAGCGAAACAACACTGTCTAAAATTACTTCCGCAACGTGGCTCAGTGCTCCGGACGCTTCCATCAATGGCAGCGCATCAAGCAACTCAAGCGCCGCAATCCGCAGAACAACACTACTCTTGAATTGCCTTAGCGTGTCCATCTGCAGCTCAAGATCGTTCTCTTCAACTTCTTCTAACCGAATCCTTAGTTGCTGCTCGAGTTGCGCCTTTTCAAGTACCACTTCATGAACTTGTCTATCCGTGAGGTCGTAGAGTAAAACTGGAAATTCAGACAGTCTTGTTGAAATCCAATCACTCATAGCACACAGATGAACGCAGCGTTTTAACGCATCACCGTTCTCAAGTAGAAACGACACATAAGTGCTTCGACGGGTAATCGTATCAATAAGCGGTAACAGGCGATCCAGCGTGATCGCCGGCTGAGACTCTTTTGCCACCAGACTTAGCAATATTGGCATCAGTCTATTGACCCGCGATTTGCTCAATTCATGCAAGTCGCGTTTCTGCAACTTATGTGAAAAATCGCCCAAGTGTTTTGATGTTCTTTGCGCATCCTCGAACCCCACAGTAGCGAGCAGCCTGACGGAATCATTCGATGAAGGATCGCGCCAAAGCGAAAGCCAAAATAGGTTCCCCTCAACCTGCGCTTGTTTCTCTGCGCTATTTGCTGTCATTAATCCCGAAAAAACGCTACGGACAAGTCCGCGATGAGTCTCCAACTGAGCATGGTAAGCATCGAAATCAGCGTAACCCATCGCCACAGCCAGTCGGAACCGCGATGCAGGTTCGGTTGAAATCAACTGGGTCTGACGATCATATTCAGCTTGCATGGCGTGCTCGCTATTTCGCAAAAACTCATAGGCATTTAGCAGCTGCCTGACTTCTCCTTCGGGCATAAATTTAAGCGACGCTAGAGCATTCAGGTTTAAGTCGATCTCCGGCGTCTGAAGCTCCGGATGACGACCGCCCCAGATTAACTGAAGCGCCTGTGTAATGAATTCTACCTCTCTGATGCCTCCGGGTCCCAATTTCAGATCATGATAATGCTGCTTGTTTTCAACTTGCGTATCTATCAGCTTCTTCATTTCACGGAGAGATTCCAGTGCGCCATAATCTAGGTGTCTTCGATAAATGAACGGTTTCAGCCAAGAAAGAAACGCTTTGCCTTGTTCAATATTGCCTGCAACCGGGCGCGCTTTTACAAAAGCGTAGCGCTCCCAATCTCGCCCCTGCTCATAAAAATACTTTTCCATCGCGACGCTGTTAAGAATAAGCGCACCACTTTCACCATAGGGTCGAAGTCTCATATCCACTCGAAAAACAAAGCCTTCGGAGCTCACCTCATCCAGAGACTTTATGATGTGCCGACTGGTGCGCAGAAAAAACTCCTGATTACTCAGCTCCTTACCGGCTGGTGAAACAGCTAACCCGGGCTCATCGTAGAAAAAAATCAAATCAATGTCAGAAGAAACATTCAACTCTCGAGCACCCAATTTTCCAAGCGCCAGTATCGTCATTTGCTGCACAGTACCCGTACCGTCGCCTTTCGGCTCCCCATACTTCAGACAGTTTGCTCGATAGTGAATATCGTGCGCAGCATTAAGACAGGCTTCTGCCAGGCTTGACAGATCGTTTGTCGTTTCATTTAGGCTGGCCGATCTTGTCAAGTCGCGAAAGATGATCCTGACCATTTCCCTCTGACGCACTTTGCGCAGCCTGTAGTCGATGGAATCGAGGTCGACTTTAGCAAAGACCGAACTATAGTCATCGCTGTCATATTGCCTCTGCAAATCTCCTGACGCGAGCAATTCAAGCACAAGCTCAGGGTCAATTTGCAGACAGTTGTAAACGTAATTGCTTAGGTAGCAAACAAATTTAAACTGCTCCACCAGCTTAGCTTCGATGTCACAACAATGTTTATCGATATATTTTGAGACGTCTTCGCCAAGCACGGCGACCAAAGCCGAATTGATCATTCCGTACCTGAGAAAGGTGCAACTCGTAACACTTCGGCGACGGTCGTCATACCTGCAGCGACTTTCATTGCTCCACTCAGCCTCAGGGTTTTCATCCCTTCTTTCATCGCAGACCTGCGTAGTTTACCGATGTCGACACCAGCATTTATCAACGGTTTGATGCCATCTGTCAGCGGCAACAACTCATAAATTCCCTGTCTACCGATAAACCCGGTTTCCCGACAATCCAAGCAGCCAACAGATTGGTAAACCTTGTTAGGTAACTTAATTTTCCACGGTGTCGTCAATGTCTTCCAAACATCCGGATCACGATCGCCCACAGTTTTACAATGCGGACAAAGTGTACGCACGAGGCGTTGTGCCATCACGCCCAAAACCGTCGCTTTTATCAGATAAGGCGCAACACCTAATTCAAGTAGTCGCGTAATTGCGAGAGGTGCATCGTTTGTGTGCAGCGTTGATATCACCAGGTGACCCGTCAATGCTGCTTGAATCGCCATTTCTGCTGTCTCAAGATCACGGATTTCTCCGACCATGATAATGTCCGGATCCTGCCTCAATAGCGCTCGAACACCATCGGCAAAATGCAGATCGATATTCGAGTTCACCTGCATTTGGTTGAAGCTAGGCTCGACCATCTCAATCGGGTCTTCAATGGTACAAACGTTCACATCTTCTGTCGCCAGTTGCTTCAAACTGGAGTAGAGCGTGGTCGTCTTACCCGAACCCGTGGGTCCCGTCACAAGCACAATGCCGTTGGGGTTCTTAACCATACCCTGCCAGCGTTCAAAATCATCATCGGCAAGTCCTAACTGCTCAAAGGTCTTCAGCAATATGTCAGGATCGAATATCCGCATCACCATTTTCTCGCCGAACGCGGTAGGTAGTGTCGACAACCTCAGTTCTATCTTATGATCATCCTGAGTCTTTGTTTTCAAACGCCCGTCCTGAGGCCTACGCTTTTCTGCGACATCCATTCTTCCGAGTGTTTTTATTCGGCTGATCACGGCTGTCATCACGGATGAGGGTAACTCGTACACCAGATGTAAGACACCATCAATTCTGAATCGAATTCGGCCTTTCTCTCGTCTCGGCTCAAGATGGATATCGCTCGCTCTCTGGGTGAATGCGTAACCCAATAACCAGTCCACAATATTAACCACATGGGCATCATTGGCTTCCATCGCATCGATGTGACCAAGCTCTAGCATCTGCTCGAGGTTCGACAATGAACTCGTGTTCAGACCCTCAGCGTTTGCCTTACTAACCGATTTCGCCATCTGGTAGAATTCGTTGGTATATCGACGAACATCCGCCGGATTTGCGATGACGCGGGTTAAGACTTTTCCTGGCTGCGACTGCATAATTGTCGCTTCCCATCCGAACACATAGGGCTGCGCGCAGGCAATGACCACTTCATCATCCAGCACTTCCAATGCTAGTAATTCATGGCGCCTTGCAAACTCCGCGGACATCACTTTTGTCACGACTGTGGCATCGACTTTCAGCGGGTCTATTCGCTTATAGGGTTGCTTGGAGCGTTCACACAGCCAATGCGTCAGAGTTTCGAGATCAAGACGCTTGGCCGGGTTCTTCTGATCGGCAGGCTCCTGTTCTGCAATGAGTTCTAACGGGTGCCACTTAAGTTGATCTTTGGTTCGGCTTCTCAAACTCAGCGTTTCCGCATCAGAGGTTGAGAGTCTGCCATCGGCTACCAGATCATTAAGCACACTACGAAGATTCAGCGTGATATCTGGCTTATAATCTTTAGCGTCCTGAATTGTCACAATTGATTGTCTCGGTTTAGCGATCAAAAGTTACCGGCATCCGGTCACTCAACTGGTATCTGCGTTTAATAGCTTACACTTTAATCGATGCCACGGCACATCAGGCATAGGAGAGAATTGTAAGGATGCTAGTAGCCGGGGGTTCACTCGGTGCTGTCTAAATCCGCTTGAACATCTAAAGGCCAAAATGATTTATCCCATACGCGTATTGCCCTATCTGTAGACCATGCCAATTACCCATTTGTTGTCGACCTTAGCCTAGACGAGACACAAGCTACTTGAGGCCTCCCAACAACTGGTTCGCTGAGAGGACAGTTTTTCTGCAGAGCCATGCAAGCGCTCCAATTTCAGAGATGTTAGTAATTCGCAGATTTAGCTTCAATGGACTGGAGATGAACAATTCATCAGCTGCACGGCCAACGTTATAGAACGCAAGGGTATGAATATGCATGAGGGGTGAGTGATTAGATTACTCATAACCTTAGGCTGCTAGCAAACATCCAGGAGAACCGTGGGTCGCCCTGTGCAGCCTCGCGTTTGCAACTGAAGCACCATTTCTGACGGCTATGGGATAGGTATGGAAAGCCTGGTTCTTGGCCCTGGATCCACTGGGAAGGCTCACCGGCCAAATGAATTTCTCGCATTCGACCAACTTGATCCAAGTATTGCTATACTACGTTGCCTGATTGAGAAGTACTGTCGCTAAGAATTTCAGTACATTGTGAACAATTACCATGACTGACAATATATCCCATGTAAAGTGGTTTAGAGATTCCTCTCCTTATATCAATGCTCACAGAGGCAAAACCTTTGTGTTGCATCTTGGATCGGAGGCGCTGAGCCACGAGAACTTCCCAAACATAGTAAGTGACATCGTTCTACTCAATAGCCTTGGTGTCCGACTAGTCGTCGTCTTTGGTGCCTCCGGTGAAATTCGCGAGAGACTATTGAATGCAGGCGACAATTCCGCCGCGGATTTTGAGTTAGGCAAAAGTGCACTGAAACCAGAGCAACTCCCCCTCGCGCAAGAAGTCATCGGCAGACTCAAGTCAGAACTCGAAGCTAGGCTGTCCATGGGTTTGATTAATAGTCCCCAACACGGATCAGACCTGCTAGTCACATCCGGAAATTTCATCAAGGCAAAACCGCTTGGCGTAATAGATGGCACTGACTACCACCATACCGGGACCATTAGAAACGTCACTGCCGACGCTATTCATCATCAACTGGCGTCTTCCGTTGTACTAATCCCGCCAATTGGATACTCGCTTTCAGGAGAGGTCTTCTGTATGCACTCAACAGAAATGGCAACAACTATCGCCATCGAATTGGGCGCAACAAAACTCATATTCTTCACCGAACAGAACGGCATACCCGATCAAACCGGCGTGCCGATAAGCGAACTCTCAATCGACCAGATTAGTAAACCTGAATACAACCAATTTGATGAATTACAGCTCGCCAGAGCGGCCTGTCAACAGGGTGTCTCTCGATGTCATTTGTTAAGTTATCGGAACGACGGTGCCTTGCTTGAGGAACTTTATACCAGAGACGGCGCTGGCACTCAGATAATCAGGGAAAGCTACGAGCAAATTCGCCCAGCAAACCCTGCGGATGTGCCGGGCATTATAGAGTTGATCTCTCCGCTTGAAGAAGAGGGAGTACTTGTAAAACGCTCTCGCGAATTGCTCGAGTCAGAGCACCATCTTTTCACCGTATGTGAACGAGACGGTATGATTGTCGGTTGCGCCGCCCTGTACCCTTTCGACAACATTGGTGAACTCGCCTGCCTGGCAACTCATCCCGATTATCGGGACAATAATCGAGGCGAACTCCTGCTTGCCGAAATAGAGGCAAAGGCAAAGAAACAAGAAATCGAAACCCTGTTCGTCCTGACAACTCGAACGGTACACTGGTTTCTGGAGCGCGGATTCAAGGCAGAACCCCTCGATGTATTACCGGAAACCAGAAAGTCTCTTTACAACTATCAACGCAATTCAAAGCTACTTGCAAAAACACTGAACTAATACAGCCAGGACCCAATAATGCCCAGATATCGCTCAAAAACATCAACCCACGGTCGAAATATGGCGGGCGCACGCGCGCTTTGGCGAGCTACCGGCATGAAAGACGATGACTTTCAAAAACCGATTATTGCTGTCGCAAATTCGTTTACACAATTTGTGCCTGGACACGTCCACCTGAAAGATATGGGCCAACTTGTCGCTCGCGAGGTTGAAAAAGCCGGTGGTGTTGCAAAAGAGTTCAATACTATCGCTGTCGACGACGGCATCGCTATGGGGCACGACGGCATGCTCTATAGCTTGCCTTCTAGAGATATCATTGCAGATTCAATCGAATACATGGTTAATGCTCATTGTGCAGACGCTCTGGTTTGCATTTCAAATTGCGACAAAATCACACCGGGTATGCTAAATGCTTCACTACGCTTAAATATTCCAACGATATTCGTGTCCGGTGGTCCGATGGAAGCTGGACGCACACGCTTGGCAAATCATAATACCAACCTGATCCATGCCATCGTCGTCGCTGCAGATGAGCAAATGACAGATGCAGAAGTAGAAGACTATGAACGATCCGCGTGCCCAACCTGTGGATCCTGTTCAGGCATGTTCACAGCAAACTCAATGAATTGCCTCACCGAGGTCTTGGGCCTTTCACTGCCGGGTAACGGTTCCATGCTGGCGACTCATGCCGACAGAGAGCAACTTTTTTTGCAAGCTGGCAGAAAGATTGTCGAAATTACAAAAGCTTACTACGAGGAAGACGATGAAACCGTGCTTCCCCGCAATATAGCCAACGTTAGATCCTTCAAAAATGCCATGTCACTCGATATCGCAATGGGAGGCTCTACGAATACGATACTTCATCTTCTGGCAGCCGCACAGGAGGGGGGTATTGATTTTAACCTGAGTGATATCGACACACTCTCACGTCAAGTGCCCAACCTTTGCAAAGTAGCCCCCATGGTTGATACCTATCATATGGAGGACGTGCATCGCGCGGGAGGAATGATGGCAATTATGGGAGAACTCGACAGAGGTGGTCTGATAGACACAACAGGAAGGACTGTTCACAGCGCCACAATGGCAGATGCGTTAGAAAAATGGGACGTGAAAAAAACCAAAGACGCACACGTCGCAGAATTTTATCGCGCCGGCCCGGCGGGTATTCCGACGCAACAAGCGTTCAGCCAAGCAACCCGATACGACGACCTTGACCTTGACAGAAGTCACGGGTGCGTTCGTGATATGGCGCACGCATACTCGAAAGAAGGCGGCCTTGCAGTGCTATTCGGAAATATCGCCGAGGATGGCTGCATTGTGAAAACAGCGGGCGTGGACGAAAAAATCTGGAAATTTTCGGGTCCCGCAAAAATTTTCGAAAGTCAGGACTCGGCCGTCGCTGCTATTCTTGCTGATGAAATTACCGACGGTGACGTGATCGTCATTCGCTATGAAGGACCAAAAGGTGGTCCTGGCATGCAGGAGATGCTATATCCTACCAGCTATCTGAAATCCAAGGGACTTGGCGCCGCCTGTGCACTGCTCACCGATGGTCGATTC
This sequence comes from Pseudomonadales bacterium, assembly GCA_964228885.1. Classification (GTDB taxonomy): domain Bacteria; phylum Pseudomonadota; class Gammaproteobacteria; order Pseudomonadales; family Azotimanducaceae; genus UBA4582. The sequence continues at coordinate 34,141 of CAXRCG010000121.1, read as the reverse complement.
TCAGGAGGAACCTCAGGTCTATCTATCGGGCACGTCTCGCCGGAAGCCGCACAAGGCGGTTTGATTGGCCTCGTCGAAGAGGGTGATGAAATACAAATCGACATCCCCAATCGGTCGATTCACATGAACGTGACGCCAGAGGTCATTGCTGAGAGAAGATCAGCAATGGAAGCAAAAGGGGCTGACGCATGGAAACCAACGGAAAAGCGTAGTCGCGTCGTTTCCGCAGCTCTCAAAGCCTACGCAGCCCTTACGACCAGCGCGGACAAAGGCGCAGTGCGAGATCTTAGCCAGCTATAATAAGAGCTGGCTTACCTGGCGGAGTACTCATGCACAAAGTCGACCAACGCCTTAACATTCTCTACTGGCGTTTCAGGAATAATGCCGTGTCCAAGATTAAATATGTGACCAGGCCTGCCGTCTACTTCGTCAAGCACTTCCTTTGCTTTGCGCTTAACCGAGGCTATATCTGCACAAAGTATAATGGGGTCCATATTACCCTGCACCGACTTCACACCCGTGGCATTCCAAGTCTCAAGTAACGGTGTTCGCCAATCCAAAGCAAGGACATCACCGCCTGCTTTAGCCATTAATGGTGCCAATGCGGGATTACCTGTACCAAAGTGTATCACTGGCACTCTGCCGGAAATCTCTCCCATCATTCTTTGGCTATGCGGCATGACATATTCCCGATAATCCGAAGGTGACAAAGTACCGACCCAACTGTCAAACAACTGAATTGCCTGAACGCCTGAGTCTATCTGGTAGTTCATGTAGTCAATCACGGTGTTCGTGATTCTCTCCATCAACGCGTGCCATGCACCGGCGTCTCCATACATCATCTGCTTAACAAAGACATAATTTCTCGAACCCTTGCCTTCAATGGCGTAAGACGCGAGGGTAAAAGGTGCACCGCCAAACCCTATCAGAGGAATATCCTTTGGCAGCTCAGCACGTATCAGCTTGATGACATCATGGATGTAGGGCATAGACTCCTTTGCAGGCTGAACCCTCAGGTTGTCTATATCTGCATGAGTACGAACAGGGTTTTCGAAATTCGGTCCGAAACCCGGGATGTAATCCAACTTCATTCCCATGGGTTCAAGTATCGGCAGTAAATCAGCAAACATGATGGCAGCATCAACCCCAAGTATACGCTGCGCATCGCAGGTTGCTTTTGCCGCTAGCTCAGGCGTTTTGAAAAAATCGAGACTCTTGGTATCACCTTTTACCTGGTGATACTCCGGCATATAGCGTCCTGCCTGCCGATTTAGCCATATTGGCGTAAAATCAGTTTCTTCTCCCCGGCACGCTTTGAGGAATGTAGAATTGTGCAGGACATCGTCCATAGCTAGTTGCCTTTAGGTTTTTAGTATCTGAAAAAGCGCTAAATTATACATGGATCGATAACCAAGACTCTGATTTTTTACCCTTATGTTTTATCTGTCCATCTGACTTGATATCCGCAACAGTGCGGTCTTCTCGGAACGCCGGTTTTCAATATCGTCTATGATATCGATCACTTCCCTGAGCATCGTTTTCACCTGCCCAGCATGCATCAATGATGGGTCAAGTATTATCCAGAAACCTTCGGATTGTCGTTCTATTGGCTTCTCTTTTTGCGCTGACAGGCCGAAAACATCGTACGCTTCAACACGCCTATTAATCCCTTTGAGGAAAACCGGGTCACGCTCACGTGCTCGAATCTGATCACACACCAACCGATAAGTGTCCCCGGAAATCAAGACGCCGTCTTGTGCTGCTTTTCCCTCGAGTCTACTGGCAAGGTTTACCGCACTACCGACAGCGGTATAGTCCATTCGACTATCACAGCCGAAGTTTCCTACCGTACAATATCCAGTGTGAATGCCTATTCGAACATGCAATTCACTAAAAATGCCTTCGTTGTTCCACTTCTTCCTCATTATGCTGACTCTCTCTCGCATGACTAAAGCCATTTTGATGCAGGCCAGCGCGTCACCGTTTCTTCCTCTGGTTGAAGGGTCACCGAAGAAGACCATAATGCCGTCACCCATAAACTTGTCGATTGTGCCACCGTGCTCAATAGCGATTTCCGCCATGGCGTTAAGATATTCGTTCAAAATGCGAGTCACTGTTTCTTCTTCAAGATCGTCCATGAGTGCCGTGAATCCTTCGATATCCGAGAAAAAAACAGTCAAGCACTTACGAGCACTTTGTTCATGAACTCGTTCTCCTACAGCGTTTTCCCCCAATTCTGCGATGCGGGCGTAGATCTGCGGGGAAACATAACGACGCAGCTTATTCGAGATAGCCGTGATTTCGTCACGCATCTTTGAGAGCTGTTTTCCTTTTTCTCCAAGTAACTTGGTCGTTCGAAAACCAAGCACCGCGACTAGCGCGCTGTAAAGCAACACTAACGCGGCGGCCGCAGCTTCTTTACCATCCCACCTTGGGATCAAACCGGAATCAGTGCCTAACCAATATCCGAAAGTACAGACAAGCAACGCAACCGTGTTGTTAACAAGCGCTACATGATACCTCGCGATGATCAGTGTGCTCATCGTCAAGCACGCGAGAAAACTCATAGATGCGATAAAGTGATAATGATTGGCAACAATCAGGATGCCCACCGTTAAACCATCGAAAAACATCGACCTTCTGGCACCGGCATCGTGGTTGAAGCATAAGGAAACGACCAGGAGTTGAATGTGCGGGTAAAACAGTAAAAAAAACAGCAGGCTAGCTTGCTCAATATTCAGACCGCGCAGATCTACTCCCCAGAAAGTGATCAACGTCGCGATCAAATAAGCGAAAACCCTTGGGAAGTAAATCGCCCTAACAAGGAAATGACAGTTTTCTACGTAACGAGAAACTGCTGCGGCGGCGCTAAGAATCGACATGCCTTGACTTTAGTATCTTAAATCAAAATCAAAGTAAGCCTTAGATGAAACATCTGTGAGTGATGTCTCTTAACACCTGGAGAATTCCTCAGGGCTGTTATTGCTCTCAGGGCAGGCTAGTGATCAGTCACCAAATGCCAAAGGCATCTCAACGACCTGATCGACTTCCGCTTCGTAGTCGACTTCACTAAATCCAAATCCATGCATTTGCAAGTAAGCTGTTTGGTAGCCAGCGAAATCCGAGATCTCACTTAAGTTCTCTTCCGATACGGTATGCCAAAGCGCTTTAACCTGATCCTGTACATCTGCTGTCAATTCCCAATCGTCAAGACGAATTCTGCCTTTTTCGTCAAGGGCCAGATCATTAAGGTCGCCCGTAAATAGCCTTTCCATGAACAGGCGGGTTGTTTGTTCCACACATCCCTCGTGCGTTCCGTTAGCCTTCATGATTTTAAACAAGAGCGACAAATAGACGGACATCCCCGGAATCGCAGAGGCTGCTTGAGTCATCAAACCTTTCATAACCGCAACGTAGGCGTGACCATTAATCGACGCCATTGGTGCCTGCATGGCAAGTGCGGCTCTATCGAGGTCTTCCTTCGCTTTACCAATAGTACCGTGATAATAAATGGGCCACGTTACTTCGCTACCAAGGTAGGTATAGTTCGTTGTAATACAACCTTCCGCTAAAACATTTGCCTGTAATAGCGCAGTTATCCACAACTCCCAGTCCTCGCCACCCATTACCTTCACCGTATCGCTAACTTCCTGTTCACTCGCCGGCTCAAGCGCAATCGACCGTATCTCGGAGGTGTTTATGTCAATCGTCGAACCTTCGAACGGCTCACCGATGGGCTTTAGTGTGCTTCGAACCAATTCACCGCCCGGAATCTGTCGAGCCGGAGCCGCAACAGAATAAACAACCATATCAACCTGACCGAGATCTGCTTTAATGAGCGCAATCGTTGCCGCCTTTAATTCTTCAGAAAAAGCATCACCGTTAAGATTTTTCGCATACAGTCCATCCTCTTCTGCAAACTTCGTGAAGGCCGCAGATTTGTACCAACCTGGTGAGGCAGTTCTGTTTTTAACTGAAGGACGCTCAAAGAAGACACCAATTGTCGAAGCACCCGAACCAAAAGCCGCACTGATGCGTGTTGCCAGACCATAGCCGCCAGAGGCACCAATCACCAGCACGCGCTTGGGGCCATGCTCAATGAGACCTCGATCCTTGACATGGGCAATTTGCAAGGCAACATCTTTCTCGCAACCCGCTGGATGAGAAGTCGTGCAGAGAAATCCTTTTATTCTTGGCTTGATGATCATATTCAGCTTTTACCTTTTGAACGACGATAACTAAGATATAAAAAAACGAGTCCAATAATAATCATCGGACTTGATAACAATTGACCCATGGTCAGCCAATCAAAGGCAATATAACTCAGATGACTGTCAGGTTCTCTTAGGAACTCGGAGCCAAATCTGAGACAACCATAACCAATCAGAAACATTGCCGAGACAGCCATTCTGGGTCTCGAAGCGCGACTGAAAAGCCACAGCACTAACCACAGCACGGGGCCTTCCAGCAGTGCCTGATACAAACTCGAAGGGTGTCGGGCGACAACATCTCCCGGGTAGATTGCTGCCCATGGTACCTCGGTAACGCGTCCCGGCAACTCTCCGTTAATAAAATTTCCTATTCTTCCGCAACAAAGCGCAATGGGAATGCTAGGCGCAATAAAATCTGTTATCTGGAAAAAAGTCTTGTGAATCTTTCGACCGTAGAGATACATCGCAAGAAAAACCCCTAACATGCCACCATGATAGGACATACCGCCTTCCCAGACCCTCACGATGCGCAATGGGTCATCAATAATGCCCTGCCATCCGTAAAACGCCATATAACCGATACGGCCACCAAGAATAATGCCAAACATGCTGTAGAAAACCATGTCCGAGATCTGTTCTTCGCTCCACCCTAACTTATGCTTACGGCTTCGCTGACCCAGCTGCCACCAGACCAGTGATATGCCTACCAAATAACTTAAGGCATACCAATGGATGCTCACTGGCCCCAGACTTATTGCCACGGGATCAAACTGGGGGTAATGCCACATATTTTTCTCGACTACTTAAATTGAACAGTAAGTGTGCTAATTGGTCCTGATGATCTTTCCCAGACCGGCTTTTCGCATCTGGCCATCAACGTATAATTTAATCTCTCTGGCATCATCCATCTTCAGTACTTTATTCAGGATTCGCTTTGCCTTCGCCAAATTGAAAGTTCTTATTGCTAATTTTACCATGAGAAGATTGGTAGAGTTCATCGAAAGCACATCGTAACCCATGGCTGTAAGTAATATTGCAGCCGATGGATTACCCGCCATTTCACCACAAATACCTAACGGCTTGTTCTCACCATGCGCCGCCTCAACAATTTGCTTCAGTGCCCCTAGCACAGCAGGATGATATTCTTGATAAAGCTCTGCAACCTGCGCGTTGTTTCGATCAACGGCGAGCATGTACTGGATAAGATCGTTACTTCCAACAGACAAAAAGTCGACACGCTTGATAATGTCTCTGGCTTGATAAACCGCCGACGGCACCTCGATCATCACCCCGACCGCCGGCATGTCAACCTTTCGTCCTTCTTCCAGCAATTCACGGTAACACTTAGAAATGAGCTTTTTCGCTTCATCAACTTCAGAGACGCTACTCACCATGGGCAGCATAATACGCAGAAACGCGCCAACGCCCTCATTGGCCCGGATCATCGCCCTCACCTGAGCAAGAAAAATTTCCGGGTGGTCCAGCGTCACGCGAATACCGCGCCAACCCAAAAAAGGATTTGCTTCGTCAATAGGAAAGTAAGTAAGGGCTTTGTCTCCACCGATATCCAAGGTTCTCATCGTGACATTTCTAGGAGAGAAAGCTTCCAGATGCTCCCGGTAAATTGTTTTTTGTTCCTCTTCAGTTGGAAAACGATCTTTCGTCATGAAGTGAACTTCTGTTCTATAAAGACCCACGCCCTCGGCCCCGCGATCAAGCGATTTCGCTGCATCGGACATCAGACCAGTATTCACCCATAATCTGACCCTATGGCCATCGGTTGTTTTACAGGGCAAGGATTTGAGTTCCTCAAGGCCTTCAATCAGCGCCTCTTCTTCTTTAATCAGATTTTGGTAGAAGCTAATCTGTTCTTCATTAGGGTGGGTGATTACCTGACCTTCCTGCCCATCGACGATCAGCGGCTTTTCTTCTAGCCACTCGATCGGCAAATCTTCGGCGCCCATGACAGAGGGAACACCCATTGCTTTAGCGAGAATAGCAACATGCGAACTACCCGACCCCCTTACTGCAACCAACCCTTTCAGGCAATCTCTGGGCACACTGGCCAACATTGATGGCGTTAGCTCATCCCCCACGAGGATGGTATCTTTCGGGAACTCGTCTCGGCCTCCGCCGGAGAACTGCAGCTTCGCAAGCACACGTTGCCCGAGATCCCGAACATCAGTGCCGCGCTCTCGCAGGTACGAATCATCCATTGCTTCGAAATTAGCGACGTGTAGCTCGATCACTCGCCTTAATGCGCCCTGCGCCCAATGCCCTTGAAGAATCAACTCTTCTACTTCACCCGCTATCGCCGAGTCATCCAGCATGTGCAGATAGGCATCGAACAGGCCAAGTTCCTCGGGTTTCAGTCGATCGGAAAGTTTCGCTCCCATTTCTCGAATCTCGCCCCGAACTTCATTAATCGCAACTCTGAATAGCGTTAGTTCGACATCGATGTTTGCAACCTTCCGTTCCGGTACGGTATTCAGGTTCGCCTCCGGATATACCACTACTGCAGTACCAAACGCGATGCCCGGCGCACCAACCTTGCCACGGAATTTACTGGCGGGAAGACTGGCAGAGTCAGTTTCAACATTCAGAGCACCGGTAGCTTCTGCATGGGCTATCACACCCGCGAGCTGCGCAGAAAGCGTGATCAGGAACGCCTCCTCACTTTCATCGTATTTTCTGGCGTGCTGATCCTGCACAAAAAGTACGCCCAACACCTTTCGATGGTGGATAATCGGCACCCCTAAAAATGCCTTATAGGGCTCTTCCCCCACCTCTTCAACAAACAGATACCGTGGATGAGTCGTCGCATTTTCAAGGTTCACCGGTTCCGCCCGCTCACCTACGTAGCTGACCAGCCCTTCGTCATTGCTCAGCGAGACCGAGCCTACAGCACTTTGATTGAGCCCTCTGGTCGCCATGAAAACATACCGAGTGTCATCATCATTGGTCAGATAAACAGTGCATGCCTGTGTGCCCATCGATTCCTGAACTCGATCGACAATAATGTTCAAGGCACCGGTCAAGTCACGGGCGGCGTTAACCTCCTGTATGACTCTTCTTAGAACTTCAAGCATCTAGTTGCGGGCCTCTGAACCCATACACTTGGATAAATATGGCGCAAGTTCTTTCATTGCCTTGCGATAAACATCCTGCTTAAACTGCACAACCTGACCCAGAGGATACCAATAGCTCACCCATTGCCAGTGATCAAATTCAGGCGTACTCGATACATCAAACTGGATGTTGGTGTCTGGCGCCAGCATTTTTAACAAAAACCACTTTTGCTTCTGGCCAACAAAATCCGAATTGTTTCGGAGTAACCGCTTTGGCAATTTGTAACGCAACCAGCCTCTGGTAGCGCCCACAACCTTTACCTCATGTTGCTTTAATCCTACTTCTTCCCTCAACTCACGAAACAGCGCTTCCTCAGGTGCTTCCTTTGCGTTAATCCCCCCTTGCGGAAATTGCCACGCCTCCTGACCTACCCTTTTCGCCCAAAGCACACGTCCATCTCCATTAGCGACAATAATACCCACGTTCGGTCTGTAACCTTCCGAATCAATCAAAATCTCTACCTTATTCTTTTATTTCATTGTGTCTGAATCGATCTGTTTCAGCAAACCCGCGACCCGATCCATTTAACATGGATGTCAACCGCAATGAATTCACGCTACTATTGCTGATCCTGAACTTCCGGACCTCACATTTGACCCTTGCAATTTTTGACCTCGACGAAACTCTCATATCTGCAGATAGTGATCATGCTTGGGGCGAATTTATTATTCGCAAGGGTCTAGTCGAGGAGGCAACCCACCGCGAACTTAACAATCGCTTCTATAATGACTACCGTGCAGGTTGCCTAGATATCGACGCCTATATGAAATTTTCATGTTCGGTACTGGCAGCGACAGATTCCAAACAGTTAATATCCCTTAGGGAAGAATTTGTAGAACAGGAGATTAAGCCGCTTGTGCAATCAGGGGCGCTGGAACTTGTCGAATCACACCGCAGGGCAGGTGACACCCTCATGATTATAACCGCCACAATTGAATTCATCACTCGACCCATTGCGGACCTGTTCGGTATTGATACGCTTATCGCCCCAATTCCTGAAGTTCGAGACGGCGAGTACACCGGTGAGCTGTCTGGCGTCCCAAGTTTTCGCGAGGGTAAGGTGATACGTTTAAATGCCTGGTTAAAAGATAACCCCGACACCCTAGATGGCAGTTATTTCTATTCGGACTCGATCAATGATCTACCACTACTTGAGCTGGTCGATCATCCAACCGCGGTTAACCCAGATGAATCATTGCAAACAGTCGCCGAAAACAGAGGCTGGCACATTCTGAATTTCAGAACATAGGTGCCAGACAATTGATTGTATTTACAAAAACAGCGCTAAAACTCGCTGGCATAGTAATTTGTAGCCAGCTTCTCGTCAGCTGCGACAATGCCAGTGATACGGAAATCCAGCACACGCTCAACCTGAATGAAACAAATTCCAGCTTAGCAACTTTCTCTGAACAAGCACTGATAAATACGACAAAGGTCTATCAACAAATAGACTTGTTGAACGAATCTATTGCTCTTTTTCTCTCTGAGCCAACAGAAGAAAACAGAGTGGCGCTTGGTGAAAGCTGGACAAGATCACATGAAGCGTTAGTCAGGTCTGGCACACAACCATTATCAGATGAGCTTTCAGTAAAGCATTCATCATCACTGCTCTACCAGGCTGATGCTTGGCCAATTCAACCAGGTTATATCGATGCAATCGATGGTTATCCTAACAGCGGTATCGTCAACGACATTACTGTTTCTCTGTCTGTTGAGTCGCTTAAACTGCAACATGGTTTCTCTGACGCAGACGAAATTATTTTGGGATTTCATCCCCTCGAATACTTGATCTTTGCAAAAACAGCGATTGACTATCAGTTGCCAGAACACAAACAGCAACCTGTCAAAACTAAAATCTCAATAGCGAAAGCTAATGACAACGAACGGACATCAAGCGCAGTACTAACCACTGGATTCGATCGGCCCGATGAAGATCCAATATACCGGCGCAGAAAACTAATTCAGCTGTTGGGTGATACGCTAAAAGAGTCAGTCAGCGCCTACCTTGCTTCCCGGCTAGAAAAGGTTCCCTATGCAAGATTTGTTAGCGAAGACCAACAGCAAGCCGCACGTGCGATGGCCAACTTGATAGAGGTCGCGCGAAGTCATACCTCACAGGGCTTTGAAGAGAGCAATCTGCTACTCGACTCAGTCCAGAGTCATAGCATGTACAGCCGGACTTCTCATTTAAATATTTTACAACGACTCAATAGCCTATCTGAAATTCTTAATGCGCCCACCTGGCTTTCCAGATCCCTTGCGAGGGTCGACAAAAATATTGAAGGGGAACTGCAGACGACGTTAGCACAGGGCATGCTTATTATCGAAAACGGACAACTCAACGAATCCGATGGCGCAAGCTTGCTGACTATTTTCTCCGCACTGAACCATCAACTCGAAGATATTCAAGTAAAGCTTTTAAGCAATAATGATTAGCCCTTATATCCCAAATCCAAATCTCTTGCGGCTTTGACATCGTCCAGACGTTTTACTGGCATCGTCAAAGGTGCACTGGTCACAAGCTCAGGAGAATTTTTGGCCTCAACAAGAATAGCTTTCATTGCATCGACAAAACCATCGATCTCCTGCCGGCTTTCCGTTTCTGTTGGTTCTATTAGCAAACACTCAGGTATCAGCAAAGGGAAGTATGTCGTGGGCGCGTGATATCCATAATCAAGCAACCGTTTTGCAAAATCCATGGCATTAACCCCTAAGTCTTTTGCTTCTCGCGACATACTGACAATAAACTCGTGCGTGGCACGCCGGTCAGGATAAGCAAGTTTAAAACCAGCTTCTGCTAACTGCTTTGCCATATAGTTAGCGTTTAAGGTGGCGTATTCGCCCACTCGGTTCATGCCTTCATTTCCCAACAACCTGGCATACGCATATGCACGAAGCAAAATTCCCGTATTCCCCATAAAAGCCGAAAGATTACCGATACTGTCTGGAATTTCATCCTTACCCTTCCAATAGTATCGGTTTTCTTCACCAGAACTATCAAGGCCAACGATGGGTGTAGGGACAAAAGGTTCCAGCCTTGGACCCACACCGACCGGGCCCGCGCCCGGCCCGCCTCCTCCATGAGGCGTCGCAAATGTTTTATGCAGATTCATGTGCAACACATCAAATCCCATATCACCCGGCTTAACCTTGCCGAGTATCGCATTCAGATTTGCGCCGTCATAGTAAAGTAGGCCGCCTGCATCATGAACAAGCCCGGCGATTTCTTTAATCTTTCGCTCAAAAACTCCGCAGGTCGATGGATTTGTCATCATCAAACCAGCGGTCTGTGGGCCTACAGCAGCTCGCAATGCTTCGATATCCACATCACCATCTTTGCCTACGGCAACTTCACGTACTTTGTACCCACACATGACCGCCGTCGCGGGGTTAGTACCGTGGGCTGCATTAGGAATAAGAATCTCAGTTCGATCTGAATCGTTATTTTTTTCATGATAAGCCCGAATCATGGCCACGCCAGCAAACTCGCCTTGCGCACCCGCCATGGGCGTCAACGAAACTGTTCTCATCCCGGTAACGTCCTTCAGATACTCCTGAAGCTCGTAAAGACATGCTAATACGCCCTGACTATGACTCTCGGGTGCCAATGGATGTCGATTCAAAAACCCTGGAATGCTTGCGGCAGAATGCGCCCCTCGGGGATTGTATTTCATTGTGCAGGAGCCGAGTGGATAGAATTCACCGTCAATAGAGAAGTTTTTCTTTGACAGATTCGTAAAATGTCGAACAACCTGTAGCTCCGATACTTCGGGCAATCCAACAGGACTCTTACGCAAGCACTCAGCAGGAATTTCATGATTCACCGGAATATCAGTCTTTTCATACTGAGCAGCTGCCGTTCTTCCTTCAGCCCCTATTTCGTAAATCAGCATGATGAACCTCCACATGCAGCTTCGAGGTTGGTTACAAACAAATCGATATCCTCTGTAGTCTTAGTTTCAGTCGCGTTTACCAAGAGACAATCTCTCAGGCCAGGATCTTCCGACAGAGACAAATCAAAACCGCCCAAGATTTTCTCCTCTGCCATCAGTTCAAGCACCTCAGCAGGCGGCCTCGGAAGTTTTAGTACAACCTCATGAAAAATAGGAGCACTAAAACGCCGAGAAACACCCTCAATTTTTGTTGCGCGATCGACCAGCGCGAGAATATTTTCGTGGCATTTGTTGGCAACCGACATGAGTCCCGTGTTTCCCAGTAAGCTCATGTAAATTGTCGCGGCTGTCACAAGCAATCCCTGGTTTGTACAAATATTCGAGGTCGACTTTGCCCGACGTATATGTTGTTCCCTTGCTTGAAGCGTTAATGCGAACCCTCTTTTTCCGTCCAAGTCGACTGTCTGACCGATAATCCTACCGGGCATCTGTCTGACAATCCCTTGGTTACAGCACATGAACCCTGCGTAGGGACCACCTGAAGCAAGCGGAATACCCAATGGTTGGCCTTCACCGACAACGATGTCGACGCCGCTCTCGCCCCATTCCCCCGGCGGCTTAATCAAGCCAAGGGCCGTTGGATTGACCACCGCAATAACCAATGCGCCCTGCGCCTTTGCCCAATCAGTAAGCGCATCAATTTGCTCGATACCACCAAAGAAATTAGGGCAGGGTATGACAAGTGCCGCGATGTCTTCTCCTTCATATGGCGTGAGAGACTCCATCGCCGTGCGACCTGCATCTTGGTCGTAACTTAATATTTCCAGAGAAATATCTTGATTAGTAACGATATTCCGGCACGCACTGATATAGGTGGGGTTTAATGTGCCGGTGCAAAGTATTCGTTTGGATTTCGATTTCTTGTTCGCGCGAACAGACATCAAAATGCCTTCAGCCATTGCCGATGCACCTTCATATACTGACGCGTTCGCGACATCCATTCCCGTCAAGCGAGTAATCATTGACTGAAACTCATAAATCAACTGAAGCGTTCCCTGGCTCGCCTCTGCTTGATATGGGGTATATGCGGTCATGTATTCACCACGACCCACGATGTTCCAGACTGCGGCAGGGATATGATGTTCGTAAGCGCCGGCGCCTAGGAAAGAGAGCTTAACCTCATCGCTCGCCGCACGCTCGTTCATCAATCGCATCAGGGCCATTTCAGATATGCCGGACGGCGTCTGGTCCAATACACCGGATTTAAGCTCGGAAGGAATCTCATCAAACAGCGCTTCGATGGAGTCAACACCAACTGATTCAAGCATCAACTGCTCGTCGTGTTGGGTATGTGGCACAAATGGCATAACTACGACCTCATGGATTATCCGGATAACCTTCCGGATTAAAAAAATTCAAACTACAGGGAAGGAATAAACTGGGCGCTAGTGTTCTTCACTCTCGCAGAGACGCTGATATCCATCCGCATTCAACAAAGCGTCCAGCTCCTGCAAATCAGCAGGTCTCATTTTAAAAAACCAGCCCTCATCGTGGGGTGCTTCATTGACGGTTTCTGGCTCATCTTCCAATGCTGAATTAACCTCAATAATTGTGCCGGAGATAGGCGCATAGATATCAGATGCCGCTTTAACTGACTCTACGACGCCCGCTTCATCACCTATATTCAGCACAAGCTCGAGCTCAGGCAGCTCCACGTAAACCACATCACCCAGCGCCTCCTGTGCATGATCTGAGATGCCAATCGTTGCTGTGCCATCATCCTCGATACGTACCCACTCGTGGCTATTTGCGTACTTTAGATCACCTGGAAATTCCGCCATTTTTGGTCTTGCCTCTCTCTTAGTTTTGTTTTCACGTGCCTCAAGCGTTGCCCGGTGTCAATTCCGAACAATCCGATTAAGTACTCCTATTTATTATCTTCCGAGGTCACCGTACCCCGGTAATCTAAATCTTGTAAGCCCTTTTCCCATTTCTGGCAAAGGGAGGTTGTACTTTTTCAACCAGGTGTCTTTTGCCCCGGATTTCAACCTCAAGGTTTCCTTTGCCAGTTTGCACTCGAGCCAACGCGATAGAATGTTGTAGGGTGGGCGAGAACGCACCGCTGGTCACTTCGCCTACAAGGTCTTCACCCGAATAGATTGGATAGTGGGCTCTGATTACACCCCGACCCAGCATTACTAAACCAACAAGTTCTCGCTCCACCCCTTCGACTGCCTGTTGGACAAGTTTTTCTTTTCCAATAAAATTTCGGGTTTCATCAAGAACCACCGTAATGTCCATATTAGATTCAAACGGCGTAACAGTCTCGTCCATATCACTACCATAAAGGTTCATTCCCGCCTCTAAACGCAATGTATCGCGCGCGCCGAGACCGATTGGTGCGACACCGCCTTTCATCAACTGCTCCCACAACGCATAGGCATCTGCCGCTGGCAAAATAATTTCCACCCCTTTTTCGCCGGTGTATCCGGTTCTGGCGAGGAACCAGTCTCCACACCATCCGCCAATAAAGGGCTTTAGCCCTGCGACAAAGTCCGCTTCGGCTGCCCTGTCATTTTGGCGCAAGATTTGTTGTATACGGTCGAGTGATTCAGGTCCCTGAATAGCAAGGATTGACAACTCAGCGCGCTCCAAAAGCGTGCAGTCAAATCCAGTAGTCTGCTGCTCCATCCACAGCAGATCTTTTTCCCGGGTCGCGCAATTTACAACGATACGAAAACCGTCGCCATCCCGGTATACGATCAGATCATCCAGCACTCCTCCTGCTTCATTCAGCATTGCGCTGTAGAGCGCGCGCCCATCATTATCGAGCTTGTTAACATCATTGGGCAGCAGATTCAGCAAGTAAGCCTTAGCATCAGGCCCGTTCAAATCGATGACAGTCATGTGGGAAACGTCGCATACGCCCACGCTGTTCCTAACTCGGTGATGTTCTTCCAGTTGGGAGCCGTAATGTATTGGCATATCCCATCCACCAAAATCCACCATCTTTGCATTAGAAGCTAAATGCAGCGGGTAAATCGCAGTTCTCAAACCCATCTGGTGATCTTCCTAAAAAAGGAGCCCATTCTAGCGGGTTCTACACGATGGGAATAGTGATCTTGGCTCAATCCCGGTTTGAATTATTCTAATAAACCATGAGAATTAAGCCCATCGACACATCACTTTTACTGTCCGAGGTACTGGTGCTTATCAGGCGCCTGCCGCCAGTTTTGCGGCTATCGTTTTCAATGGGCGAGCGCCATCAACTAGGCGAAGGCCGCCATTGCGAAGCCAACGTACACCTGGATCATCCGATCCGAACAAACGCTTAAACCCTTCCATCACAGCAGCCATCAACATGTTTTCAGGCTTTCTTCGGTTCTCATAGCGCTTTAGTACTTTCTGATCACCCGGATTCTGGCCTTCCAAACGACACTGGTGAAGCGTTTGCGCCAAGGTTTGCGCATCGGCAAATCCTAGATTGACACCTTGTCCTGCAAGAGGATGAATTGTGTGTGCGGCATCACCGATCAACGCCAAGCCATCCCGCGTGTATTGCACAGCGTGTCGTTGCGTTAGCGGAAAGGAGAATCGATTGTCACACGCCATAACCGCTTGAGTCTGCTTGCCGGTAATCCGAGTTAACTGATCGCAGAACCCCTGCTCATCCAGCGCAATGATTTGCTCTGGGTCAGAGCTAGACCAAACAACCGAACAATAATTTGGTTGATTGAGCGGCAACAATGCTAGCGGACCACTTGCCGTAAACCACTGCCTGGCAATATTGCAGTGCGGTTGATCAATTTCGACTGTCGTCACAACGGCTGTCTGGTGATAGCTCCAATCGATAGATTTCAATCCAGCGAGTTGCTTCACTCGGCTCTGACCACCATCGGCGCCGACTAAAAGACGACTCTGAATTTCCTGGCCATCCTTTAGTCGGATTGCATAACCCATCTCGGTCCTGTCAACCGATTCGAGCTCGGTTTCGTACAGTAATTCTAGGTTGTCGCATCCCATTGCCGAATCATAGAGCGTTGAAACAATCGCTGCATTCTCCACGATTGTCCCCAAGCGATCCTGCTGAATTTCCGAGGCGGAAAAATTGATTGAAGCGGTGCCTTGCGTATCCCAAACAGACATACCGTAATAGTCAGCCTTGCACCCGCCATCATCGGGCCAACCCCCTACCTGCGAGAGAAAACGCCGGGATTTTTCATTGATAGCACTCACCCGCGGACTCACCCCCGATACCAACTGCGCACCATCTCTTTTCGACCGATGAGAAGGCGCTTGTGAAGCGCCAAAGGACGATTGCTCTGACACGCGCGGCGCACGTTGACCCTCTATCAATGTGACCTGTAATCCGCTTTCCTTAAGAGCACAAGCAAACGCTAGTCCAACAAGCCCACCACCAATGATTACTATATCTGAATTATCCATCACCACCCGCCGACCTGGCCTCATTTCAACCAGGATTATGCTGCTTTTGAAGCCATTGTTTTTTCAATATCTTCAATCGTTTTCGGAATGCCGTTTGTTAGCACTTCATGACCAGTTTTAGTGACGAGGACGTTGTCCTCAATTCGAACACCAATGCCCCGATAGATCGAGGGCACGCCTGCCATATCTTGTGATATATAGATGCCAGGCTCAATTGTCGTAACCATGCCGGGTTCAAACACGCGCCATTCTTCACCTATTCGATACTCGCCAACATCGTGTACATCCAGACCTAGCCAATGCCCCGTCCGGTGCATATAGAATTTCTTGTAGGTCTCATTTTCGATTATTGTATCAAGAGTTCCTTCCAAAAGGTTGAGATCCAGCAACCCTTGACAAATGATACGAACCACCGCCTCATGAGGCTGATTCCAGTGATTGCCAGGTTTCACCATTTCAATTGCAGCTTCCTGCGCTGCAAGTACGATGTTGTATATTTCCTTTTGAGCTTTTGAGAATTTACCATTTACAGGGAATGTCCGTGTGACATCCGCGGCATAGCACTGATACTCCGCCCCAGCATCCACCAGCACAAGTTCACCGGACTTCATGACATCATCGTTCTCTATATAGTGGAGGATGTTAGCGTTATTCCCACTACCGAAGATCGATGGATAGGCCGGTGATCGAGCACCGCCACGCAAAAAAGCATGGTTAAGTTCTGCTTCCAATTCGTATTCATACATCCCCGGCTCAGCTTCTCGCATAATTCGCTTGTGCGCGTCTCCGGTAATAGCCGCTGCGAATTTCATCACCTCGACCTCCTGTTTGCTCTTGAAAAGCCGAAGTTCATGCACCAGATGCCCAAGCTGCACAAACTCTCCTGGTGGTTGGCTGCCTTTGTGTTGACTCGAAGCAATACTATTAACCCAGCTGATGACCCTTGCATCGAACTCTTGCTGATGACCCATTGCGTAGTAAAGCCGAGATTTCCCCTCGATTAATCCGGGCACGATATCATCGATATCAGATATCGGGAATGCATCGTCCATACCGTACAACTGCATCGCTCTTTCCGGCCCGGTGATTTTTCCATGCCATTGCTCCTGCTCAGGATCCCTTTCTCGACAGAACAGGAGCGCTTCACCGTGCTTTCTGCCGGGTATCAAAACAAAAACCGCCTCCTGCTCGTCAAAGCCAGTCAAGTAATGAAAATCGCTGTCTTGACGGAACAGATAGTCTACGTCGCTATTTCTAGCCACCAAATTAGCGCCAGGTAGTATGGCAATGCTGTCCTCGCCCATCATCGACATGAGCTCTTTCCTTCTTCGCGAAAATTCTCTAAGGCCAATACCGGGTTTTGCTTTCATGGAAATTCTTTCCTAATTTGGTTTCCGCAGAGTGATTAGCACAAGCTCAGTGGACTGACTTTCCAGCCGATTCAAGATAAATCATCATGGCGGACATTCGAACGTATTCGATGATTTCCAGCAGGTCGCCCTCATTCTCATCACTATCGGGCACTTCTAGGTCCAAAGCAGAAATTTTTGCCAGATCGGTTAACACTTCCCTGACTTCCTCACTCAATTCACTATCCTGATAACGCCCAGTGACACCAAAACCAGAGAGGAAACCCTGACACCATGTGTAAAGCCCCTGTCCTCTTTTTGCCATGCTAGCGTCGTCTTCGGGCAACAGCAGGTTGAAGCCCAGCTCGGGATCATCAAGCTCAAGTCCAACCTGAAAACTGAACTGAACGACCAAATCATCCATCGATCCCGATAGTGAACAATCAAAATGTTGCTCAAACGCACCCGCTAGTTGGGCACCATTCATTTGGGCGCCGGCACTCAGAATACCACTGAGAAATCCATGCACTTCACTGACATTCAGATTGGACTTTTCATTGGTGAAGGCTTCACTAAGGGCGTTATACTTACTCATAAAATATTCAATCCGATGATTTAAGCAACAAAATCCGAAACTGGGCGTTCAGTCATAACCGGGCGGCTCCTGCCCCATTGCTTGCGTGCAAGCATACTAAAAATAGCACGTTGATCCCAACCTGATTGACCTTCCCCGAGACCACCCTTTATAGTAGCGGGATCAATCTCATGATGAATTTCCATGGACACAAAAGACCTCGAAGCAAAAATCGACGAGCTCATCCAACTCATAGACGTACTTGAGCAAAAACAAGGGGCATTGTCAGCGGATCAAGATGCCTGGCAGGAAGAACGAAGCCGTTTACTGGAAAAAAACGAGCTGGCTAGAACGAAAGTTGAAGCGATGATTCAGCGTCTAAAAACACTAGACCCGGACCAGTAAGTGTTTTCGTCTTTCTTTCTTTCGAAAACGTTTAACTAAACTCTCTGCTAATTCCTAAAAAGTGAGCATGCAACATGAGTAATGCCGACAACACCGAAACTGTCACCGTTTCGATTCTGGACAAGGATTACAAAATAAATTGTAGTCCGGAAGAAGTCACCGCGCTCATGCAGTCGTCCAACTATGTCGATAGCAAAATGCGTGAGATAAAATCTGGCGCTGGAATATTGAGCCTAGACAGAATCGCAGTGATGACCGCGCTAAACTTGGCAAACGAGTTTCTGGCTGAAAAAACAAAAGCCAACTCTGTCATCGATTCAAAATCTAATGAGATCAACCAATTGACCGCTAAGCTAGATCAAGCGCTAATTCGTCTCAAATCTATTAATCGTTAAGTCCAACTTCGTATATACTTGTATTCACCTCCCTGGGTTGTTTGCCAGTCGTTATGTCCTCGACCCTTTATGCGCAAACTAGGAGGTCTTTTTTCACGGTGAGTGTGCATGTCCGGTTTTCCGGAACGCCTGTAGCCTGTTAGAGACCACCGCCTTGAACCGCTGGGTTCAAGGGCCTATACAGACAGCGGCAATCTGGGGAACTTGTTTCTGATCGAGGCACGTGATGAACAAACAGACGCGTCATCGATTAAGAAAAACTGCTCGTGCTGCACGCAGAAGTATTTCTCTCGAATATCAACAGTACGCAGCCCAGCGTGCCTGCGATTTTCTGCAGACTGATTCAGTGTTCCGCCGGTCTCAACACATTGCTTCCTACACAGCCTTCGAAGGTGAGCTAAGTCCGGTGAAAATCGCTCAAACCGCTGAAAACCTGGGTAAAAAAAACTACTTACCACTTATCTCGGATTACATCAGACCTTGGGAGAAAACCAAACTCCTGTTTCAACGCTGCGATCCAAGCAATGATGGACTGGAACCAAACAGATTTGGCATCCCTGAACCACGCTACGCTCCGCAGCTCAACATGGCTCCCGCGATGCTCGATCTCGTTATCGTGCCGCTGGTTGCTTTCGACTCACAATTCAACCGGCTAGGTATGGGCAAAGGATATTACGACAGGACGTTTGGAGAAAACTTAAGGTGGCGGCGACCCTGTTTACTTGGTCTTGCCTATGCCTCCCAACAGTTAACACACCTCGATCCAAACGAACTAGATGTACCCTTGGATGGTGTCCTGACGGAGGAAGGTATTACTTGGAGGAAAATCGCTAAGAAGTTTCCGATGGACAACACATCAAAATAGAAACATCGGAATTTGGCCAACTGCTGGTCAAAAACCCAAAACTTGACCGATTGCATTCACAGCGACACCAAGTGCGAATACCACAAAAAGTACCATGACTAAATCAGGTCGTTTTTTCATAGATTACACCTACAGGTGCTGTGTCGGGCTTTTCACAAGGTTGGACAAGATATAACCAGACAGGAAAATAAGCAAGCCTTATATAACTATATTCCATTAACTTAGGTTTTATTCACAACTTAGGTCTACACCCAATTGTGGATTGGCGAATTTGACCTGCTGAGCCAATGCCAACAAGTCGCACCTTAACGGACGCTTTTACGACGCTCGACCATTCAGGTATTCTTCAATTCAAGTTCAATATTTGAGACAAACCATGTCTGTTCAGGAAATAATCAGGCTAGGTCATCCAACACTTCGCCAGACAGCCGCGCCCTTTCCGCTTGAAAAGATTCAATCAGAAGAATTCAAAGCACTGGTTGATAATCTGAGGCAGACGCTTGCTGATAGCGGCGGAATAGGACTTGCTGCTCCACAAATCAATGTCTCAGTTCAAGTTGCTGTGATCGAGATTTCGAATCCCAAAACTCGTTATGGTGAGGTCAAAACATTACCCTTCACAGTTTTTGTGAACCCTGTGATTTCAGTCCTAGATCCAGCGGTCGCTGGATACTGGGAAGGCTGTCTTTCGGTACCTGGCATGATGGGGTTTGTTGAGCGGCCACAACATATCAGAGTCGATTATTTTGATGATCAGGGCCGCGAGCAGACAATAGAGCTCTCTGGATTTCTGGCCACTGTATTCCAACACGAATTTGACCATCTGTACGGCTACCTTTATGTCGACAAGCTATTGGACCCTAAGCTCTTTTGTTTTGAAGAGGAATACTTGAAATTCCACGTTGATCAAGCATAGGAAATTAGACATTCCCGTATTCATGCACTTTGATTGAAAAGTATGAGCGAGCGCAAAGGCACTGATTTTCGTGCAGGTTTCGTCTCAAACAATATTGCATGTGCTCGCAAGACCTTACGCCTAAAATAAGACAGAGAATATCGTGACAAGTGCCTGCTAAGCAGACCAGTATATTTGTTATCAGGTCGTGAGGAGGGACGAACGATTTGTCCGCAGCCTAAAATGCCTGCACCTGCTTTGAGCACTTCATTCGCAATTATGACGCCAAGCTACCACCTGATTTCATCCTTGCTGTTTCAGGTATAGGCGGCCTATGATGATTACACGCTATGTGGGGCACCAAGTTAACTAAAAACAACTGCTGCCGACTAAGTCGCTACAAAATTTTCTAACCGAAGAATATGAGGAATTATAATGTCCAGTGAAGAGCATGAAGTTGTATCAATTTACCCTTTCAACGAAGCGTCTCGAGAGGACCTGCTCAATAAAGCCAGAGAGTGCACTTTCAACTGGTCAACCAAAGATGGCTGGACTGTTGGCGTAATTCATGCCTTCGTATGGCGAAATGGCAGTGGTTGGATCACCTGCGGTGTTCATCGACACAGAGTTGCGGCAATCAAACGAGACCCTCGCTGTTCCGTCGTTGTTAGCGGCGTGTCTGCACCTAACGGGCCTAATGGCGCTATTACATTCAAGGGCCGAGCCGTCATTCATGACGACGAGGAAACCAAAAGGTGGTTTTATCCGGCACTTGCTCGCGGACCTTACACTGGCATGGAGGGCGATCTCACCGAGGAACAAGAGGCACAAGCGAAAGCATTTGAAAAGCGCCTCGATTCGCCTTTAAGGGTCATCATCGAAATCATTCCGGAGAAATGGATTATGCTCGATAGCGACAAAATGGCAAAAGATACGGCGGGGCAGCTAGCAGACGAAGAGCGAGGTCCGAAACTAGAAGCAGACTCCAAGCGCATGCCAGCGGAACTTGATAAGAGAGGTATCAGCTAGGTCATGCGTATTTTAGATATCAAAAACCCCACTGTTTCTTATTTTCAGGGTAACTTTGCACCAGTCCAAGCGCAGCTTAGTGAGCCCTCTAAAATTTGACGAGGACAAGATGACTTTTGGAATAATGATTGCGGCTGACCAGTTCAGTACGCCAGAGTTACAGGAAATTGCTCAAAATGCAGAGAGTTGCGGCATTGACAATTTATGGGTGCCGGAATTATTCGGTAGAGATCCTTTCATCACCTGTGCAAACTTATTGTCGGCAACAGAAAGTATCCGCGTAGGTACGGCAATTACCAATATCTATGCTCGTGATGCACGTGCGATCAAGTCTGCCGCATACTCTCTTGCCGAAGCGCATGGTAATCGGTTTGATCTTGGTATTGGTTTATCAAACAAGACGGGTAACGATCAACGCGGACTACCTTGGACAGCCCCTTCGAAAAAGCTCGCTGAATTTATTCACTATTACAACGCGTCGCCGTTGATGTTCAAGCAGGATTGCGACGTATCCATATATCTCGCAGCTCATGGACCAACCTTGATGACAATTGCTGCGGAAAAACTTGACGGCGCTTATGTTTATTTGAAACCGGTCGAGTACTCTCGTTGGGCGAAGGAGCAGTTAGGTGCGAAAAAATTGCATTTGATGCAGATCACAGTGCTCGAGTCAGACCCTGAAATAGCGCGCGGCATTGCGCGCAAAGCTATCTCTATCTATATGCCTTTGACTAATTATCATCGAGCTTGGCGTGAAGCCGGATTTACCGACGAAGACTTTTCCAACGGCGGCAGTGATCATTTTATAGATTCCCTGATCGCCTGGGGGGATCTCGAGAAAGTGAGGCAGCAATACCAGCGACAGAAGGACCACGGCGTTGATCAAATCATTATAAGTCCCGCCAACCTCAATCTACTGCAAGCAGAATCTTGGCAAACAATTAAATCGTTAATAGCGGTCAAAAGCTAGCGCCGAATCCTCGGTAGTCAGAGCCTGTCAATTCGAAACACAGCTATCCTTCGGGGCGCTGACGAGGCTACGTAGTCAGCGAACAAAGGCGTTCGTTGGGATTGTAATTGCATTCGGGTGTTTCGTTGCTGCCCGATCAGCTCTGTCAGGTTTGCACTAAAGACCTCTGTTTTGAACTCGACATCAATTACAGGGGTCGCGCGTAAATTGTAGATCCAGGCAGGTTGTTTTTTTGACCCGGCATTCGTACCAAACAGATACATATTGCCATCATCGACCACAGCAATCAGGGGCACTTCCAGCAAGTTGCCAGTTCTTGCACCAATGGTATTGAGGATAACCACGGGTAGATCACCAAATTGGGCAACGCGCCCACTATTCGTTCGAAACTCTTCGATGACGTTTCTGTTCAGCAATTTCCAGTCCATGATAAGCCCTTCCCTCTATTCAAACACTATCGAAATCGAATTAAATGGCGACACGTTATGTTAAAAACAACCCAAGGAGATTGCCAAATAAAGTAAACCACAGATTGCAAAGAAACACACAGTCCTGACTGAAAGTGAAACCAAAGCTCGCTTGAAAACGAGTCAACGAGAGATATGGGGTTCGCGCTCGTGGTTAAGATCAAACGAACACCTCAAACACGATCAAACGCAGCAAGTATTCAAAAATTTAAAAGCACGCTTGCCTTGAGAGAAATTGCCCAGAAAATTATCTCTAACACGAGATGCGTTAAATTAGCCCCTATCTTGACAGGACCATCAAAATAGCACCAAAAATGCGAGACGCGTTTTAGTTTTTATGCGATCTTATTGGCATCTTATCGAGCGTTAAGAAAATCATGAGAAAGTTCAAGATTTTAGCCATCGTTATTGTTGTTCTCGCATCTCTTGTGTGCGGATACCTTTACTATTCGATGGCTGTGATCAACCCGCGCGTCGTAAAGGAAATCATTTCTAATCCTGAGGGCGAAAAAGCAGGTATTGTGGGACTGTTTACACTTCCCAGTAGTCGCAAAGTGCCAGCCAATTATCTGCGCGAGGGGAATAAGGTTTTTGTAGGTGTCGACGGCAGATGGTGGCGCGAACTGACAGGCAGCGAAAACCAGCTTTCGGTGTTTATTCGTGGAGAATCCCTCCAAGGTACCGCCCGTGTCGTGCTAAATGAACCTGCTTATACCAGCGATGTTTTTGCCCGATTGCGCCCTAGAGCACCTAGCTGGTTACCAGCTTGGCTTAACGGTAAATTGGTCGTGATCACGCTTCACTCAGAAGGAGAAAACAGCAAATGATTAAGTTTATTATGCCTCTGCACCGCAAGGCTGGTATGTCGACTGATGAATTCCGTACCTATTACGAAACATTTCACCGCGTCATTGGCGAAAAATATCTGAATGGTTTTGTGAGTAAATATGTAAGACGCTATCCGGAGCCACTGCCAGATCGTCAGGGAAAAATATTCGAGCCAGATTTTGATGTCCTCTTAGAAATTTGGTATCCCGATGTTAGTGCTCAGGCGGCTTGCGCCAAATATCTTTCAACGCCGGCAATTGCCGCCGAAATCGCAGAGGATGAAAAACAGCTTTTTGACCGAAGTCGCATGCGCGGCTATATCGTCACGGAACATGAATCTAAATTTGGCGAAACTTCCGCGTAGGCAGCCACTGAACGCGTCAGTCTTGTTGGGTTTCCGGATATGCTATCGACATAGACTTCGCGCCTAACTTTCTCAGACCGCTTAGTGTATTTATTTCGGGGCGGGCTGGACGGTGAGAGCTTACGATGATCTATCTACTGCACACCTAGAGTTTCTTTATCCAGCCTTTAAGCAATTCACTATATACAATGCGCCATTCAGGTAGCCTGCTATACCCACCGAAGGGATTGGATCTTGACGCACAAAGTCAAATCTTATTTCCTGAGCACCAGGTTTATAAACTAGGCCCACTCTCGCTTGCTAAATTCGGCCACCAGATGATCAATAAAAAATCGCGTTTTTACTGACAGATTACGCCGACTAAGATAAACCGCATAGATGCCGAAATCGAGATCGGAGACCGTCGTTTCGTATTCCGACAAAACGCGTTCCAGAGTTCCAGCCTTTAGATGATCCTTAACCGTCCATGCTGGCAGTAACGCGACGCCAAGACCCGCCAAAGCGGCAACCCGCAGGGCTTCTCCGTTGTTCGTTTGGAAGTTACCAGAGACCTGGAGATTAGTGGACAGCCCTTCATCGGTTCGAAATTGCCATAGCGCTGCAAGCGCGCCAAACTCATATCGATAGGTCAGGCAATTATGATCCGCGATGGCTGTTGGTGTCGTTGGCTTTCCATGTAATGCCCAATATTCTGGGCTGGCACAAATAACCCGAGGACTCGATGCGAGGAGCCTGCCTACGAGCGTTGAATCTGCAAGATCCCCAGTACGAATTGCAAGATCGATACCGTGCTCCGTCAAGTCCAAGTCGTTATCGGTTAACCATAGATCGATTTTGAGATCAGGATATCGCGCGAGGAAGGCCGGAATGAGCGGCGCAACATACTGAGTGCCGAGGGAAATGCGAGAATGAATACGCAAACTCCCACGGGGTCTCACCGCCAATTGACTGACCTCATCTCGCATCTCATCCATATCCTGCAGCAGACGTTCTGCGCGCTCTAGGTAGACCTGTCCGGCTTCCGTCATAGAGAGCCTGCGACTGGTACGATTCAAAAGCCGCACTCCAAGGTCGTCCTCCAGAGCTGAGATTTGCCGGGAAACACTGGCGGGCGAAAGACCTGTCTGTCGACCAGCACCCGACATGCTGCCGTTTTGCACAACGGCCTGAAAAATCCGCATGGTTTTCACGCTATCCATCATATCTCCTGGTTATCTTTGCTTTATATGTAAAGGTGGTGCCCATTTTTAAGTATTATCATCAGAATTCGAAAGTAATACCATCGTATCGAAATCAAATATCGCGCTTGCGAAACAACCAAATCTCAACTCCGAACACACTCGCTGGCAAGATATGACAAAACAAACAACAGAAATAAAAGACATCGCGAACATCGACCCGCACCTCGATTATCAGGTTGTCATCATCGGCGCGGGCTTATCCGGCATCTATCAGATAAAGCGCCTAGCCGATCTCGGCGTTCGCGCAACAGTGCTGGATGCCAACGCCGATCTTGGCGGTACCTGGTACAACAATCGTTATCCGGGCGCGAGGTTCGATTCCGAAAGTTATACCTATGGCTACTCTTTTTCAAAAGAGGTGCTGGAAGAGTGGGATTGGACCGAGAAACATTCGCCACAGCCGGAGACGCTGTCCTATCTGAACTATGTGGCGGACAAGTTTGAGCTTCGAAAATATATGCAGTTCTGCTGCAAAGTCGAGTCAATGAAGTTCGATGAAGATTCAAACACCTGGGCGCTTCACTTAGGCGACGGGCGAAAAATGACAACCCGTATGGTCATCACCGCGGTGGGTACTTTATCAACGCCAACATTGCCGAAGTTCAATGGCATAGACAACTTCAAGGGTGCCTCTTTCCATGCATCTGACTGGCCGCACGAGCCCCTTGACCTGAGGGGCAAAAGTGTCGCTGTCATCGGTAGCGGTGCCACGGCGATTCAGTTGATCCCAGAGGTTGCCAAAGTGGCGAAACAACTCACCGTTTTCCAACGTCGCCCGAACTGGGCGGCACCCCTGAACAACGCACCAATCTCCAAGGCCGAAATGGCAACGATTCGCACACGTTATGACGAGATCTTCGCCATATGCGCCCGCAGTCCAGGCGGTTTTGAACATGAGCCAGACAGTCGCAGCTTTTACGACGTCAGTCCAGCGCAGCGGCGCGAGCTGTGGGACAAACTCTATGACGAGCCGGGCTTTGGTATCTGGCTTCAAAATTTTTTTGAGATATTCGTCGACGAAAAGGCTAACGCGGAAATTTCCGACTACATCGCCGAACGTATTCGCCGACGTGTGAGCGACCCCGTACTTGCTGAGCGGCTGATTCCAAAAGACCACGGCTTTGGCGTTCAGCGATTGCCCCTCGAGACAGGCTATTTTGAAACTTATAACCGCGCCAATGTTGAACTCGTGGATGCGGCCGAGACACCTATTGTTCGTGTTACTGCCGCGGGTCTCGAAACGAGCGACAGATCATTCGAGTTTGATGTCATTGTGTATGCCACGGGTTTCGATTCTTTCACCGGGGCCCTAGACCAAATCGACATCCAGGGATCGGGCGGAGAACGACTGCGTAGCAAGTGGGCGGCAGGTCCCGTGACCTATCTCGGCCTCATGATCGGCGGGTTCCCGAACCTCCTAATGCTGATGGGGCCACAAACCGCAGCGGCGAACTTCCCACGCGCTGCCGAGCTGAGTGTTAACTGGGTTACGCCTTTTCTTGAGCACATGTGGGCGCAGGGCCATCAACGTTTCGATGTCGATGACGCGTTTGAGGCTGAGTGGGTTGAGCATGTCAAAGATATGTATAAAGGCGCACTGTTACGCAAAGCCAAGAGTTTTTTTACCGGCTACAACTCGAACATCGAAGGTCACGAATACGGCAAGACGCGGTATAACATCTACAACGGCGGCGTGCCGCGATATGCAAACATGGTAAATGAGGTAGCCAACAACGATTATGAGGGTGTACATTTCCAGTAACCACAGCAGGGGATAAGCATGAGATTAGCTGGAAAAGTCGCCATCATTACTGGCGGCGCAAGTGGTCTAGGGCTCGCCTCAGTGATGCGGTTTGCCGCTGAAGGCGCGAAGGTGGTGGTTGCCGACTTCAATGCCATATCTGGCGCTGCGGCTGTCAGGGCAGCAAAGCAGCAGGGCTACGACGTTTCATTCATTAGAACCGATGTCGCTAAAGAAACAGACATCGAGGCAATGTGCCAGCACGCGCTCTCCACCTATGGTCGGTTAGATATCCTTTTCAACAACGCTGGTGTAGGAGGCGCAATTGGCCCGCTCACCGAGACAACGGTTGAAGATTGGGACTACACGTTCGATGTCCTCGCGAAAGGTGTTTTCTTGGGGATAAAACATGGTGCAAGGATAATGCGCAAGCAAGGTGAAGGCGGGTCGATCATAAACACTGCCTCCATCGCCGGATTATGCGGTGACGGTGGACCGCTGGTTTATTCCGCCGCTAAAGCAGCAGTGATCAATCTTTCAAAGTCTTCTGCGGTAGAGCTAGCACCGGATTACATTCGGGTAAATGCAATTTGTCCAGGGTTCATCGTGACGCCGCTGAACGATGGCGGTAACCCGAAAGCGACCCAGTTGGCATATTCAAAGGGTCAACCCTGGCCCGACTATGGAGAGGCTCATCATGTTGCCAGTGCTGCGCTATTTCTAGCCTCGGATGACGCCGAATTTGTGACCGGTGAAGAAATCGCTGTTGATGGCGGCGCGATGGCGGAGGGCCCCACACGCTCGCGAAAGTTTCCAAAAAGATCCGCAAGAAATTCTCGTTATTCCGGTATTTCAAAAGGCTCTACTGGTGCCAGTGACGAATTGCGTAAACTAGATCCCATCTTGGAACGAAAAGATCACCCTCAGGGAGAAATTTGAAATGAGTTTGGAGAAAAAAATAGTATTGGTGACTGGAGGCGCAAGCGGTATCGGCCGCGCCACAGTCAGCCGCCTTGCACTTGACGGTGCGCATGTGATCGTAGCAGACAGACAGGTTGAACTTAGTAACGAGATCGTTACAGAGGTAATACAAGCCGGCGGAAGCGCTGAAGTGTGTGAACTCGATGTTGCGGAAGAGGGCGCCGCTGCAGCCGCTATCAAAGCAATAGTATCGAGACACGGTCGCTTGGACGGTGCTTTCAACAACGCAGGGATTACCGGGCCAACCGTCAAACTGCTCGACATTGACCCAAAAGAATGGGCGCAGGTGCTTGCTGTGAATCTAACAGGTGTGTTTAGCTGCGTACAAGCAGAGATTACACAAATGATTCAACAAGAAACTGGCGGAAGCATCGTCAACACTGCCTCAATCTGTGGATTGGTTGCCCTGCCACACGCGACAGCTTACAACTCAGCCAAACATGGTGTTATAGGTTTAACAAAATCTGCAGCCGTAGAGTACGGACCCAAAAAAATCCGCGTGAATGCTGTTTGCCCCGGATTCATCGATACACCGATGTTAGCCAAAGGCGCTGGCGCTAACCAAGAGGTCCTCGAGAGTGTAGTCCATCAACTGCCAATACGTCGTATTGCTGGTCCAAGTGAAGTGGCTGATGTGGTCGCTTGGTTACTATCGCCTCAGTCGAGCTACGTTACCGGCGTCGCTATGCCGATTGATGGTGGTTGGACCGCGCAGTAAATTTACGAATAGGATTACTCTAGAAGGAGCATTAAATGGCCGCCAACACAGGTCAAAAAGGGCCAGATGATAATTGGCTCGCAACATTACAAGAGGAAGTACTTGAGCCAGCGCTACCCATCATCGACCCACATCACCATCTATGGGTACGAAGTGGCTACACCTACTTAATGCCAGAGCTTGCTGCGGATCTCGAGAGTGGACATAACATCGTCGCGACAGTTTTCGCTGAATGCCACTCAATGTACCGGCAAGAGGGCCCAAAAGAAGCCCGTTCGTTAGGGGAAACTGAGTTCGTTCGAGGGCAAGCTGCGATGAGCGCCAGTGGCACATTTGGTCACGCTAGAGCTTGCGATGCCATGTTCGGCAACGTCGATCTGACTCTGGGCAGTGCGGTTGAGCCAATACTCGAGCAACATGTAGCAGCCTCCGGCGGCCGATTCCGAGGCGTTAGAATTTCCAGCGGCTGGCACGCCGACGAAAAAGTTGGCAATGTCACCGAGCAACCAAACCTGTTGATTGATCCGCGCGTTAGTGAGGCTGCGGCAGTCCTTAGCCGCATGGGATTATCTCTCGACTGCTGGCTTTATCACCCACAACTGGCTGAGGTTGCTCAGCTTGCTGATGCCCACCCGGAGCTAACAATCATTCTCAATCATGTCGGAAGCCCGATTTTAGGCGGTCCGTATCGAGGGAAAACTGGCGAGGTATTTAAAGATTGGAAAGCAGCTATCGTTCAGACTAGCAAGCGTCAAAACGTGTTCGTAAAACTCGGCGCATTACCTATTCGCATGCCAAGTTTTGAGGGTGACCGCAGTCTGCCACCTGGATCAGAAGAAGTCGCCGCCGCGTGGCGCCCCTGGATGGAGACCTGCATCGAGGCCTTTGGCCCTGCCCGATCTATGTATGAGTCAAATTTTCCGGTACAGAAACGTTGGTGTAGTTACCAAGTGTGCTGGAACGCATTTAAGCGAATCTCAGCCAGCTCATCAGCCAGTGAGAAAGCTGATTTGTTTGCTGGCGCGGCAGCTAGAGCTTATCAGCTGGAAAACGTCTTGTAACAAGTTCGTTTCGCTCTCGAGTACTTGAAACACATCGCCTGATATCAGCGCTTATAGTGAACTAAAAACCTTGCAACCGCCAAGCCAACAGTTGTGGTACCGCCTAAACGTTTAATCTTTCGCTTTTACCAGTTAGATTGACGTACTCAGCCCCCAACTAACCGGGTAATATCTTCTTGTAAAGCTGAACTATTGGCGAGCCTAACAAACTTATCTTCGTCAGTGGCTCCATTGATAAGCCCTAGGAGCACACCAAGTACAGCACCGCGGTGAACGTTGTCGCCACCAAGATTTGTATTGGCGATAAGTCCTTCCAACAAAGTATCAGCATATTTATAGGCTAAGTACAAAACCCCAGGCCAAGAATCAGAGATATAGCAAGCCGGAGAAAATATCTGCCCTATCACGCTGCGGTCATTGTTAGAAACCCCAATTAATTTTTTGAGATCAAGTCCTATGCTCTGCTTTGCAAACAGGCTTAGGCTCTCCTGAACGTCTTGCGTCGGATCACGGAATAAGAGGTGATCAATAAGCGCTACATAACCTCGCATTACAGCGGCCAGCGTTTCGTCCGGGTGCGTTAGAAACAGATGGGTCTGACAGTGCTCGATCACGTCTGCAAGAGGTGTACCACGCAAGCGCGCAGCAATAACAATCGGAGCGATGGTGACTAAGCCACCAATCGAGGCTGTATCATGGGTTACGGCGCCGCACTTATCTCTGGGTTTACCCGCTTGAAGGTTAGCGAAGTACCCACGGTGATAAGATTCCGCATAGGTGTCAGGATGTTGTGCCGGTTCAGCGGTCATTAAATTGATGTAGGCGCCAAGAAACTGATCTGAATTGTACTGCCCGTCCTGCCTGTTTAGTGTTTGAATCAGCGCCATTGCGCAGTGAGCATTCAGTGTATTTTCACCGGCAACCATTTGGTGGTGGTAATGCTGATTGGGCATGCCCCAAAATTTGCGCTTGCCTTTGAGTATCACGTCCCCAACGATTTCAGACGCAGCAGAAGTTTTTCTACTTCGATTACCACGTCCACCCTGACTGGTTGAGTGCAAGCTCATGATCGACGAGGGATGATGAGCCGGAGCATCTTCAAGGTCATTCACGCCGCCAGGAAACTGGCACTCTATATCCATCACGCTGTAATACCAATGGACGGGCATTGCGAGCGCGTCACCGATAAAAAGGGATTTTAACGCCGCAACTGCGCGTTGTTTGGGAAGTTTTCGATTATCCATAGAAATATTTCTTTGCGATTTCGTGCTATCGAGGTTCAACTGTTGTCGCCCGGTAGTCAGTCTATTTCGAGCCTTCAACTATTGTGGAGTTGTGCTGCCAGTTGCTCACACGGACATCGTCGAGGTTATAGCCCATTCCAGCGGCGTATTTCATGAGCGCGTTAAATTCGTCCTCGGGCACTGGCTGCTGTCTAGACATTATCCACAAATAATCGCGTTTTTTTCGGCCGACGATAGTGAACTCGTAATCTGGGCTCAGGTAGACCACCCGATAGTCCGCCCGCACAGGCCAGACAAACTGCATTTCCCATATTGAAGGTTTTGTGCTGTCAGGAATAAACCCGATTGCATTCATGGACTTCGACGGCCCAGTTATGCTGCCTTTGTTATACGAAAAAACCGTCTTCACCGAACCATCAATGTTGAGGCTATATCGCTCGATGGGGTTGTATGCATCTTTCTCAAAATAGGTGGGTATGCCGGCAACAACAAACCAATTGCCCATAAACCTTTCCAGATCTAGCCCTTCAACGGCCGGCATCGGTAAGCTTTCCGTTGTGGAACAGGCTTGCATCAACAAGGACAGAAATATTGTTGTGCCAATCCGTTTTTTTCGCCTACTTGAACATTGCATATCTTAACTACGTCGACCTTGCCGCTTTGGATTAGATAAAGTGGTCCAAATACCGAAAACCGACGTACCCTTTTAAGCATACGTGCAGGCCAGTAAAACACGACCATGACTACCAGTAAAACTGAACAGCATACTCACGAGGTGGCACTTTTTCCCATTCCTAACCTTGTTGCATTTCCGGGTACCTTCGTTCCGCTACATATTTTTGAACCACGCTATCGGCGCATGGTAGATGACTGCGTCGCGAATAACGTAATGATAGGAGTGGGACATACCCAAAAAGAGATTCGCGCAGCACCGTCTAATCAAGTCAGAGAGGAAGCGCTTAAAACCAATCAGGCAACTTACCAGCCCCATCAGATATTCTCTGCGGGTCAATGCCAAGTGATAGAAACGCTGGAAGACGGCCGCGTCCACGTTGTGATCGCAATAACCAAGCGGCTTTTGCTCGGGGAGGAGGTACAAACTCTTCCCTACCGGATTGTCAGAGCTGTGGAGGTTTTTGATGATGATAGAGACAGCATGAACGACACCAAAAGTGAAATATTCCGACTTCAAGCTGCCATAAACAACGCTCTTATAAAAATCACTGCTTCAGAACATCCCTCGATAGCCGATGCATTTTCACAACATGAGTGGTTAAACCAATTGCCAGACGAATTTTCCTTTCGCGTCTTTCAGTTCCTTCGCTTCGACCCTGATTTGATGCAGGAGGTACTAGAAACCGCAAACATTCGTGATCGGCTGCGCAAAATCGCTAATCTAGTGGGCGTGACTGGCTAAAGCGCTCTACAGCACTTCAAGATTCTTCAAGCACTCCTCGCCACGCGCGATCGTTAATTCCTGCATCTCCAAATCCTGCTTGTCCCAATTGCGATATGCCATCCCTATTCTCGGGTTGTTCTGAAACTTTTTTCGGTGCTTGACCATGAAATGCCAATACAGTGCATTGAACGGGCAGGCATTCTTCGTCGTTTTTTCTTTGACTTTGTAATGGCAAGAAGCACAATAATCGCTCATTTTGTTAATATAATTACCGCTGGCGGAATAAGGCTTGCTTGCTATAAGACCGTCGTCAGCAAATTGACTCATACCTCTGGTGTTAGGCATCTCCACCCACTCAATCGCGTCGATGTATATGCCGAGATACCACTGGTCCATCTGATCTGGGTCAATGCCCGCTAGCAGGCCAAACATGCCGGTAACCATCAATCGCTGTATGTGATGAGCATAGGCGTGCTCTAGAGACTGAGTAATCGCTTTGGAGACGCAATTCATTTGGGTATCGCCGGTCCAGAAAAAAGCCGGAAGATCTTTTTCAGCCGCCAACGCGTTTAACTCAGCGTAGCCCGGCATGTTGGCCCAGTAAATCCCTCTGACAAATTCGCGCCATCCCAATATTTGCCGTACGAATCCCTCTACTTGAGAAATATCAATGTTGTCTTGCGCATAGTACGCAGCAATAGCTGTCTCTATTACCTCAGCGGGATGCAACAGCTTTACATTCATGGAAAACGAAAGTCTCGAATGGTAGAGCGACCACGCATAGTCACTTTTACCGGTCATCGCATCTTGAAAATCTCCGAACCTCGGCAGACCTATGCGACAAAAAAATTGCAGCAAATCCAACGATTGATCTCGAGTGATAGGCATCGGAAGCTGATGATTTATCTTGCCAACCGTTTTAATATCGTGACGCTCTAATCTCCGTTGCACTTCATCTACATCGTTGGCAAACAGCAAAGGCGCAGGTATATCGGCCAGATCAGATTTCTTCAGCTTGCTTCGGTTTGATACATCATAATTCCATTGGCCACCTAAGGGATCGCTATTCTCCATCAAAATATTGTGTTGCTTGCGTAACCTTCTGTAGAACTGCTCCATGCGGTGCTTCTTACCCCGCACAAAGTAGGAGGACAGCTCAGCGAACGGCACCATGAAGTGCTCGGTGTCATATTCAATGATTTCTACGCCCGGCAACACCAACGCCCTCAGCTGCTCCAGCAACCGGTGTTCGTCTGGACGTTGGTAACCAACTCGGATGGGTTTGTATATTCCCGCCAGCATGTCCAATAACTTACTGACAGAACTCGCCCCGGCTGTGTCGTCAAGTGTCAAATAGAGGACTTGATGCCCGGCCTCCCTTAGGCTTTCGGCAAAGGCTGACATGGCAAGAAAAAATGCATGCACTTTTTGCGCATGATGCCGCGTATACGTCGTTTCTTCAAAGATTTCCGCCACGACATACATCGTGTGCTTATCTTTTTCCAAATACCAACTGTGGTGATGGTTCAGCTGGTCTCCGAGTATGAAGCGAATGGTCTCTACGTTGTCGAAGACAGGTTTCATGATCAATGGGGGTCGCTTGTAGAGGACATTGTGTGAGAAACCTCAATCCAATAGTCGAGCAATTGATTTATTCGTGCATTTGCTTCCGCCGTGTACTCAAAACCAAGGAACGCGCAGCGTGATAGCTCAAAGATGGCCGCGAGCATTTGTTCCTGGCTGCTGGTATCTTCGACCATATTCAGAACGCCGGAAAAGTATACGATCTCATTGACGGCGCCCTCGTCACCAAAAAGTTTTAGCAGAGCCTGCAATGGCTCGATGAACTGCGATTCAACCATCTTTTCAAAATTCATTTTTTTCCTATCAATCGTGTGACTGTCTTTGACAAACCCAAAAATAACTACGATCGTGT
>CAXRCG010000120.1:0-4770 GCA_964228885.1 Pseudomonadales bacterium | reverse complement strand
AGATTCATATTGGCATGGAAAACCAGTCTGGCGGGCGCATGGGTGATGCTGCTGTGGTCACACTGGCAGACCGGTTACGCGAATTGTGTCCACGTACCGGAAGATTGAAAACAGGAACACCACCCCGAATAGACGGCAACTCGGTTGATTTTTCTGCTTTGCAAGAACAGTGGGGCGATGAGCCAAGGCCTGTGATGTCCCAGTTGGGGTCTATCTCACAACATCCAGAACAGTTGTGTTGCTGGGTGACCAAGACCAATGAAGCGACACACGATGTTATTCGAGGGGGTCTCGACCGTTCACCTATGTTTAGTGGTGTTATCGAGGGAACGGGCCCACGCTACTGTCCAAGTATTGAAGACAAGATTCATCGATTTGCAGATAAAAATTCGCATCAAATATTTTTAGAGCCCGAGGGCCTTACGACAACAGAGCTGTATCCAAATGGTATATCCACGTCGTTGCCGTTTGATGTTCAGGAGGCCATGGTTCGAACAATTCCTGGACTTGAGAATGCGCACATTACAAGGCCAGGGTATGCAATTGAATATGATTATTTCGATCCGCGTGATCTGACTCATAGCCTTGAAACCCGGCACGTCTCCGGTTTGTATTTTGCGGGTCAAATCAATGGTACGACAGGTTACGAAGAGGCTGGAGCACAAGGATTGCTTGCAGGCTTAAATGCGTCTCGATATGCCCGCGATCTCGATGCCTGGGAGCCAAGACGCGATGAGGCCTATATCGGCGTTCTCGGGGACGACCGTGTAACGTTGGGCACGCAAGAACCTTATCGAATGTTTACATCTCGAGCTGAATATCGGTTGCAACTGCGGGAAGACAATGCCGATGAGCGCTTGACGTCAAAAGGCAATGCGCTTGGGTTGATTCCGTCAGCACATTGGGCCGCATATCAGCATAAAAGAGAGTTAGTAGATAGAGAGTTGGGGCGACTAGAAACAACTTACATTCACCCGAATACCAAAGCATCAAAAACGCTGGATACCAAATTAAAATCACCCATTAATCGAGAGTATTCGATGGCGGATTTGATTCGTCGTCCAGAGCTGACATACAGCGATGTGGCAAGCTTGAAAGGAGTGCCTGTCATAGACCTAGCGACAGCTGATCACATAGAAACGCGTGTCAAATACGCCGGTTATATAGCAAGACAACAAGACGAAATTGATCGATTGAAGCGGCATGAGAATACGCTAATTCCAAACGATTTTGATTTCACCGAAGTTTCTGGTTTGTCCAATGAGGTCTGTCAAAAACTGACAGATACTAGGCCGTCAAACATAGCGAGGGCTGGTCGAATTCAAGGGGTAACACCTTCAGCGTTGTCACTGCTTTTGGTGCACTTGCGACGGCAAAGCAATTCTGCTTCCGATCGCGCCGTCAGTAATGGCTGAACGCTTATTCGATCAAATTCGTCAGGGGCTTATGACGCTTGACCTCGACGAAGAGCTAGCTGAACCGTTAACGGATTACGTTAACTTGCTGCATAAATGGAATAGACCTTACAACTTAACGGCCGTGCGGCGCCCCAAGGACATGGTGATAAAACACGTCTTTGATAGCCTTACGTTGGCAGCGTATCTGGGTTCATTTGAACGACTTTGTGATGTCGGGACTGGCGCAGGTTTACCGGGCGTTCCATTAGCTTTGTGCTTTCCTGAGAAAGAGTTTGTATTGCTTGATAGCAATGGGAAGAAAACCCGTTTTCTCTTTCAAGTACGTGAACAATTGAAGCTAAACAATATCCATATTGTCGAAGGCCGAGCGGAGTCCTATCAGCCAGAGCAAAGGTTTGATGTTGTTATGAGTCGCGCCTTCGCTGATTTAAATCGGATGTGCAATCTGACAGCGCATTTACTCAAAACAGACGGCGTTTGGCTCGCCATGAAGTCTCAAAGCGTTGATACTGAAATTGCGGATTTGAACACGTCCACTGAGATCATTGAACAAATTGGTCTTGTGGTGCCTGGACTTGAGGAGCTGAGGCAATTGGTTGTATTGCGTCGTGGTGAGAATAAAAAATGAAAATAATTGCCGTAGCGAATCAAAAAGGAGGCGTTGGTAAAACAACAACAAGCGTCAACCTAGCGGCCTCGTTGGCACAGATTGGAAATCGGGTACTTCTGGTAGATATGGACCCTCAGGGCAACGCGACTATGTCCTCAGGAATAGAAAAAAATGGCTTAGAGCTCTCCGTATTAGATTTGTTGTTGGAGGAGGCGTCTCTTTCTGAGTGTTTGGTTGAGTCGATACCAGGGAAGTTTTCCGTCTTGCCAGCTAATGGTGATCTTACTGCCGCAGAGGTAGAGCTCATCGAGGTTGAGGGGAAAGAAAAACGGCTGAAAGAAGGGTTGTATCAGGGCGAAGCCTCGTTCGACTTTGTGTTAATTGATTGCCCTCCTTCTCTCAACATGCTCACTGTCAACGCGATGGTGGCCTGTGATTCGATTCTCATCACAATGCAATGTGAGTATTTCGCTTTGGAGGGTCTTTCTGCGCTCTTAAATACGATTCGACGTATTAACGAGACAGTGAACCCAGATCTTGAAATCGAGGGAATTCTTAGAACGATGTATGATCCTAGAAACTCCCTAACAACAGAGGTTTCCGAGCAACTATTTAGTCATTTTGGTGATCTCGTTTATCGGACGGTTATTCCTAGGAATGTTCGACTAGCAGAAGCACCAAGTCACGGCGAACCCGGAATTGTCTATGACCGATATTCAAGAGGTGCACGCGCTTACATGGCGCTTGCTGAAGAATTCACTCGGCGACAGTGATATGGCACAGAATGGGGTGAATGAATGGCAAGTGCTCAGGATAGGTAAATGAACACAAAGAAGCGAAAATTAAATCGCGGCCTTGACGCTCTGTTAGGGACTGACCTGACAAAAAAGGCGCCACCAGACGCAGCCGAGCTAGGCGCAGCGCCACACAGCGACGGTGACTTGCGGCAACTACCTCTGGAGTTTTTACAGCGCGGTAAATATCAGCCTCGGGTTGATTTTGATGAGGCCGCTTTACAAGAGCTTTCTGAAAGTATTCAAGCGCAAGGTGTCATGCAGCCCATTGTTGTGAGATCGATTGCAGCAGATCGTTATGAGATTGTTGCAGGTGAGCGGCGTTGGAGAGCCTGTCAGCTCGCCGCCTTGGATACGATTCCTGCCATTGTTCGTGAGATCAGTGATGAAACTGCGATCGCGATGGCGTTAATAGAAAATATTCAACGTGAAAACCTCAATCCACTTGAAGAGGCACGAGCGTTGAAGCGCCTCCAAACGGAATTCGAGTTGTCTCAGCAAGAGGTGGCTACAGCCGTAGGTAAGTCACGCCCAGTGATTGCGAATTTGTTGCGGCTACTGTCGCTCGAGCGAGAAGTTTCTGAGATGCTAGAGCAAGGACGAATTGATGCAGGTCACGGCAAGGTACTCCTGGCTTTGGATGGCATAGATCAAGTTCGTGCGGCGAGAAAGGTAGCTGACAGTAGGCTGTCCGTTAGACAAACGGAAGCACTCGTGAAAGCGTTGCTTGCCTCCCCTGCTAATACCACCCCACAACGAAAAGACCCCGATATTGATCGCCTGGAAAGGCAGTTATCTGAGCGGTTTGGCACAAAAGTTGTTATCGAAAATAAAAATGGGAGGGGAAAATTGGTTATTCAGTACAGCGACCTTGATGTGCTTGATGGAATTTTAAATCGCATCCAATAAAAGTTGGCATTTTGCTTTGTTGATGCGCTTAGGCAATTCGAATAGACTTGCGCGCGCTTGAGAACCCGAAAATATGGGAGTGCTGAGTGGTTGAGTACACGCGAACAATGCTGGCTCATCACTTCGTTAGAGCGTTGGTCTACACCAGTGTTTTAATTGGCGTCCTTTCCTTTGGCGTTTGGCTTTTTCTCGGTGCTGATGCGGCGTTTGCGGTCTGGGTAGGTGCGGCGATTATTGGACTGCCGCAGGCATGGCTTGCGACCAGCATGTTTAGCCGGTTTGGTGCGCAAGCACCCACCGTATTGGGAATAGCAAAATTTAGTCTCAGTGCACTGTTGTTTGGTCTTTGGTTTGCCAAAGCGCCAGACCCGCAGCCCGGAGCGATCTTCGCAGGCGCGATAGCAGTATTAGTGAGTAGCCCGGTTTTTTATTATCTGGCTGCGAAAGACAGAGTGGTTTAACAGAGAACATCGCGTTAATGCGGTTGTTTAATTAGGGCAAGATCGAATGGCTGCAGCTGGTCAAGAACAGACGGTTTCGGAATACATCGTCCATCACCTAACCAACCTTACCTACGGGAAGCTTCCCGAGGGGTTTGAGCGTTATGACGGTGAAACGGTGGCTGCTGGTGGTCAGTGGGCCTTCGCACATGGTGCAGACGAGATATCGGCCATGGGCTTCAATGCAATCCATGTGGACTCACTGGCATGGTCTATTGGTCTCGGTGTTATTTTTTGTGCCCTATTTCGTTGGGTTGCTGTTCGTACTTCAGCCGATACGCCCTCAGGCTTGATCAACTTCGTAGAGATGATCGTTGAGTTCATCGACACGCAGGTCAAAGACACCTTTCATGGCAACAACAAGCTGATAGCCCCCTTGTCACTGACTATTTTTGTTTGGGTGTTTTTGATGAATCTGATGGATCTCATACCCGTCGATGTCGTCCCGGAGCTCATGCTGTTGGCGGGCGTCGAGTACCAGAAAATCGTTCCATCTACAGACCCGAACATCACTATGGGCATGGCAATTGGTGTATTTG
>CAXRCG010000119.1:0-40147 GCA_964228885.1 Pseudomonadales bacterium | reverse complement strand
GGACTAAGTTTCGAAGAGGTTGCCACGGCTATCCGTAGCAGTTCAATCAATTTGTCCTCCGGTAGCATTCGAACAGAGACCGGTGATGTATTGTTGCGTGCCCGAAACATGGCTGACAACGAGGACGAATTCAGTAACATCGTGATTCGTCAGTCACCTGAGTCAGGCATTATCTACGTAGGCGATGTCGCACGGGTGGTGGATGGTTTTGAGGAAAATGAAATCCTTGCGACCATGAACGGTGAACCCGCGGTGCTTTTGCAAATTCTCTCGTCGGACAATATGCAGGTGGTTAAATCGAGCAACTCGGTCAAAGCCTGGATGGAGATGCGGCAAAAGACGTTGCCCGAGGGGGTGAGTCTCTCTTTATGGTTCGACACCGCAGATATCTACAACTCCCGAATGAATACAATAGGTACGTCAGCCTATATGGGTCTGATTCTTGTCTTTTTGGTGCTGATATTGTCCCTGCGACCAAAAGTCGCGCTTTGGGTAACCGTGGGTATTGGCGTGTCGTTTTTAGGTGCGTTTGCCATGCTCCCGACCATGGATGTTTCACTGAATATCCTGTCGACTTTTGCCTTTTTACTTGTGCTGGGTATCGTTGTGGATGATGCGATCGTCGTTGGGGAAAGTATCCATCAGCATCATCACAAAATTGATGACCCGTTAGAGGCGGCAATTCAGGGTGCTAGTGCTGTTTCCAAACCGGTGGTTTTTGCTGTGCTGACGACGATGGTGGCGTTTGCACCATTTTTTTTTCTGAGTAGTGAAGAAGCCCAGGTCACACGTCAGTTTTCTATTGTGATCACGCTTGCACTGGTGGTCTCTCTGATTGAAGCATTTCTGATACTGCCGGCACATCTTTCACAGCTTGAACGTCGAAAAGAACTGGGAAAAATCGGACGATTCCAGAAAAGCATTGAAAACAAGATCGTCGGCTTTTCTCAAACAGTCTATCGGGGTTGGGTTGATGCCTGTGTCAATAATCGATACCTAACAGCCAGCGTGTTTATAGCAGCATTGACTGTTAGCTTTGGTGTTTTTAATAGTGGTTGGGTCAAGTTTTCGTTTATGCCTGAGGTTGAGAACGAACTGATTAACATAAACGTTGAGTTACCCACCGGCACACCCTATGCCCGAGCATTGACAGTGCTTGATCAGCTTCAGGAAGCAGAACGTGAACTGATCCGGCAAGTTGAATCAGAGGCTGCCGAGGAGGGAGGCTCGGGCCAGCTGATAGAGGGATGGTATACGAGGTCGCGTAGGGACAGTGTGATCGCTATCGTAAAATTGGCCCCTCCTGAGGTCAGGGATATGTCTGCCAAGGAAGCAGCATTAAGGTTGCGTGAACTGGTTGGCGAAGTGCCAGATGCCGATGAAATTGAAGTGAACTACACCATGAACAACTCAACCCCCAGGGTGAGCTACGTCATACGTCACAAGGATCTTTCACAACTAAAAGAAGCAGCGAAGGATGTAAAACGTCATCTCTATGGTTATGACGGTACCTTTTATGTCAGGGACAGCATGCGAGGTGAATTGGAAGAGTTGCACATGCAACTTTTACCTGGTGCTGAAAAGTTAGGATTGACCCTGGCACAGGTTTCTCAACAGGTACGACAGGCATATTTCGGAGAGGAAGTTCAGCGCCTGCCTCGAGCTACAGGTGACGTTCGAGTGATGGTGCGCTATCCGAAAGAGTTACGCTATAGCCTCGAGAGCCTAAATGATTTCAGGGTCAGGACCAATGACGGGCGCGAGGTTCCGTTATTGTCCGTGGTCGAAGTTGAGGTTGTTACCGGGGTCCAGCATATCAGGCGTCGCGATGGAGAACGGATGGTTCGCGTGACAGCGGAAGTGGTGGGTGAGCTTATGAGCGATATCAACACCGACATGAAAGAGACGTTTCTACCTGTTATTGAGGAAAAATACCCTGGTTTAAAGATTGGTGTTGGTGGTGATGCAGAAAGTGAAGCATTGTTTTTGTCAGAACTCATTTCATTGTTCGCAATTGCGTTGTTTGTGATGTATGCGCTGATTGCGATTGCATTCCGTTCCTACTGGTTACCGTTGTTGGTCATGACCGCGATACCTTTCGGGTTTATGGGCGCTGTGTATGGCCATCTTATGTTCAATGTCTCGATGGCAATGTTCTCCTATTTTGGTATTGGCGCCGCAGCAGGTGTTGTTGTCAATGATAATCTAGTGCTCGTCGATTACATTGAACGTTTGCGAGCCAAGGGCCATGCTGCAATCGATGCCGTTGTCGAGGCAGGAATTGCCCGCTTTAGACCAATTTTGTTAACCTCAGTCACAACTTTTGTAGGATTGATGCCCATCATGGCAGAACGTTCGACCGATGCACAGTTCCTCAAACCTGCTGTATTGTCGTTAGCATTCGGTGTGATGTTTGCGTTGTTTGTGAGCCTCTTTATGGTGCCAGCACTTTACTGTATTGGTGATGACCTAAACAGATTTAGAAGTCGCTTGAAAGCATGGTTTTTGTTCAAAGTGAGTCGAGCTTCAGCTGCTCATGTATCCTCCGGAGAAAGTCTGTGAGGGACGAGTGTCTTTGAAGCCAGTTACGACAGTTATATGAATGGCCTTGTTGAGCACCCGACCGCAAATTGAGTAGTATGTTGTTATCAATAATGTAATTCGCCCGTTGCGAGTTCGTATTGGCGCATACGGGGCTCACCATGGCGACAGAAGAAACCGGAACTACCAGGAAAAAACCAACAACACCACTAGGCTTCTGGCGAGGTTGGTCACTTGTCGTCGGTGGTACCATAGGGTCAGGGATATTTACGCTGCCGGCATTGCTAGCGCCTTATGGGTTGTTGGGTTTGGTAGGCTGGTTTATCGCCGGTTCCGGAGCACTGCTGATGGCCTTTATGCTGGCCCAGCTTTCTATCAGAATGCCTGCCATTGGTGGTCCCTATGCCTATGCTCGAGCGGGTCTGGGTGACTTTGTGGGTTTCTGGGTAGGTTGGGGTTATTGGATCGCGATCTGGTCAGCAACCGCAGCTATCGCCATCGCGTGTGTGGGCTATATAAGCTTTTTTCTGCCAATTCTTCGAGAAAGTTCATTGCTGGCCGCGGCCGCCACACTGACACTAATCTGGTCGTTAACTGCGATGAATATTCATTCGATGGGCTCTTCAGGTGGGTTTCAACTACTCACTACTTTTTTAAAAATATTACCTTTGTTGTTTGTCGGGTTGTTAGGCTTTAGTGCGGGCTCAACAGATAATTTGCCGCCGTTTAACCCCAGTGGGGGAAGCTTATTTGCTGTCATTGCGACCAGTGTGACCCTGGTTATGTGGGCATTTGTCGGCCTAGAGGGCGGCACAGTGCCCGCAGCTGATATGACTGAGCCTAAGAAAACTATTCCGCGAATCCTGATCTTCGGCACTTTGACGGTGCTCCTCGTCTATCTTGTTGCGTTTTCTGGTGTCATGCTCCTTTTACCTGCTGAGATGCTCAGCAATTCCCCCGCGCCCTTTGCTGATGCGACGGTAAAAGTCATTGGCACCATGGGAGCATCCTTGATTGCAATGGGTGCTATGATTTCGACCCTTGGGGCGCTGAACGCGCAGGTGTTGTTGTCCGGGCAAGTGGTAAGAGCGGTTGCACTTGATGGTTTGTTTCCCAAAACACTGAGTAAACTTGGCGCTCAAGGTACACCTTTCGTCGCCATTATTTTTTCTTCAATCCTTGCGAGTATTCTGGTCGCAATGAACTACACGAAGGGACTGGTTGAAGCGTTTAATATGATGATTTTATTGTCTACGCTGACGACCCTTGTTCCGCTATCGTTCGCCGCAATTACCGCATTGATATTTTTGAAGCAGGATGATGCGAGTACGTCCCGAAGCCGGGGAATTATTGTGGCGGTGCTAGCCTTTCTTTACTCTCTACTTGTTATTATTGGGGCGGGCGCAGAAACGGTTTTTTATGGTTTCATACTCTTAACCGCTGCGATGCCAATCTACGTATTGGTCGCGAAGAATAGGGATGGCGAGGGCCAGAATAGCATTTAAATGGAATCCAAAGTTTGAATAGTGAAACAGCGAAGATCTTGGTTGAAAGTGCATGTAATGAGTGGGGGCAGATCGAACATATCGCTCTCAGAGAAGCGAAGGTAGCTTTTGAGAGCGACAGTAGGATCAACCGGCAATGGCGTCCACTCAGGTTTCACAGTCAGCCGGAATTGGATGTTGCCGACGAGGAATATCAGTTTTTTGAAGCGCTTATCAGAGCAACTGGCTCGAATATCATTCTTTTAGAGGGTCATGAGATTTTGACGCTCGATAGTATCTATCCCCGGGATGCCCTGATTGTTGCGCCGAAAGGTCTGATACTTTGCGAAATGGGAAGGCCTAGTCGATCGAATGAACCAAAACTAAATGCCGCTGAGCTCGTTTCGCTCGGGTTCCCTGTGCTAGGAAAAATTAGTCGACCAGGCACATTGGAGGGCGGGGACTTTATCTGGCTAGACGAATATCATGCGGCGGTTGGTGCTGGCCCAAGAACCAACCAGGAAGGTATTTCCCAGTTACAATACTTGTTAGGAAATGGCATCGATTTACACGTGGTGCCCTTACCAGCGCCCGAGCACCCGGAAGATGTTTTTCACTTGATGAGTATGATTTCTCCACTAGACAAAGATCTGGCGCTAATTTATCGACCACTGATGCCTGAAGGTTTTATGAAGTGGCTCAAATCCTTGGGTATTGCTTTTGTAGAAGTGCCCGAAAATGAATATTTGCCCATGGGTTGCAACGTGTTGGCGACTGGACCCAGACAAGTGATTATGCTCGATCGACTACCGGAAACTAAAAGAAGGTTAGAGCAGGCTGGTTGCAGTGTGATGACTTATAAGGGTGATGAAATTAGTCGCAAAGGAGAGGGTGGGCCAACTTGTCTGACCAGGCCGCTGGTTCGTAGAAGGTCTTGATGAAAGATCCTCAAAAAATTCTGCAACATGTTTTCGGTTTCTCCGATTTCAGAGCACCCCAGGATCAAATTATTTCAACGCTGGTTGATGGCCAAGACGTTCTCGTGCTGATGCCGACCGGTGGCGGTAAGTCCCTTTGTTACCAGATTCCAGCGATAGCCAGAGAAGGCGTTGGTGTTGTTATCTCTCCTCTCATCGCATTGATGCAAAATCAGGTAGACGCGTTGAATCAGTTGGGTGTCAGTGCGACGTTTTTGAATTCGACGCTTGCGTTTGAAACCGTTCACCGGATCGAGCAATCGCTACGACAGGGCGAAGTCGATTTGCTTTATCTTGCGCCGGAACGTCTTGTTCAGCCCACGACGCTGGCATTATTGCGTGAACTCGACATTAGTCTTTTTGCGATTGACGAGGCACATTGTGTTTCCCAATGGGGCCATGATTTCAGGGCTGATTACCTGCACCTGAATATACTCGCGACGGAGTTTCCCGGGGTACCAAGAATAGCGTTAACCGCCACAGCAGATA
This sequence comes from Pseudomonadales bacterium, assembly GCA_964228885.1. Lineage (GTDB taxonomy): Bacteria > Pseudomonadota > Gammaproteobacteria > Pseudomonadales > Azotimanducaceae > UBA4582. The sequence goes on along the minus strand of CAXRCG010000119.1, from coordinate 34,656 downwards.
TCAGGACCAGAACCGAGATTGTATCCCGTCTTTCTCTGGATGACGCAAGGCAGTTTATCGTAGGTTTTGATCGTCCGAATATACGCTATCGCATTGCCTTGAAAACCAATCCGCGACAGCAGCTGTTGCAGTTTTTGAAGCACGAGCACCGAAATGATGCGGGTATTATTTACTGTTTGTCTCGCCGAAAAACTGAGGAAACGGCGACTTGGCTAAGCCAGCAGGGGTTCGAAGCTTTGCCCTATCATGCGGGGTTAGACAGCGAAACAAGGGCGAAAAACCAGGCGCGGTTTCTAAATGAAGAAAGCTTGATCATTGTTGCGACCATTGCATTTGGTATGGGAATCGATAAACCGGATGTGCGCTTCGTTGCCCACCTTGACTTACCAAAGACCGTTGAAAGCTATTATCAGGAAACCGGCCGCGCCGGTCGGGATGGCGAAGCGGCAAATGCCTGGCTTGTTTATGGGTTACAAGACGTGATCAAACTGCGACAGATGATGGAAAGTTCAGAGGGCAGTGATGAACACAAACGTGCTGAGCAGCATAGATTGAATGCAATGCTGGGACTCTGCGAGATAACTAGTTGTCGACGTCATGCGCTGCTGCGTTACTTTGATGAGGATTCACCCGAACGGTGTGGCAATTGCGACACCTGCATTGATCCTGTTGATACTTGGGATGGAACCGAAGCCGCCCAGAAGGCGTTGAGCGCCGTATTTCGTACAGATCAACGATTTGGGGTTAACCATTTGATCGATGTATTGCAGGGATCTGATACGGAAAAGATCCGTCAGTTTGAACACAACAAACTATCTACCTTTGGTATCGGGCAAACGCTTGATATTAATCAATGGCGATCGGTGTTTAGGCAGCTGGTTGCAAGGGGTTATATCAGCGTTGACCTAGAACGTTACGGTGCGCTCCGTCTGGAAGAGAAATGCCGACCCTTACTTAAAGGCGAACAACAGATAGCGCTTCGCCGTGATAGCGGTAAAAAAGCGGTTGCTCGTCAGACTAAAACCCCGTTACCAGAAGATATTAATGTAGCGCTATGGGAAGCCTTACGTGAATGCCGCAGGTTGTTTGCCGAGGCGCAAGGCGTGCCACCTTATGTCATTTTTCATGACAAAACCCTCCGCGAGATGGCTGAGCAGATGCCCCAAAATAAAAGTGAATTTGGTTTGCTTACCGGTGTTGGGGAGCGCAAGCTAGAAAAATACAGTGAAGCGTTTCTGGCTGTCATTCAAGAGGCGCTCTGAGGTAAAGTATAAGCTATAAATCAAAATTTAATTTTTCCAAGAGGGAAGTATGGCGAGTCTGGAAGATGAACTAATAGTTGAGCAAATTCAGATAGGCCCAATGCAGAATTTCACCTATCTGGTTGGTTCGAAGAGCACGCGGGAGGTTGTTATTATTGATCCCGCATGGGATATCCCAGCATTGACCAATATGATCAACGAGGCGGGGTATACTCTGACTGGTGCTCTCGTGACCCATTATCATCCTGATCATTGTGGTGGTTCTTTTGGCAAGAATACTGTTCAGGGTGTCGCAGATTTACTTGAAACTAACCCTGTTAAAATTTTTGCACACAAGCTTGAAGCAGACGGTGTGAAAAAAGTAACCGGCGTTTCTGAGTCTGATATCAAGCGGGTCGATTCCGGTGATAAGCTGAAGGTTGGAAATGTTGAAGTGGAATTTCTGCACACACCTGGGCACACGCCTGGCTCACAGTGCTTCAAGATAAAAAATACGCTGGTCTCTGGAGATACATTGTTTGTCAATGGATGCGGTCGGGTTGATCTGCCGGGTTCCAACTCCGAAGACATGTACCACAGTATTCAAAAGCTAGCAGCGCTGCCCAATGACACCATTTTGTTGCCGGGTCATAACTACAGCGACGTGCCAAGTGCGACGATGGCCGACACGAAAAAAGCGAATGTCTACATGAGAATCGATAATTTAGAAAGTTGGAAAATAATGATGGGGCATTGAGCACCAGGGGAGAGTGATATGAGGACAATAGCAGAAGGCTACTCATTTACAGAGGGACCCAGGTGGCACGAAGGTCGCCTGTATTTTTCCGACTTCTATACACATCGAGTCCTCGCAGTTGATGGTGAAGGTCAGGCTGAAGTCATTGCTACTGTGCCTGGGCAACCTTCAGGTCTCGGTTGGTTACCCGACGGAAGAATGCTTGTTGTTTCCATGCTGGATAGGAAGCTGCTGCGGCAAGAGGGCGACGGTCGTTTGGTTGAGCATGCAGATTTGAGTAAGATCGCAACCTATCATTGCAATGATATGGTCGTCGATAGGTGTGGGCGAGCATATGTTGGAAACTTCGGCTCTGACCTAGAAAGTGGTAACAAATTAGTAAAGGCAAAATTGGCTTTTGTTGATACTGACGGGACGGTCTCAGTGGCAGCCGAAGACCTAGCATTTCCAAACGGAGCTGTGATTACGCCCGACGGTGAAACGTTAATTATCGGTGAAAGCTTTGGCCGCTGTCTCACTGCATTTGATATCGCCGACGATGGGGGGCTCTCAAATCGCAGGGTTTGGGCTAATTTGCATCCTCACATTCCCGATGGTATCTGCCTAGATGCCGAAGGCGCGATATGGCTGGCGGACCCCGCTAATAATTGTGTGGTTCGTGTTGCAGAGGGCGGTGATGTGTTGCAAAAGATCGAGATGAGCAACGGCACTTTCGCCTGTATGCTAGGCGGTGAGGATCGTAAAACGCTATATGTTTGTACCGCGGCAGGTTCAGGCTCGAAAGCGGAAGGGAGGTTGACTGCAAAAATCGAAGCTTGTGAGGTTAGTGTCCCTGGGGTTGGTTGCCCATAGTTGGCACTATCTTCCTTCGAATTAGCCCAGCCACCGTTATCTGCAAAAAATGAAGCACGCTGCTAGCTTCACTAACAGTCGTTACAGCACTGCATTCCACTAGCCAAATTCAAGCTACCCTCGTTTAATAGCGTCAGTTCAGTCCTTATTCAAAAGTTCAGCTTACTCTTGGCGGAACAAAGGGATGGGTGCTGGATAGCCCGCCATCGACCGGAAATGCCTGGCCGTTGACATAGCTGGCTTCATCACTGGCCAGAAACAGCGCCATGTTCGCTATTTCCTGAGGTACGCCATAGCGTTTAGTGGGATTCAGTTGTCCAATTCGATCCTCATTACCCCTCGACCGCGCACCATCGAAGATTGGTTTTGTCATGCCTGTCTCAATTAAGCCTGGGCAAATTGCATTGATTCTGACGCCGGTACCCGAAAGCTGGTTGCTGACTGTTTGTACTAGGCTAATCACGCCGGCCTTGCTGGCAGAATAGGGTGAACCACCGGCGTTGGCGCGAATGCCAGCGACCGACGCCGTACAAATGATGCTTCCAGCGCCCTGCGACGCCATTTGTTTGCCGGCATGTTTTACCGCCAGAAAAGGACCGATCAAATTAATGCGCAGGATTTCCTGCCACTGCTCCGGTGTCTGTTCAAACAACGGCACCGCACCGCCGGAGATCCCTGCGTTGGCATAAATCACGTCAACACCACCGAGGTTGGTCACACACCGTTCGACGAAACTCTCAACCTGGCTGTCATCACCGACATCCGCGGTCATTGTTTCTACGCTACCTTCAATATCGGTTTCCAAACCTGCACACGTCTCGTTCAAGCCCGTTGCGTTAAGATCGACCGCCAGAACGCTTGCTCCCTCTCTAGCGAACAGTTGTGTTGTTGCTCTGCCAATGCCACTGCCTGCGCCCGTCACGATTGTCCGTTTACCGCTTAATCTACCCACTGTTAATTCATCCTTTAGATTTTATCCGTTAGCGTCTGAATAATGACCCGAGCAACCGGCAGTGATTCAGCAACGTTAACGCTTAGTTAGCCACTTGAACGAAGTTATTTGGCTGCAGGGGCTGAGTCCAAATCCAAGCTTGTGGATATAGGTTGGTAAATCCCCTATAGCGATATTTACGCCCGTTTAGCCGGTAAATCTGCGAAGTCACCCGCTCTTTTGTCAGTGTTCGCAGAAATCGCTTCCATCATTTCCTCGGGCTGCAACATACTTGCATTCCAGATACTGATGTAATCCAGACCATCTGCAGTGGAGTGGTCTCTTGCGTAGTTGATCATTCGCTTGCAACCGTAAATCGCAAGAGGTGCCTTGCTCGCAATGTCGGCGGCGATTTTCATCACCTCAGCCAACATGGTCGCATGATCCGGGAAAACGTTATTCACGAGCCCAGCGCTTTTGGCTTCTTCAGCAGGCATTCTTCTACCTGTGTAACAAAGCTCGCGAACGATACCCTCGGGTATCAATTTGACCAGGCGCGGAAAAGTGCCCACATCTGCGGTCATACCGATATTAATTTCATAAACCGTAAAAAAGGCCTCAGCGCTGGCATAGCGCATATCACATGCTGTGGTTAGATCAATGCCACCGCCAATACAGCCTCCTTGAATGGCAGCTAAGACAGGGATTCTACATTCCTCCAACACCGAGAAACTCTTCTGCATACGCTTAATATTTTGATACAGTTTTTCGCCTTTAACGCGCTTTTCTTTCGGATCTGGTTTACTTCCCTCCGGCGTTGCGTTGCCATTGGCAAGGAAAGCACTGATATCAAGGCCTGATGAAAAGTGCGGTCCAGTAGACGAGATAACAATGACGCGGGCGCGACTCTCATTATCGATATCCTGAATGATCGCGGGAAGTTCATCCCAGAATGCAACATTCATGCTGTTCCGCTTCTCAGGTCGGTTCAGAACGATATGGGCAATATTATTTTCGATAGTCACATCAAAGCATGTGTAATTCATAGGTTTCACTCGTGTAGTTTAGTGGTTCGTTTGTATTCATTTGTGTAATACACCCTGCCGAAGTTAGTAGAGACGACCTCTCACTAGCCAAAGCGGGTCACCCTCCGGCGGTGAGCGGTCGAGGCTTTCCGTTTCTTCAAACTGCTCGGTATTTTTCATGTAAGCGGCGACGATGCGGCATCTGTCTTCAGGTGACAACATTTGAAACGCGTAGACGGCTTTAGTGGGAAACAACCGGTGAGACATAGCGACGATGCAGCGACCACCAGGTGCGAGCACTCTGGCTATCTCATCGAATACGTCAAAGGGGCGAATCAAATATTGAACCGAAACAACGATTGTTACGACATCAAAACTTTCATCCGGATAAGGTAGTGATGGCTCATCGTTTAAATTGTGTACCACATAGTCATCGAGGCGTTCATTACGGGCTAACTCGGCTTCATTCATGCCAAGACCGGAAACTTGCTGGTAACGCACTTCCGGTGGCAGATGAGATATCCATGAGGACATCAAATCAAGTACGCGATCGTCCGGTTTCAACGCCTCTCGATAGAACGCGGTCAGGTTGTCGATTGTGCTATCGTCGATATGCGTTTCAAAACGAGGATGGACGTAAAATAATTCATCGCCGGACTCATCCTGACGCTTGAAAAACTGGTCCGGTAATTCTGGTGGTTTGCGATTCAAATCAACTCCAGGCTTACTTTGTTTTTTTTAGCCATGCATTAAATGCTGGTGCACGCTTCTCATGGAATGCACTGACACCTTCTTTTGTATCGGGGTGATGATCTGTGACCGCGGTTTTTGCAGCGATTTCATCGCAGGCCTGATCAAAGGTTAATTCTGCAGCCTGGTAAATTGAACGTTTCATCATGCGCATCGCCACTTGTGGCCCATTGGCAAATTCTTCAGCGAGTTTAGCTGCTTCGACTCGTAACTCGTCATCCGGCACTACCGAATTGATCAGGCCGAGAGACATTGCTTCCTCTGCATCAACGATTCGCTTCCGCATGATAAAATCCATTGTTTTGGCGAGTCCGAGATGCTGCATTAACAGATATTGCCCGCCTTCATCCGGTAGTAAACCAAACCTGAGTGTCGCACTGCCGAGCTTTGCCGAGGCCGCTGCAATTTTGAAATCACAAGCGAGAGCAAGGGATAATCCGGTTTGAATGGTGACACCGTTGATGGCGGCAATCGTCAACTTGTCCAAGCTTCGGATTTTCTGATTCAGGGCCTGGGATATGTGTCTTAACGCATTGTATGTGCCAATTGCATTGTCGTGACCGGGTGGAATGGGCGCCATAAGCGCATTGTCACTGGCGACGCCTCTTGAGTAGGCTTTGAGATCGTCTCCTGCGCAAAATCCACGCCCCTGACCAATGAACACAATGACCCTGATTGCGTTATCCATCTGTGCTTGAGTCAACGTTTCAATCAAATCACGCTTCTTGCCGATACTCATGCCATTCAGCTTTTCAGGTTCGTTAAATTCTATCCAAGCGATACCCGGTTCAGTGACCGAGACCTCAAACCCTGTGAAGTTTCCCGTTTCCATAGTTTTTCTCCCGGTTTTGTTCGAACTGGATTTGCCTGAAGCACCATAATTGGGAAATTTGATCGCTGTGTCAAACACCGTAATCACAATTACTCAGACGAATTTAGGTTGGAAAGTACCTTGGATGCCAGACTTGAAAAGCTTAGATTTAGCGCAGGCTCAACGCTTTAGGGCATCCTAATTTAAGCTAGATTATGAATCGTGCACCGCTGATAAGAGCGAATAGTTGTCTCTTCTGGATATATTATAACGCGGGCATAACCGGGTCAGTCGGTGGACAGTTTATATGCTTTTGTTGCGGTGTCGTGGAACAGTGCGCGTCTTTCCTGGTTGTTATAACTCTTGCTCATTTTCTTAAAGGCATTCCAAAGTACATGGTACGAGCAGGAGTCTCTGTCCACTGGAAAATTGCTTTCGAACATACATCTGTCAGCGCCAAAATTATCAATACAAAACTGATAGTAACGCGCAGTTGCATCCACCAGTTGGTCCGAGGAGGGGGGTTGAGGATGCTTGTGCCACTCAAACCCATTGACCTTCATGTTAATGCCGCCGAGTTTAAAAAGCACATTGGGATTGTTTTTAAGTGGGATAACCAACTCACACCATTTCTCGTAAACTTCATCCAAATTGCCCTGGTAAGGTCCAATACCTAATGGACCACCGAAGTGATCAAGGATAATAGTTGCATCGGGGAAGTTATTAGCAAGGGTGATAAATTCCGGCAACTGTTCGTGGTAAAACCAAGCATCGAAGGTCAGACCCATATCTGAGAGAACTTGAAGTCCCGCTTGAAATTGCTCATCAAGCATCAGGTGTTCTGTCGGATGTGAATGGGAGTTCCTAACAGCGCTATCCTGATGCCACCCGGCGGCATGCCTAATGCCTTTGAAACGATTATTGCTGGCAGCAACATGCGCCTCGAGCACTGGGCGTACGTTAGCTCCCAGCGTAAGATCAGCGTGACTGACGATGCCGTCCGCGATGCGGGTATTGCCGTATTGACCACTGGCGCTCATCGCTGCAATACCCTGAACAAATTCAGTCTCGCCAATAACCTTAAGCTCCTTTGGTCCATCGGCACGAAACATTGAATTACATTCAACGAACACAGTGCTGACGATATTGTGGCCTCCATTAGTGTCTTCCAGAATTTCGTCAAGTAAATATCTGTCAGCCGGTGTATCCCAGAGATGATGATGGGGATCACATATCGGTAAATCGGGCTCAATAATTTCTTCTTTTACCTGGCCTAACCATTCTTTCCTGTTCATTTTGGGTACTTACCAAATCAAATTGTGTTGAAGAGGATGCGTTTTTTCGTCAGAAAATTCAATCCTGCGGGGTCGCCAAAGCTCAGCTGAGTAAAGTATGATCGTTAGCCTTACTGCGATTGAGGGAGAGGTGGAGATGTCGATCAGAAACTTGGTGAAGGTGTTACTGAGTGCTGTCTTAATCCTGCTTCAGCTGGTGGCTCAAGCGGATGGTTTGAAACTCCTGAGATATGGCCCCGTGGGCGCTGAAAAACCCGGCGTGCTGGATAGCGAAGGACGTATTAGGGATTTGTCGCAACACATTGAGGACATTGACTCGAGTACATTGGCGATGATTCCGAAGCTTAAAGGCATCGATACTGCCGAACTACCGTTAGTTGAGGGAGAGCCTCGCATTGGGTTGCCGGTGGCGGGCACCAGTAAAATAATCGCTATCGGGTTCAACTACAAAGCACATGCATCGGAGATGACCACAGCACTTCCCAAAGAACCGTTGATGTTTATGAAAGCTGTTTCTGCTTTGCATGGTCCCTATGATCCAATTCAAATCCCCAGAGCTTCGCGCAAATTAGACTACGAAGCTGAGTTGGTCATTATCATTGGACGAAAAGCACAATACGTTTCCGAGACCAGCGCGCTTGAGCATGTTGCGGGGTTCGCTGTGGGTCATGATGTATCTGAAAGAGAGTTTCAAAGAGAGCGTGGTGGCCAGTTTGTGAAAGGCAAAAGCGCTGATACTTTCGCGCCAATAGGGCCATGGTTGGTCACACCCCAAGCTTTGGCAGATGTGCAAAAGTTGAAAATATGGTCGAAAGTAAACGGCGATATGCGTCAAAACGCCAGTACGGAAGATATGATATTTAGCGCTGCAACCATCGTGAGTTATGTGAGCCAGTTCATGACGCTGGAACCCGGAGATGCAATATTCACAGGAACGCCAGCGGGGGTCGGAGCCGGTATGACGCCACCGACGTACCTAAAGCCCGGTGATGTTGTTGAAATTGGAATTGAGGGGCTAGGGGTCCAAAAGCAGATAGTGTTGCCGGCGTTTGAGGCAATGGCAGAAAAAATCCCCGAAGTATAAATACAACGGGGACTAACAATGAACGAGGGTTAAAGCGCTGAGGTCAGTAGTTTAAGAGAACAGAGCGTTTAATGTAGCGCTGGGTCTCATTGCTTTTTCTGCCTTCTCGGCGTCCGGATAGAAGTAACCACCCAGATCAACTTTGTCGCCCTGGATATCAATGAGCTCCTTGACGATTTGATCCTCATTGTCGACCAACGCTTTTGAAAGTCCTTTGAAAGCGTCTTTCAACTCCGGATCATCGTCCTGTGCTATCAGTGCCTCTGCCCAGTAGCTGGCGAGATAATAGTGACTACCGCGATTGTCGAGTTCGCCGGTTTTGCGTGAGGGCGATTTATTCAACTCTAACAATTTACCCGTTGCTTTATCTAACGCCTGCCCGAGCACCTTGGCGCGTTTGTTTTGGGTCTTGTCCGCAACATCTTCCAGAGATACTGCCAATGCCAGAAATTCGCCCAGTGAGTCCCATCTCAGGTGATTTTCAGCCACAAACTGCTGAACGTGTTTCGGTGCTGAACCGCCAGCGCCGGTTTCGAACAGACCGCCACCTGCCATGAGTGGCACAATAGACAACATCTTTGCGCTGGTACCCAACTCTAGAATAGGAAACAGGTCAGTCAAGTAATCCCGCAGCACATTGCCAGTGACGGATATAGTCCCCTCGCCGTGACGGCAACGATCCATAGTGTAACGAATCGCCAAATCCGGTGACATAATTTGAATTTTCAGGCCACTTGTATCGTGATCGGCGAGATAGGTTTCAACTTTCTTGATGATTTGCGCATCGTGACCACGGTATTTGTCGAGCCAGAAAACGGCCGGCATACCAGAAGCGCGCGATCTGTTGACGGCGAGTTTTACCCAATCCTGAATGGGGGCATCCTTGGTTTGACACATACGCCAGATGTCACCTTTTTCTAAGCCCTCGTGTTGAATGAGTACATTGCCTGCTTCATCCACTACGCGAACGGTGCCACCTGAAGGCAGCTCAAAAGTTTTGTCGTGTGATCCATATTCTTCAGCTTTCTGCGCCATCAAACCAACATTCTGTACAGTACCCATGGTGGTCGGGTCAAACGCGTCATGGTGCTTACAATAATTGATCACTTCCTGATAGATCGTGGCATAGCAGCTGTCAGGTATAATCGCTTTAGTATCTTTCAATTTGCCATCGGTACCCCACATCTGACCGCCAAGACGGATCATCGCAGGCATCGAAGCATCGACGATGACGTCACTGGGTACGTGAAGATTTGTGATGCCTCGGTCAGAATCTACCATAGCTGTTTCAGGACGGTTCTCGTAACAGGCACGAAGGTCCGCCTCTATTTCGTTACGCAGTGAGAAAGTGACGTCCTGAATTTTTTCATAAACACTCGCGAGACCGGTAGTGGGATTAACACCCAGCTCTTCGAAGGTCTTGGCGTGTTTCTCAAAAGCGTCCTTGAAGTAAACAGTCACTGCATGCCCAAAAATAATGGGGTCAGAGATCTTCATCATGGTGGCTTTCAAATGAAGCGAGAATAATAATCCGGCATTCTTGGCACCTTCCATTTCTTCCTCAAGGAAGGTTCGAAGTTTGGCGACACTCATGAACATGCCATCGACAACTTCTTTTTCGATAACGGGAACAGCTTCCTTTAGTGTGGTTACTTCACCGTTGTCGCCAACCAGTTCTATTCGAAGACTACCTGTCTTTTCAATGACAACTGACTTGTCGCTATGGTAGAAGTCGCCTTCTCTCATATGCGCGACGTGAGTACGTGATGATTGGCTCCACTTACCCATCGAATGTGGATTATTGCGAGCGAAGTGCTTAACTGAATCTGGTGCTCGTCGGTCAGAATTACCTTCACGCAAGACTGGGTTCACTGAGCTGCCGAGTGCCCGAGCGTAAGTTTCACGAATAGCCTTTTCTTCATCAGTCTGTGGATCTTCGGGAAAGTCTGGAATAGCAAATCCTTGCGCCTGAAGTTCCGAGATCGCGCCTATCAGTTGTGGTATTGAAGCGCTGACATTTGGCAGTTTTATGATATTTGCTTCAGGTTCCTTGGTGAGTTCTCCCAATTCTGCCAGGGCATCAGGTACTCGCTGTTCTTCAGTGAGCCTCTCGGGGAAACCACAGAGAATTCTTGCTGCAAGTGATATATTACTAAGTTCTACTTCTACCCCAGCTGCACGGGTGAATCGATTGATGATTGGTAGAAAAGAGTAGGTTGCCAGAGCTGGCGCTTCGTCGGTATGGGTGTAAATTATTTTAGATTTTTGTTCCGTCATATCTGTCTCAAGTAATTATTCAGGTGGATAACCAAATATTGACGCTGACGCGGTTTGTGGCCGATCTTCGTCAAGAGCACGCTAATTTTCGAGGCGTAGTATACAAAAAATGGCAGTTAATTGTAGGCGTGCTATAGGATTCGTGTCATAGGGGTGCTTGTGGCGCGCTTCGGGCCCCTAAGCGAGGGTTGGCCGCCAGTGATATGTAGACCAATCTCCTCTAGGCCGCTTTTTATGCGCTCTGCAGGTTATGATGCGCTAGCCTAATGAGCAGGGAAGCCGTCCTTAAAGCTACTAGAATTAATGTTGTCAAGGGGAAAGATTGGTCGCCGTACGTTCCTGAAGGTCAGTTGATCATAGTCTGAAGTGCAAACTCCCACGCCGGCACATTCGATAATTTTCTTTGCGATAGGCATAAAAGTAGCGCGATAGTGAATTCTACTTTTCAACATTAGATATTTCTTGGTCATCGGGTCTATCCCGAGACTGGAAAAACAGCCGAGGTCATAAGGTTCAATATGTCGTGAAATTACCGCAATCAGAACATTGCCCGTATCAAGCAATACTGTGTGGCCCATATTCATTTTCGACCCTGTGCCCATTGGTCCGGTAATCGTGTAACGTCCATCGGAGATAAGCTTTACCCGGCCGGTGACTGTCAGCGGGGAACTCTGTATCTCAAGCGCGTCAAGGTGCATTTTACCACCAAGAGATACGGTAACTTCACTGTCGATTCCCGCTTCGATCATTTGTGCTACCGCGGCGGGATCATAAATGCCATAGGCGGCTACATCTTCTAGCCCTTGAGCAAGAATTTCTCTCAATACTTCTGTTGTATCCATCGTGCCACCGGATGCGGTGTTGTCGTAATGATCGAGCAGTATAACGGGGCCTTCGCCGGGTTCCTCAGCGGCGTCAAATGCGCTACCAACAGAATCAGAGAGTGGTGTTATCTCGTAAACGAAGTTTTCTCGTTCTTGCCAGGCCAGTTCAAGCAGTTCGTCACGAATGCGAATTGCCTCCTCTTGATTGTTGTCCGTTGTAACCACGACGCTTAAGCCTGCGTTGAGAATGTCTGCGTGAGGAAATCCTGTAAACAGTGCAACACAAAGTGCGCCGTTTTTCTCATACTCCGCGACTTTCTCCTGAAGCATTTTGTTGGGGTGATCATCAGTACCCTGCCGCATGACGTGGGGTAGCATGGGACAGTTGCCCCAGGCCATGGTGGGTTTCACGCGGTTATTCATAGCCTCGATCAACACCCGCCCGGCGCGAACACCTGTTTCAAACATGTCGATATGGGGATAAGTTCTAAATCCTGCAATGACAGTCGTATTGTCAACAATCTCTGGATATAGATTAGCGTGCATATCCAGTCCAATGCCGATCGGAATGCCAGGATTTTCCTCTCTTAATCTTTTGAGCAGGGTGCCCTCACCGTCTTCTCGAGTTTCTGTCACCATAGCGCCGTGGAGTTCAAGCAAAATACCATCACAGTCAGCCACTGCATGACAAATACAATCACAGATGTAGTCGTATGCTTCATCTGAAACAGGGCCGGAAGGCGGTGCGCCGGCAGCAATTGGCGTGATGATGTCAATGCCATTCTCCTCCGCCACACTGATCATGCCTGCCATGGTTAAACCAAGACCTTTAATCGCACGGTATGCGTCCGCATTTTCCGGTGGGTTCGCGCCACTGCCGAAACGTTCAAGTAATGTGGGTACCGGAGAGAAAGTGTTCGTCTCGTGGCTCATCATCGCGATTAGTAGTTTCAAAATGTCGCTCCTTTTGGATTAACTTGGTAGAAAAGAAAACTGGTAGGAAAGGGTTAGAAGTGAGCGCTGCCCGGTGTTCTAGGAAAAGGAATCACGTCTCGGATGTTTTCCATACCAGTAACATAATTAAGAATTCTCTCAAAGCCCATGCCGAAGCCGGCATGAGGCACAGTGCCGTATTTTCGAAGGTCACGATACCACCAGAGTTCATCGCCTATTTCCTGTGGCGCCATCCGCGCATCAAGCACGTCCAGTCGTTCTTCGCGCTGACTGCCGCCGATGATCTCTCCAATGCCTGGTGCCAGTACATCCATCGCGGCGACGGTCTTGTCATCGTCGTTCACACGCATATAGAATGCTTTGATATCTTTAGGGTAGTTCATCAGAATAACCGGACGGCCAACGTGTTGCTCTGTTAGGTAGCGCTCATGTTCTGATTTCAAATCAAGTCCCCATTCAACCGGAAACTCAAATTGCTTGCCGCATCCCTGAAGTATCTTAATTGCGTCCGAGTATTCCATGCGTTCGAATTCGGCATCCACGACGGTGGTCAATCGCTCGATAACTGTCTTGTCGATACGCTGCTGGAAAAACGCCATGTCATCTTCGCGTGTATCTAACAGCGCTTTGAAGATGTATTTCAACAGGTCTTCAGCCAGATCAGCGTTGTCATTCAGGTCGGCGAATGCTATTTCAGGCTCGACCATCCAGAACTCTGCGAGATGACGACTTGTGTGTGAGTTCTCAGCCCGAAATGTTGGCCCGAAGGTGTAGACCTTGGACATCGCGAGGCAGTAAGCCTCCACATTCAACTGCCCTGAGACGGTGAGAAACGCTTCGCTGCCGAAGAAATCCTGGTTGTAGTCCACAGCTTGATGAGGGTCCAACGGCAGGTTGGTCATATCCAGTGTGCTCACTCGAAATAATTCTCCGGCACCTTCGCAATCGCTTGCTGTGATAAGCGGTGTGTTGATCCAGTGAAAATCCCGCTCGAAGAAATAGTTGTGGATTGCATTTGCCAGCGTTGTCCTAACTCGCGTAATTGCGCCAAAGGTGTTAGTGCGAGGTCGCAAGTGAGCGACCGTCCGAAGGTACTCAAAAGTGTGTCGCTTCTTGGCAATAGGGTACGACTCGGGATCATCAACCCAGCCAAGCACTTCAACCGCTGTCGCCTGTATTTCGACAGACTGCCCTTTACCCTGTGATTCAACGAGGGTGCCTGTAATGACAACGCCGCAGCCTGTTGAGATCGGCAGCACCATGGATTCATAGTTCTCTAGATCGTTAGGGACGACGGCTTGGATGGTGTCAAAACAGGTTCCGTCGTGAACAGCGATGAAAGAAATCCCTGCTTTCGAATCTCGTTTGGACCGGACCCAGCCTTTTACGGTGACGGTGTTCTCTATTGTGACGTGGCCGGCTAATAGCGCGCTGATGGTGTAGTGGCTCATGAATTTTCTCTGGTAAATCATGTGGATTAGAATGGGCCTATCATAACAAACATCTCTGAGGAAAATCGCTTTAGAATCAGCGCGCCAACGAGGCTTAGCGAACGATTGATTTGACCCATGCCTGTGATAAAAATGCGATAGCGATAGCGATAGCAATTGCACACAGCTCAAAGCGTCAGCAGCAAGTCGCACTATTGTTGAAAGATGATATCGAGGATGTAATGTTGGGAAAGAGATAGAGTGTTATGGCGCGAGTCGACGTCGTAAGGGGTTTGGTAGCACTGATAACCAAACAAAGCTTGCACCCCGGCGTTGAACGCTCGGGTTGGTTATCTTGCTCGGAAGAACAAATCGATCGATAGAGGAGAGCTGCTGTGTTGAAAAATCGGATTTTTTTAGGTGTTCTTTTTGGGTTGCTATTCTTGCCACCCCGGGGATTAGCGGCAGAACCGATGGCGCATGTGGAGATTAATCGTTTCATGGATGATTTTCACGTCGATGCATCCAACGCCAACTTTAATGGCTATTTTAATCGTTTTGCCAGTAATGGGTATTTCTTGGGCACTGATGCTTCTGAACGTTGGTCCGTTTCGGCGTTCAAACTTTACGCTAAGCCTCATTTCGACAAGGGACGAGGTTGGACATATTTGCCTGTGGAACGGAATATCCAGAGGGAAGGAGATTTTGCCTGGTTTGACGAGCAATTGGACAATGAGAAGTTAGGTCGCTGCCGAGGTACAGGTGTCTTGATTAAAGAGAGCGACGGATGGAAGGTGTTGCACTACAGCCTGACTTTCCTCATCCCAAACAATATCGCTGCGGAAGTGGGTGCGCTCTCAATGAAAGCGTTTCCCTAGTCCGCTTTTCGAGGTTTTAAGTCGAGGTGATCGTTGTTTTTCGATCTAAGCCGAGTTTCTAATAAACAATGGCGATGCGCCTTCGTTAAAATGCGTTCGAGAGTTCTCTGATCAATTTTAGAGCCAGATCATCTGGGGTCTGCGAGTTCGCTCTGTCAAATCTGATGCCTAGTTTGGGTGAGACAATCTCGGCACTGTCTAGATAAACGTAAACCTTCATGTCGATAGTTGGGATGTCTGCAACGAAGTACTTTTCCGCAAAGCCGTCTTCAAATGCGTTGTCTTGAATCAGGGCCTCTTCAAAGCGTGCTTCTGGTATGAGCCTCGAGACTTTCGTACAACAGAGATTCTGGAATCGCGATGTGCCGAAGGCATCCATCTCTGCTAGTTGCTCCCACGACATGGGCGTTTCTCCGAAGATGTAGAAAGGTTAGGTGGCGCAGCTATGGGGCCAGGTTGTGAATATTACCATAGGGGTGGCTTATCTTCATCGATCAAGCTTGATGGAAACTTGAAAGATTGCGTTTGTTCTTCTTTGTTCAAAGCCGGGTCACCGGATGACGCGTTTAGCCACTCAAACAGAAGGCAAAATCAATTGAGTTCGTTAAATCCATCCGCATTCGGCATGACAACTTTCGGCAATGTGCGCTTATCCATCACGTCGTTATTTTTTATGATGTGATTCAGTTTGAGTACATAGGCTGTAATGGCGTAGATTTCATCAGCAGTGAGAGACTTTTGCTGGTCGTAAGGCATTGCTCGGGCGATATAGTCATACAGTGTTGTAGCATGAGGCCAGTAGCTGCCAACGGTCTTAAGGGGGGCATCCGAGCCGATACTGCCTTTGCCGCCGGCGATCTCATTACCGGGTTGCTTACCGCTTATGCCGTGGCAGCTTGCACATGCGGATATATAAAGTGTTTTACCTTCAGCTGCGCTGCCACTGCCATCGGGTAGTGCGAGACCATCCGGTGAAATGATGCTATCGGTGTGTAAGTTTGGCGTCTTGCCAAGTGCCGGTTTTAAGTGCAAGCCGAGGTTGTCCTGACCATTTCCGGCTTGAGCCTGATTGATGACAAAGGCTACGAGTAGCGCCAAGTACAAGGGTCTGAGATGATTAAAGGCTAGATAATTACGCGTATACATTTTTGACAACTCCCTTGTCAGTGACCTGCCAGCTTTGCGTGCCATTGAAATGATAGACGTTTGACTTTGAATACCTAGCGAGTGCGGCGTGCCTCGTTGGCTGTAAGTTGCCCTTATCATCTGTTGCCCGGCTTTGCAGTACTGCAGGCTGCCCCTCCCATCGCCAGGGTATCCTGAATCTCATAAGAGACAAGTTACGGTGTTCAGATTGCAGTGCAGCGATGGCCCATGACTTGCCACCATCGGCACTCACTTCTACTTGATTGATACCTCCCGCGCCGGACCAAGCGAGACCAGAGACCTCGTATACACCCTTACGGGTGAGTTTCATTTTTCCTGATGGTGATGTGATGAGGGATTTCACACCCATCTCCAGAGAAAACATGTCTGCGCTTCCGTCAACATGCAGGTCGGAGTATTTGCTAGTCTCATCTTTTGCGTAGGCGGCCGTCTTTTGGACCTTAATATTTTGGAGCCATTTAACGCTGATGTTGCCTTCAGATCCGGGTACGAATAGCCGCATAGGGTAACCCTGAGCAGGGCGCAGCGGTTCACCATTTTGAAAGAGCGCGATCATCACATCTGTAGTCGCAACCTTCATTGGGATGCTTCGGGTTAAACTCGCAGCATCGGCACCTTCACCGACGATCCAGTTTGCACTTGACTTTAATCCGGCTTCATCTAGCAAGTAGTGCAGGGGGACACCTGTCCACTCGGAGCAGGAAACGAGTCCGTTTAACTCGCCAACGGTTCTGTCGGCAGCCTCAGGGAAAATCACATTGCTATAACTATTTCCAGAGCATTCTAGAAAGTAGGTGTGAGTTTCCATTGGATAAGCTAACAGGTCTTCATAGCTGAATTGCAGTTTCTTATTGGTTTCACCATAAATCGTGAGGGTGTGTCGAGCAGGGTCAATGTCTGGAATGCCGCTATGATGCCGTTCAAAATGTAAGCTGTTTGGCGTGATTGTGCCGTTAAGACGTTCAAGCGGCGTTGAAGATGAGCCTGCGCCAGGGCCGTAAGGGTGAGCGCCAATGTTCACTCGTTTCAGCCGGACGTGTTTTGAGGGGGCGCCATATTCATCCATGGGTGCGCCTGATGTGGTCATCCAATTTTCGGCAGCGCTGACTGGCGCCATGACTGGCATCAAAACACCACCGGCGAGTCCGGCACTTGTTGCCTTCAAAAGTCCGCGTCGATTAAGTAACCCATTGCCCGCAATATGCTCAGTCATATCGGTGCTCTCGTTATGTTTGAAAGGACTATACCTTAATTAATTGGGCGGTGGGAATGCTCCCTGCTTGGATGTTAGCTCGAGAGTGATTGGGTTTCGCCGCCGAGTGCAGAGAATAGTGCTGGGAGGAACCTGGCAAATTCAAGGGTCATGTTGACAAAGGCAGCATCCAGTTTTGCGATAGGGTTGTCTTCGTCGTTTGCATCATCGTCACTCGACTCCAATTTAATCTGCCGAAGGATCAGTTCTTTGTCTACAGAAAGGGATAGATCTCCATGCCAGCGAATGCCGAGTTTTGTGCAGACTTTACCGGACTCGATGTGATTCCTGATTTCTTGAGTATCGAGGTCCTGCCTGCGGCAATTTACGCTGCTGCCGTCCTCGGGGTCAACCATGTCGCATTGATTGCCAAGATTAAAGTTGTCGGGTAATTTTCGCTTAATGATCCACTGGTTAAAGGTTTCACTGGGGTTTGATTTAACCTGGGGCGGTACAAGATTAAGCGTGCCGACGGATTCTCGAAGGCAATTAATAAATAATTCTGCTTCAGATGCATTCGCCGTATCGATAACCAGTAGATTGTCACTGGGCGAGATGTATCCCAAGATCTGTTTGGATTTTGCGAGTGCCCGCGGCATCAGTTCGGCCAGCGCTTCGTCTTTAATACTCATGCGCTCTTTTGATCTGAGCTTTCTTCCCTCCAAGGACTCCACTTTCTCTGCGCGTTCGGCAATCGCTTCATTGAGGGCGCTTGGGGGAATCACTTTATCTTCCCGACGAGCGCAAAGTAGTATGCATCCCGCAACCTCGTGGAATAGTGGTGCATCTTCGACGCCTGATATCGGTGGCACCCAGCCAAAGCTGGAGGGTCTGAAACCTGAGCAAGGTGTAAAAGAGCGCTGTAAAAGCTGGTCTTGCAGCGAATCGGTGTTTGAATCGAAACTTTGAGTCAGGCGGTATATTGAGGCGTTCTTAAAAAGCATGTACTAATCCCAAATTGAGCGTGATGGTGCCGTTTGGCATCGTAACGGGATTATACATATATCAGTCAGAGAGAACCTGTAAATAAATGCCGGTTCTCTCACGTCTGTTATTAGAACAGGCGCCTTGACCTATGCGCCCAGCGACTCAAGGTCATCAGCGCCACCAATGAGTTTTCCGCCGATAAATATTTGGGGTACGGTGGTCGATCCAGCGAGCGCCCTAAGCGCAGGGTTTTCAATATCTTTGCCAAGCACAATTTCGTTATAATTCATATTGCGGGCTGCTAGCACCTCCTTGGCGCGCTGGCAATGTGGGCACCCGGGACGACTGATCACCGCAACACACTCGGGAATGGCAGCATCGCTGTTAATATATCTCAGCATTGTTTCTGCATCAGACACTTCAAATGGGTCGCCGTCAACTTCAGGTTCGATGAACATTTTCTCTACTACCCCGTCTTTAACCAGCATAGAGTAGCGCCAGGATCTTTCGCCAAATCCGAGATCAGTTTTGTCTACAAGCATGCCCATTTGCTCTGTGAATTCGCCATTTCCGTCCGGCATGAGTTTTACGTGATTCAGCGCCTGCTCTTTCTCCCAAGCGTACATAATAAAGCCGTCATTCACAGCGATACAGATGATGTCGTCTATGCCCTCAGCGGCGAACTGAGGTGCCAGTTCTTCGTAGCGAGGTAGATGTGTTGCAGAGCAAGTTGGTGTGAATGCGCCGGGCAGTGAAAAAACGATCACGGTTTTGCCAGCGAAAATTTCAGTGCTCGTTATGTTCTTCCAGCCATCGTCTGTTCTTGTTCTAAACGTGACGTCTGGTACTTTTTTTGATTCTCTAGTCTCCATTTATTGCTCCTTGTATCGTGAGGCGAGTCACGAAGTGTGTAAAAGTAATTCGTGAAACGAACATTAACGGGTAGAAAACGATTGTTAAAACAAATTGTTTTGATCGAATCAATAGAAATTGACAATCATGCTTTCAAGCGCAAAGTTGTCTACAAGGCGTTTGCGTAAATGCGGGAAAAAAAAGCGGAGACAGGATGTCTCCGCAAGAGGGGTTCTGTTTCTCGCCCGAAGCATGGAATCCAGGCTGAGATGTTTCGGTCTAATTAAATGCCTGATCCTCTAGTACCAGTGAACTCAGGGTAAGCCTCGATGCCACATTCGCTGACATCCGAGCCCTCGTACTCTTCCTCGTCGCTGACGCGAATGCCGATTAAGAGTTTGATAACGAACCAAGTCGCAAAACTGGCAGTAAACACCCAGCCAAAAATAGTTAATGCGCCGACGATTTGACCCATAAAGGTTGCTCCGTCGTTTGTGAGAGGTACCGCGAGTAACCCCCACAATCCTACGACACCGTGCACTGAGATGGCGCCAACCGGGTCATCAATTTTTAACTTGTCTAACGAAAGAATAGAGAAGACGACGATTGCGCCGCCAGCAGCACCGATTAAGGTCGCAGCTAATGCGCTGGGTGTGGAAGGTTCCGCTGTAATTGCAACAAGCCCCGCCAGTGCGCCATTCAGGGTCATTGTAAGATCGGTTTTACCGAACATGACTCGAGAAATCACCAGGGCCGCGACGAGACCACCAGCAGCCGCGGCATTGGTATTGAGGAAGACCATTGCAACGGCATTTGAGTTACTGATGTCACCCAACTTGAGTACAGAGCCGCCGTTAAATCCGAACCAGCCCATCCAGAGGATAAACGTGCCCAGTGTTGCCAGCGGAAGGTTAGCGCCTGGGATAGGCGTCACGCGTCCATCGTCTGTATATTTTCCTTTACGTGCGCCCAGTAAAATAACGCCTGCTAATGCTGCAGCAGCGCCGGCCATGTGCACAATGCCGGAACCGGCGAAGTCAGAAAAGCCGAAGTCATCGCCTAAACTGTAAAGTCCAAATACGGCGTTACCGCCCCATGTCCAGCCGCCTTCGAGTGGATAAATAACTGCGGTCATCACGACGGCAAAGGCCAAGAACGGCCATAATTTCATTCGCTCAGCAACTGCGCCAGACACGATAGACATCGCGGTCGCGACAAAGACGACCTGGAAGAAAAAGTCTGACGGGCCAGCGTAAACCGAATCACCATCAAAGCCATTTTCGGCTGAGCTGGCGAGCGCATCCTTAACGAGTGTGTCGCCACCTTGGATCCCCGTTAGGAAGGTCTCGCCACCGTACATAATACTGTAGCCCACCACGAGGTACATGATGCAGGAAATGGCAAAGAGCGCGACGTTTTTTGTGAGTATTTCTGTGGTGTTTTTTGTGCGGACAAGTCCGGCTTCGAGCATTGCAAATCCGGCTGCCATCCACATGACAAGCGCACCGCAAACGAGGAAGTAAAACGTATCCATAGCATACTGGAGTTGAAAAATCTGATCTTGCATGGTTATAACCTCAGAGTCTGATTAAAGTGCTTCGGGGCCGGTTTCGCCGGTCCTGATACGAATGGCTTGGACGAGTTCGGTGACAAATATCTTGCCGTCACCAATTTTGTCTGTGCGCGCAGCAAGGTTAATTGCGTCGATCACTGCATCCAGCTTGTCATCGTCAATCCCTATCTCAACCTTTACTTTGGGCAGAAAATCCACCACGTATTCTGCGCCTCGATAAAGTTCTGTATGACCTTTTTGTCGACCGAAGCCTTTGACTTCAGTGACGGTAACACCCGCAACTCCCAGTTCGGATAACGCATCACGTACGCTATCTAATTTGAAAGGTTTGATTATTGCTGTGACTAATTTCATGGGTTTTACTCCAAGTGGTTTTAATGCCTTATGCATTCGTTTTTGTCTTTTCGTGGGCGAGTTGGTGCCTCACGAGGCCGGTGATATTTTTGTTGGTTTTCTGGGCTACCCTACTTCACTTGAGATGTTATGAAGTAGGGCTTATCGAATAGCGTTACATTGATTTGGATAAAGTAAGATACACGCGGCCGTCACACAGATCGCTGCCGCTGCATAGTCCATCGTCGTCAGTGCCGGAGTAACTCAGATCAAGACCAAAACCTTCGATCTCAGTTGAAACGCCAATGCCATAGTCTGCATAGTCGAGGTCTGCACCGCCGTCTTTCTCATCGATTTTAGTGGTGGCATAGTGCAAGGCTATTGAGAAGTCACCGACGGGAATATCGACGCCTAGATCGAAATAGCTGCCGTCACCTACGTCAAAGAAGTCAGGGCTGTAGTAATAGGTGAAACCCGCACTCACTGTGCCAAAATCTTTTGATATGCCGATGTGAAATTCATCAGTATCAGTTTCGTATCCAATCAGAGGATCGCTGGCATCACTGTCAGGATAGTTGTAGCGAAGATAGCCCACATCCAAACTAACGGGACCTGCATCACCACTCCATCCCGCATAGGTGTCCAGTTCAATGCTGGAACCTGCGAAGAAACTATCGTCGACATTTGAGGCCCAAACACCCGCGTAGAAACCATTTTCATGGGCGTAGTCGAAGCCACCCTGAATAGCGATGGCTTCATCATTTTGCGAAATTCCGCGAAATGAATAATCGGTTGTAATAGCGACATTGGCACTCAGTTCAGCTTGGGCTGAAAGTGACGTGAGAAGGAGCGTTGTTCCAAGGGTGATTACTGCTGTTTTGATCTTCATTTAGAGTTTTCCTAGTTTTGTAGGTAATTCGTGTGTTTAGTAATTTGTGTGGGTGTGCTTCACGTCTAGAGTAATGCAGATTGCGTGCCAGAAATTAATGTTAATAAAAACAAAGAGATAGGAAAAGTCGTATAAAGTTAGTGCAAGTTGGCGCACCGATTTGGCTGGGGCAATGGAATTAGTGCACCGTATGAGGGCGAAAAAAAACCGCAGGTGATTGCCTGCGGTTTAGTCTAGATGGATGAATTTTGACGCGTTGACTTACATTTTTCTGAACTTGAGCGTCCAGCGGTCTGTATTCCCACTCACAGACCGACGACCCACTTCATACTCGAGTTCATCGTCAGCTCGGAAGTGCAGGTCACTATAATCGATGAGTTCGAAACCCGCGGCCTGAATCTCTTTTATCGCAAGTACAGGATCAAAACGCCTGCCATTTTCACCGTTCAGACCTTCCATGTGTCTTCTTGTGTGGTCGACAAGTGCATAGATACCACCTCTTTTAAGTGCTTGATGCGCCGCTTGATTCATCGTCGCACGACTCGCTTTGTCAAAGTTGTGATAGTTTCTAAATGTAAAAACGATGTCTTGGTTTGTTAAACCCAGAGGTGTGTTTTCGATCGTATAAAAACGCGCGCCCTTTGGGCGATACATTTTTGCTTTGGGCGCTGCAATTTTAACGCCTTCGAAGCCTGGTTGTGTCAGCAAGTTTTTTTCCACTCGACCGGTGCCGTAGGCAATATGAAGCTGTCCATCTTCAGCTAAAACGGGTGCGAGTAATTTTGTGTACCAACCGCCGCCGGGAATAAGTTCGACCACTTTCATGTCGTCCTCGAGGCCAAAGAAGGCAAGTGTTTCTTTGGGTTTACGGTTTTTGTCTCGTTTCGTATCGGACTCACCGCGAATCTCAGCTTGCATCGCTATTTCCAGCTTTTCGGCGATGTCTCCGGCTTGAGCATTCATACCCACTGCGGCGATTACAATTCCCTGTATCAGGCTGATTATTGGCTTGCGGTATTTCATATTCGTGCATCTCTGATAGTTATGGTCGTTCGAGTGTAACGTAAAGGCTCGTTTCACTGTATAGTGACAGCGCGAAAATTCCCGAACTAGGCATCATTCATGAGCGCGATCAACACCTACTTTGCAACCGCCGCCAAAGGACTGGAAACGCTATTGGCTGAAGAACTTGTTGTGATGGGTATGAACGAGGTTAAGGAGGCTCGGTCCGGGGTCTACTTTTCCGGCGGGATTGAAAATGCCTACCGTGCCTGTCTATGGTCCCGGGTTGCCAATCGAATACTCTTGCCGCTGGGTCGTTATCCCGCAGCAACACCGGAAGCACTCTATGATGGCGTAGGTAAAATTGACTGGCGCGAACACTTGTCTGCGCTAGACTCCTTTGCCGTCGACGCCAGCGTCAGTAATTCTGCCATTACCCATAGCCAATATGCAGCGCTCAAAACAAAAGATGCGATTGTTGATCAATTTCGTGCTGCGACCGGAGACAGACCATCAGTTGAAACTGATAAGCCAAATATTCAAGTTAATGTTTATATCAACAACGATGAAGTTCGGATATATCTCGACCTTTCTGGTGAGAGTCTTCACCTGCGGGGCTACCGCACTCGGGGTTCCGCAGCGCCACTAAAGGAAAATCTTGCAGCGGCCATACTCTATCGTGCGAAGTGGCTGGATACTTTCGAGGCTGGTGGCGCATTTGTGGACTTTATGTGTGGTTCCGGAACCCTGCCAATAGAAGCTGCAATGATGGCTTGCGATATTGCACCGGGTATTAATCGAACTTACTACGGATTTCTTGGGTGGAAGCAGCATCATGCCGCGATCTGGGAAAGATTATTAAGTGAAGCTGCTGAGCGTCGACGTAGGGGACTTGGACAACCACCGGTTGTTCTTGGTTATGATCATCATAAAGCAACACTAGGTCGTGCTAATCAGCATATTCGGCAGGCGGGACTAACCGAGGTCGTGTCGATTACACACCAGGATCTGTTCTCTTTTAAGAGGGACGTGCCGAAAGCAGGTCTGGTTGTTTTAAACCCGCCTTATGGTAAACGTCTTGGCCAAGACGATGACCTCGACCGGTTGTACGGTCAGATTGGACAGTTACTCAAGACCAAGTTTAGGGGCTGGAATGCTTCTGTGTTCACAGACGACAAAACGAGGGGGAAAGTAGTGGGGCTCAGAGCGCACAAGATTCACTCCCTCTACAATGGAGCGCTACCTTGTAAGCTGTTGCATTTTAAGGTCGAAGAGAAAGAATTTTTCCATGATTATCGATTACCACGCCTGATCCCAATAGATGAACTGTCCGAACAGTCAGACGGTTTTAGAAATCGTCTTGTGAAAAATAACAAACAAATCAATCGTTGGCGAAAAAGAGAAAATGTGGACTGTTACCGGCTTTATGACGCCGATTTGCCAGACTATTCAGTTGCTATCGATGTTTACGAAGGAGAGAAACGTTGGGTCCATGTGCAAGAATATGAGGCACCAAAGACGATCGAGGAAGCTAAAGCAAAGTTGAGGATCCGGGAAATTATTTCCATCATTCCCGCTGTAATGAATGTCAGCACAGATCAAATTTTTTTGAAATCTCGTCGCCGCCAAAAAGGTAGTAATCAATATGAGAAGCTTGGAGAGCTAAAACATTTTCATAAAGTCAGGGAAGGACAGGGACAGTTCTGGGTCAATTTTGAAGACTACCTCGATACGGGACTTTTTCTTGATCATCGCCCAATCCGTCTTAGGATCGGGGAACAGAGTCGTGGAAAGTCTGTCCTCAATTTGTTTGCGTATACAGGATCCATTACCGTTCATGCGGCTTTGGGCGGCGCGAAACGTACAGTCACAGTTGACATGTCCCGTACTTATCTTGATTGGGCCGAGCGAAATATGTTGTTGAACAATTTGCTGGGGGGAAACAATGTTAACCGCCATGCCTTTGTTCAGGCTGACTGCATCAAGTGGTTGAACCAGTCTGGGAATCCAGAAACATTTGATATTGTTTTTGTCGACCCACCGAGTTTTTCTAATTCTAAGAGAATGACAGATGTGTTTGATGTGCAGAGAGATCACGTCAGTATGTTAAAGCAGTCCATGAGGTATTTAGCGAAGGATGGTGTGCTTTATTTCTCTAACAACCTTCGTGGATTTAAACTTGATGACTGTCTGCAAGATGAGTTTGTGGTAAGCGATATTACAGCGGAGTCTATTCCCTTTGATTTTCAACAACGAAAACATATTCATCGTTGCTGGACGTTGCGCCATGCCGGCGAATCTTGATATTAAATATGGGTAGTTGACATCTCCGGGTAAATCGTTAGATTGGGGCATCCTTTCGAGGGTCGTACAGGAAGCATGATGAAGACATTGAAGCTCTTCCCTGATTGTTTCTGTGTATCGAAATTAAGGAACTATTGTTTGCCTGATGTGACAAAGGTCAACATTGTTCTTGTTTATCCGTACTTTTACCGATAATTAATGGAGAACCACATGAAGTGGGCTTTTTCTGTACTGGTGATATTGCTGTCACTTTTTCTGAATGCATGCAGCAGTGACGACGACCTAGACCGCCGTCTCTTGGATCCTTCACAAGTCAGATTTGTAAATTTAGTACCTAATGCCCCCACACTAACCTACGATCTGAACGGAACCCTGTTCGCCACAGTCTCTTATGCCCAGTCAAGTGGATTGCGCTCTGTAAGCCAAGGCAGCTTTGAAGCGGTGGTTTCACACTTTAATGCCGCAGGTACAACTGAAGTTATCATTGATACGAACGAATCGCTGAGCACGGAAAGCAACCGGGACTATTCTGTCATGGTCACAGGTAGTCTGGCTGCACCGACGCTTTCGATTATTGATGTTGACGAAGCGGGAGAAATCGCAGCCGGATCTTCTGAAATTCATTTTTTTAATGGCTCAACCCTGACTACCGGGGTAGATATCTATTTGTCCGGGGATCTTGCCAGCGCCTCGATTAACGGGCTGACACCAACATCTTTGGCGGTTAATGCATCTTCCTCTATCTCTACCGTCGATAGTGGCGAGAGGCGAATGCTGGTAACGGCCAGTGGCGATGATACTGTTATTTATGACGGAGGCGTCGTCGAACTGGAAGGCGAAACCCGAACGCTGCTTGCGGTAGCCGATAGTTTTGGTGTTGGCGGCGGTGTCCGGATGATTCAAATTAACGCCACGAGCGCCTCAGGATTCATTGATGAGCGTCTTCCGACGAGCTTTCGTGTAGCGAATATGATTGCTGATATCGCTGCGGTAGATATTAATCTAGATGAAACACCGGCTTTTGCAAATCTTGCTTTCGGGACCCTTTCAGCCTTTGAGGCGCTTGACACCAATGAACATCTTTTTGCAGCAACGCTGGTCGACCAACCCGCAGTGATATTGCAGGAAGAGCAACGACGCTTGATCGCGGGTGAAAGTCGTACGCTAGTTCTGGCCGGAACTTCTGCGACCGGTGATGTTCAGGGAAGGTTTCTGACGGATATCCGCAGGCCCGTAGATACCGGCGCGCAGTTGAGGATTGTCAATGCTGCAGCTGATGCTGGAAATCTTGATATTTACATCACTAACCCCGACGCGCTGGTCTCAAGTACTACGCCCGCGCTGTCAGATTTTACCCTTTTGACTAATGGCACGCTTTTTCTAGAAGGAGGCGAATATGATGTATCTTTCACTGAGCCGAACGAATCTGAGGTGCTGTCTGGTCCTGATAGGATTACCCTAACCAACGGCGGAATCTATTCTTTGTTTCTCGTTGATGCGGAGGGGGGCGGTGTTCCCGGAGGTGTTATTCTCGTTGACGACACGCCCTGATTAACCGGTAATCTAAGACATGCGTGATATCGGAGAATGTTGTTTTGATGCCTCAGATTACAGGGATGCTATCATCAGCCCGTCTGATAGAGCTTGGTCAAAATTTTTGTGCATAAGTGGCGGTTGATTGAATCACCGCCGGTAAGGTATCGAGTGCCAGCGACACCGTAGTCGCTACAGAAATAGATGCATGTTCCGAGTTGATCAATGACGGATTGAAGTAGGTTGCCTAATTCCGCTAGTTTGCGTCTTCCAGAACAACAAGTTCGGTGGTTGAACCCGCGCTTATCGTGTCTTCTACCAGTATAAACGAGTAATTAATGCCTCCGGAGAGGGTGGTGCGTTCTGGTCCATATAATACGCTGCCATTGAGCGCTGAAGTGATCACGATGTCGACGGTTGCCGGCCGCGCAGTAAAAGTATTAAAAGAATTGGTCGGGGCGCCAGCGATCTGCGGCGTGCTATCGGCAACCACTTGTCCTGGATTTAAAA
The DNA here is from genome assembly GCA_964228885.1 of Pseudomonadales bacterium. Lineage (GTDB taxonomy): Bacteria > Pseudomonadota > Gammaproteobacteria > Pseudomonadales > Azotimanducaceae > UBA4582. Next base: position 7,205 of record CAXRCG010000119.1, on the reverse strand, counting down.
AGTAAACGTCGGTTGAATTGTTGACCAGGGCAGTGTTGACGAAGTTTATGGTGACGCGTTGATCAATCTGACGTGCGTCATTGACAAACAAGACGGAAGAAAGGGAGTCGTCGACATCACTGCCGAAGACGACGAGTGTATTAAATGTGCCAGAGGCGACGGCCAAGTCTTGTTCGAATAGGAATTGATCCTTGACCCCCGGCAGAGTGACGTTCAGATTATTTATGCCGGTATCAATACCGGTGTAGGAACCAACTTCCAGTCGATTAAGGTCCGCAGCATATGGTGCGTCGGTCGTACTGCCGAAATACAGGTCTATTGCTGGCAGGTCACTGGTCAGATTAATTGCTCTGAGCTGGCTAGGTAATCCGCTATTAGAGAAGTTTGTTGAACCGAATGCATTGATTCCTATGCCGTTTACGTTCGGAACGGCCGTACCTGGAAGGACGGGTCCAAAATATTCAGCGAGGGCAAACAGGGTGCGTGAGCGATCACTGAGGACAAACACTCCGGAATCAAAAATCACTTCGGTAGAATTGTTGGGCGTTACTCTCAGTCGGTAACTGGTGAGTCTATCAATGGTTAAGACTTCAGATACTCCGCCGGCGATCAGATTGGTCATTGGCGTGGCTGTTGAGAGATCTTCGGATGGGCTTGTTAGGTAAATATCTAGGGAAGTTGGATCTACAACGCCGGAAGTGAACCAGACCTCAACCGTTCCCGATGCAATCGGGTTTTCGTCGTACTGGGGTTCGAGAAATGTTCTAAATTCCAGATTAGGTGCGGCCAGAGTGCCGGTAAAAATGTAGACCAGCTGATCTGGGTCGGTAAGCCTGATTGACTCGTTCTCGATGATAGTTATTTGATCGCCATCAGCATTCAAGTAACTGACTTCCAACTCATAGTCGTCGATGAGCAGGTCTCTCTGGACAGTTGATGTGCCAAATTCAACAACGTCGCTAAACGCACTATTGTCATTTTGGTCGATAAAGGAGACTAACAATTCGGGGCTGTCTGGAATAAGGTTGACAAATTGCAGTTCAGCGACCTGAGGACGGACACTGAGTTCCTCGGGTACAAAACCTTCATCTGTACCGCAGGCGGCAAGAAAGATGAATGCGCAGGCTAAGAGGTATTTATACAGTTGTTTTGTCATAGCTGATGCTTGAATTCCAGTAAGATAATTGAGGTAAGCAGTGCCTTCCGGCTCAACTAATTCAGTTTTAGGGCACGACCTAATCAAGCGATTCCTCCCGCACTGAAAAGGCGAAGGGAGCGCCCCCATTTTCTGAATCGGTCAGAATAATGGAATAGATCCCGACATCAACGGTTAACCTAGTTGGTCCCGCGAGTATGGTGGTTTCACCTGTTGGGGTTGCGATAAGATCATAAGTGCCTATTGCGACGGGCACATTAATGTTGGCGAGCAGGGTTGCGGCTTCGATATCCGGTGATTCGTCATCGATCGTTTCTCCTGTCTCCAGCACGTAGAAGTCGATAGCGCCAGATTCAGCTGAGCCGTGTAAAAATCTGAGCTGAAGCTCCGAGGAAATAGGTCGATCATTATCTCTCACGACAATACCGGAAACACCATCCTCAGAAGAAGGATCACCTGCGAGCATTAACGTTCTGCTCTCGCCGGCAACCAGCGTGATGTTCTGCTCGAATATGAAATTTGTTTTTTCACCGTTGGGCGTTACGTTGATAGATCTTGCCCCTGCTTCGAAATTTCTATACTGGGTATATTCGCCGAATGTAATACCGGGAAATTCGGGTAAGTCGTTTGTGTCGTTGAAATAAAAATCAACCGACGGCGTGTTGGTGACAAAATTTGCCACACGTATTGCCGCGGGAAGCTCTTCACCTTGTAGAGAAGATGCTACCCCGCCCGCGATACTAATAACTCGGAATGGAGAGTCTCCGGGTCCGAAATAATCAACCAGGAGGAAAATTTGATTGCCACTCGTTTGCAGGGAAATCGCGCCTGAATCGTAAAGTACGTCTGTAGACCCCACGGTCGTGATTCTAATTCTGTAGTCATTGCCCGTAGCAAACTCTGCTTGTGAAGATAGCCCGTCAAAATTTAACGTCGCTGCAGGCACTGCGGTCTCAAGCGAAGCGTCTTCATCCGTCAGGTATACATCGACGGCTTGGCCGTTGTTGACCGAGTTACCGAATTGAACTCCGAGCGCTGTAGTTGTGATGGGGTTGTCGATCAGGCTACTGATTGGTGTATCGAAAGTGCCGGTGAGCAGAATATAAATCTCACGGCCATCGCCTGTCGGTACAGTCAAGTTTTCGAGAAAATTGATTGTCTCTCCGTCCGTTGATTGATAGACGATACTCATGGTCTCGGTGCCGCCGGAGGACGAGGTGAATCCGCCGCTTACCTCACCGAAGGCGGCGCTGCCGAAACTCTCTTCATTTTGCGTGAGCGTGAGTGAGGGCGCATCGGGTATAGCATTGATGATGCGAACAACGGACGTCGCAGCGACCGGCGCAGGGTCGACTGCATCGTCATCATCAGAGTCACAAGCCGCGATGAGAGTGAGAAGAAGAGTGCTAAAAACTGCACGCCACAAAAGAGTCAATTTAATTGTTTTCATTCGTATGTTAAGCCTGCAATGGCGCGATATCTGAAATGGACAGGTCCATTAGATAGCAAAAGCAGGATTAAGTTCGGGTCCCGGACTGAGGATGAAACAAAATGTATGAGATTGTGCTCATACCTGTGAAGAGGCACATTCTACTGACCTTCTGCTTGGTTGAACAGGGGGGTGAAATTTAGATTCTTTTGGTGCCGAGTGCTTCAAGCAAAGTCAGAAACTGTTTTGACAGATTTTGCCAGTCATATGCCGGCATGCGTGCTTTGGCTTTGTCTGCCGCCTGATCAATTATATCTCTTGTGAGACGGTCTATGGCATTTGTCATTGAACTTTCTGTGTTTCCCATTGGAATGCCCGCGCCGCCAAGGCTTTCTGTTAAAAAGTCCCAGTCAGAAAACAGCCCCGGAATGCTCCAACCAATAGCATCGCCGACTACCCCTGTGGTTAATAAGTCTCCAGAGGTGATTGGAAATGCCAGTACATCAATGGTCGCAAGGCGTTTGTTATATTCTTCGCGATCTACCATGCGGTACTTTTCGGCCTTGATTCTACTGTCATTTGGTAGCGATTCAGCGCCGCTTAACGCGGGGACGTAAAGTTCGATGTCTGTGCGTTTCGACTTTGCAAAGGCGTTCAGAAAACCCTGAATATTTTTCTCTCGCCGCGGTGCACCGATGATTCCGATCCTGATTTTGCCATGGGTGAGCCCCAGTTCAGCTTCCAGTTCGGTCCTTTCCTCAATAGGTGTCTGTTCTTGCAAATGACCGAAATGTCCGTGATAAATCGTGCGGTGAGATGCGGATTCAGCAAAGTCAAATGTGTTCATGATCCGGGCTTTTCCGGTTTCACTATGGTGTATGACACCGTCAGCGGCAGCGGCCCAGGCCTGGTAAATCTCCGCAGCATTATCACGTTGTTTTACATTGTGTGGCACCAGGTTATGTTGGGTCCACACGATGCCGACACCACAGGCTTTAAGGCACTCGATCATAGCCTTGTGTGCTAAGGGGTCTGTGCCCAAAAAGTGTTCAGGCCAATGCAGGTGAAAAAGATCAATATTGGCGAAAAACATTTTTGCGTATTCGATATCTCGCCAACCTCGTCGCGGAAAAAAGATATCGACCACATCGTCAGCAATTGGATCGTATAAACTCCTCTGGTAATGGTGGTCCCCAATGGTTTGGGCGACACGAAGTTTCGGTGTCACCGTGGCTTGTATCGCTAAATGTCCCCCGATTTTGTGACCATTTAGTGGTATGTCAATTTGATGAACTCGGGTGAGTTCATGCCAAAAACTTCGATAGGGTTTCAGACCATGGACGGGTATGGTGGCGAGCTGATGTCTTGATTCCGTTTTAAACAGGACCTTCAGCGGTCGTTTATCAATTTCTGAAAACTGCCAGGTAATCCCATCAACCTCGGTATCGAGCGTGAACCGTGCTTTTATATCGATTGAACGGCCGTTCGCTGAATACTCTACCGTTGTCGGTACGTTTACCGATTTTCGCTCTCCCTCAAGCCTGCGCGAAACTTCTGATAAAACCCTCCAGTTTGCCGTCACCTGATGTTTTTGCTTTGAAAGCGTACTTGGCACCATACCCGTGGTGTAGCCTGTATCCCCCTGAGTGATAACCGGTACACCGGTCGCAAGGTCACTATCCACTGGATATTCAAGGACACCGGGATTGCGAGGTGCGGGTAAGTAGTCGGAAGCGGTGCCACCAACGAAGGGCACGACAAATCTCAGTTGGTCGCTGGCAAAACTCCATGCCGAAGCATGACTCGTATCTGACAAGGAATACAGTTTGTCGGTTTCGGGAAAAGCAAAGGGCGCAGGTGCCATCTCCGGCGTGTCGGTATGTTTGAGTTCGAGGACGGTTTGCAGTAGCTTGCCGAGTATATCCAGCGTCATTTGGACTTGGCGGAAAGGACCACGATAGGCAAATGTTGATTTGCCTTTGTGCGCATTGATGAGTCCGCTGCTAAACCAGTTGTCCAGATGCTTTGCTGAATTGATCCCCCGGGCAAGCCAAAGGGCGGGGTCCTTGTTCATATTTCTGCCGAGTACCATACCCGCTAACTCAATATTGATGCATAATCCCAACGCCCCTGTAGAGCGGCCCCAAGGAAGTGCAGTGCCGTCGCTGGTGCCCATCAGGCCGATGAGCTCAAGCACATTGTCAAATCCTGATGTCCAGACATCGCCTAGAAGGTGGGAAAAAGGCTCCGTGAACAAATAGATGTCAGCGGAGTAAATGTCGTAACGCGATTCTCCACTAATGGAGTCGTCAATAAACCCTTTGCTGTTGTCTGAAAGCAGGTTTTTGGTGCCGGCGATCAACGAATCCAGATGGATATTTGGTTGTGTTAACTCAAGCGCGACACGCGCTAGCTCGCAGCGGCCCAAGACCGCAACATAGTTTCGCGGCAATGTCTTACCTAGCTGGGGCAACATATGTGTGGAATCGCATGCTTTGGCAACCTCGGCAATCTGCTGGGCGCTGAATCCATCGAGTAAAGGGTTTGAAGCAAGATTGTCGCCGGCTTCAGTTTGGCAACGAAGCAGTGTTTCGGCAGTTCGGTATGAGTAGAAGCTGTGGGTCGCTTCACCGTCAATACTCCCAAGGATTTTGCTGCTGGCAGACTGCACACTGGCGTCGTTTACCAGTGAAACTCCGGCTTCATGTAGCATGCCTAGCACAAATAACAAGTCGCCTTTAACATCTGCACCCATTGGATAGCCGGCCAGCCTTGATGGTAAATTCAGGCTAGGAAAAAAAGTGTGCTCGATAATTTCCATTTGCTTCACAACAAAATTAAGCAGGTAGTTAGAAAATTCACTAGATGTTTGCATGATGATGTGTCGCTCGCGTTCAGATGGGTTTTAAGAAGCTCACGCTTGTCGCTGGTTTGGATGCATGGTAAGCCTACTAATTTAATCGAGGCTTATGTACATTAGCAACAAGCATCACTCGATGTCTCTGTCGGTCTGGTTTAGGGCTGAGCCTTTTGGAGTAACAGATGAAAACTGGATTAGTATCAATTACTTTCAGACAGCTCGAACCCGCAGAGATTGTTAATCTTTGTATAGAGCATAATCTAGCCGCGATAGAGTGGGGCGGCGACGTTCATGTGCCGCCCGGTGATCTCAAAAAAGCAAAGGAAGTTCGAGCACTCACCGAATCTGCGGGGCTAAAAGTCGCAGCGTATGGCTCGTATTATTTCCTCGCTGGCAGCGCCAGCAGAAACAGCCATCCTTTTGAGGCTGTGCTTGAGTCAGCCGTCGCTCTTGGTGCTCCACTTATTCGGGTGTGGGCCGGTGCAAAGGGAAGCGATAAAGCAACCGAGGAAGACTGGCAGACTGCCATTGCAGACAGTCGCAGAATCGGTGATCTGGCGGCCAAGCAGGGTTTGAAGGTAGCTTATGAATATCATCAAGGCACTTTAACTGATTCAACACAATCAGCTGTACGGTTGATGAAAGCGGTCAATCACACTGCGGTAGCAAGCTTCTGGCAGCCTCCAAATGGCGCCGAATTGCAAGACTGTTGCGAGGGGCTTCAACAAGTCCTCAACTTGAAAAAGCTTGAGTCAGTCCATGTCTTTCACTGGTGGCCCGGATTTAAAGACAGGCATCCTTTGTCGACGGGTGTTGAGCGATGGAAGAAATATCTTCGCCTTGTCCACCGATATGAACAAATGACAGGTGACAAAGAGCGCTATGTTTGTCTGGAATTTGTTAAGGACGATAAGCCGGCGCACCTTGCGGACGATGCAAAAACGCTTCATCAGGTGCTGGCCGAAATAGAAAATGAGGATGAGGTTTTCAGTGAACAAACCTAACGTAGCTTTTTTTGGCAATCGAGAAGATTTACTCACACACGTCTATCCAGAATCGAGAATTCATAGGCTTAAAGCGCTGGCTGATGTCCATCCGGTGATCGTCTGTAAAGAGAACCTGGATGACCAACTGCCTGAGCTGTCAGAAGTTGAGTACATATTCTCAACTTGGGGTATGCCGAGGCTGAGATCAGCGCAGATCAAACAAATGTCTGCGCTCAAGATGGTTTTATATGGTGCAGGGACCGTGAAATATTTCGCTGAGCCTCTGTTGCAGCAGGGGATTCGAGTAGTTTCTGCGTGGGCAGCAAACGGTATTCCAGTTGCCGAATTTACTGTTGCCCAGATGACGCTGGCCTCAAAAGGCTACTTCGGATTGACCCGCCGGCTGATGTCCGAGGGTGCTAGCGCTTGGAAACCCACGAAGGCTCAGGGTAACTATGAAGTTGAGCTGTCGATTTTGGGTGCTGGAATGGTTGGGCGAGAAGTTATCCGGCGACTTTCGTATCACAATGCGAACATTCTCGTTTTCGATCCGTTTTTATCTGAAGCTGACGCCAAAGAAATGGGTGTCACGCTTGTTGGACTAAGCGAGGCGTTTGAGCGGGGTTATGTCGTTAGTAATCATCTCGCTAATGTACCCGAAACGGAAAACATGCTTCGCCGGGAACATTTTTTGTCCATGTCAACGGAAAGCACCTTTATAAAGACTGGGCGAGGAATGACAGTTTATGAAGCTGGCATGATCGAAGCGCTCAA